>DASXMQ010000288.1:0-10037 GCA_036495625.1 Binataceae bacterium (SeqCode) | reverse complement strand
CAACGTTCGCTACACCTTGTCCATGATTTCGGCGCGGAAGCGCTCGAGATCGGCGCCTTCGAGCGCCCTGATCGGAAGCCCCGCGAGCGTGCGATCGACTCCCATCTCGGCCATCCGGCGGACATCGTCGGCGCTGAGCGGCTTGCCCGTGCGCAGGCTAAGCGTGATCTCGATCGGCAGCGTGCGCCCGGCGGCGCGCGCGAATTCGCGCAGCTTCGCGATCTGCGTCCGCGCCTCGTCGAGGCTGTGCGCGATCCCGTACCATCCGTCGCCCTGGCGCACCGTGCGCTTGAGCGCCGGCTCGCTGGTACCGCCGAAAACGATCGGCGGATGCGGCTGCTGGACGGTCTTGGGCATGAACTTCATCCCCGCGGTCGAAATCGTCCTGCCCTTGTAAATGGGGTCGCTCTTGCTCCACAGCTCGATCATCAGTTCGAGATACTCGCGCGTGCGCAGCGCCCGATCCTCGAATTTCATCCCGACCGCCTCGAACTCCTCCCGAAGCCACCCAATCCCGACGCCGAAGATGACGCGGCCCTGGCTTAGCTGGTCGAGCGTGGCGATCGCCTTGGCGGTCGTAAAGGCGTTGCGCAGCGGCAGGACGAAGATGCCGGTGGCGAGGCGGATTTTCGTGGTCAACGCGGCGACGTAGGCGAGCGCGAGCAACGGACCGTGAAACGGTGCGTCGGGCGGCACCAGGAAACGGCCGTCGGGCGTGTAGGGATACGCCGAGGTCTGGTTCACGGGCATGATCAGATGCTCGGCGATCCACGCCGACTCGAAACCCAGGCTCTCGGCCGCGCGCACGTCGGCAGCGATCGCCTCGCCGCGCTGCTTCGTGATGAAGGTGCCATATTTCATGGGCGCGTACCTCGCCGGGAATTGGCCGTGCAGAATTGATTAGTCATCGATGGTTGGGTCATGAGAGCGGGCTCAGTAGATCCGGCCGAAGGCCGCGCGCGCATGGCGCTCGAGTGCCTCGCGAAAGTCCGGATGGGCGATCGCGATGAGGCGGCGCGCGCGCTCGTCGAGGCTGATGCCGCGGAGATGCGCCGCGCCGTACTCGGTCGCCACGATATCGACGTCGGAGCGCGCCGTGGTCACGATCGGATCGTTCAGCGCGGCGACGATCCGGCTGACCTTGCCACCGCGCGCCGTCGCCGGCAGCGCGATGATCGATTTCCCGCCGCGCGAGCGCCGCGCCGCGCGCACGTAATCGACCTGTCCGCCGACCGCGCCGATATAAGTTCCGCCCGCGACCTCGGCGTTGACCTGGCCGCTCAGGTCGACCTCGATCGCGGAGTTGAGCGAGACGAAGCCATCGATGCGCGCGAGCATCTCGACGTTATGCGTCACGCTGAGCGGCACCAGGCGGAGCACCGGGTTGCGATGGGCGAAGTCGTAAAGCTTGCGCGTGCCGAGCAGCGTGCCGGTCACGCTCGCGTCGCGATGGAATGGCTTAGTCTCGTTGGTCACCGCGCCCGACTTGATCAGATCCACCACCGCGTCGCTGACCATCCCGGAATGGAGCCCGAGCCGGCGATGGCCGTGCAGGGCGTCGAGGATCGCGCAGGGCATCGCGCCGATCCCCATCTGGATCACCGCGCCGTCGGGCACCAGCTCGGCGACCCGGTGCGCGATCTTCTTGTCCACCGCGCTCGGCTCGCGCGTGGAATGCTCGATCGGCGGACGCGAACTGCGCACGATATAGTCCACCCGCGACATGTCGAGCCGCTCGTCGGAGTAGGTCCACGGCAGTCGATCGTTGACCTGGGCGATCACCGTGCGCGCGCGGCGCATCGCGATCTTCAGGTAGTCGTTGACGAGGCCCATGCTGTACTCGCCGCCGCTGTCGGTGGTGGGCGGCGCCAGATGCAGCATCACGACGTCGGCCTTCAGGATGCCGGTGTCGAAGAGCGTCTCCACGTCGGAAAGCTGGAGCGGGATGAGCCGCAGCACGCCCGCGTCGATCAGCCGGCGCCGCGTGCCGATCGCGCTCATGCCGAGAAACCGCAGGCAATCGGCATGCTCCGGCTGCAGCGTCTCGGAGTATCCGGGGCCGAGAAAAACCGTGATCGGGCCGATCGCGCGGCGCTCGGCGACCAGCGTCTCGGAGAGCGTCAGCGGCTCCGCCGCCCCTTGCGCCCAAACCACCGTGTCGCCGCGCTGTACGTAACGCGCAAGCTCAAGTTCGTCCGCTCGCAGTTCGGTAGTCATTATTCGGCGGCGCGGCGACGGTTGGCGGCAGACACTTAAGAGAGGTCCGCGGGCAATCCAACGAGCGCGGTTGCGCGGCCCGCCGCGCTATCCGCCCGACAGGGTCGCGCTCCGCTTGCGGCGGTCGGGGCGCCGCCGCGGCCGCGGGGCCGCTAGTGCGCGCTGCGGCGTGCGCAGCGGACGCGTCTCGCGGGCTGCACGTATGCCGGGAGTCGGCGGCGGCGGCGCGAGGCGCGGATCGATCCGCGCCTCGTCCTGCATCAGGAGAAAGAAAAACATGTTGGCAATCACGATCTTGGTCAGCCCGATGACCGATACCAGCGCCCCCACCAGCACCCACTTCTCCGAGTCGTGGCCGAGCCATCCCGTCTTTACGCCAATGGTCAGCGTGGCGACGGCCGTCACGATGATGACGCCCATCGCGATCGACACCGGCACCATCGATTTGCGCCAGAAAGCCTCCGCCGAATGCGGATTGGTTTCGGCCTGTTGCCGCCGTCGTTGGAGCGGAAGGACGATTGCCACGTTCGTACCTGAGGATGTTTTATGCTCCACTGCGGGCCGTGGCGCAAGCGCCGCGGACGGAATCCGCCGCCTCCCGGAGCAAACGCGATCCACGCGCCGCGGCGCCGGTCAAAAAAGCGACAAACCCTTTGCCTCATCCGGCAATAAAGTCTAGACAGGATGCGGTACCCGAACCGCGAAGGAGGGCAGCGCGATGAAGTTCGGCGTGATGTACGATTTTCGCAATCCCAAACAGTGGCGGCGGCCGTATCCGGAGCTGTACGCCGCGATGCTCGACCAGGCCACGATGCTCGACGAACTCGGCTACGACAACCTGTGGCTGACCGAGCATCATTTCGTCGATGACGGCTACAATCCGGCCGTGCTGCCGACCGCGGCGGCGATCGCGGCGCGGACCAAAAAGATTCGCATCGGCACGTTCGTGCTGCTGCTGCCGTTCCATAACCCCGTGCGCGTCGCCGAGGACGCGGTCTGCGTCGATATCCTCTCCAACGGGCGCTTCGACCTCGGGATCGGGCAGGGCTACCGCGCCGAGGAGTTCGCGGCTTTCAAACTGCCGCGTCCGGAGCGCTCGGCGCGTCTGGCCGAGGGCGTCGAGCTGATCCGACGGCTGTGGACCGACGAGCAGGTCACCTTCGAGGGCAAGTTCAACCAGGTCGAAGCGATGGCGCTCTATCCGAAGCCCGTGCAGCAGCCTCATCCGCCGATCTGGATCGGCGCGCGGACCGACAAGGCCGCCCGCCGCGCGGCCCGCCTGGGTCATCATCTGCTGGCTACGCTCGGGCCCGACCCCGCAATCCCTTATCGCGACGAACTGAAGCTGCTGGGGCGCGACCCGGCGAAATTTTCGATCGCGCAGCTGCGGGTCGTGTACGTCGCCGAATCGGCCGACCGCGCCTGGCACGACATCCAGGACCATCTGCACTATATGATGGGCGAGTATGCGCAGTGGCTCGGCGAAGCCAACGACGTCGCCGGCGACAAGGCGGTGTGGGAGTTGAAACGCCCCGAAGACCTGCGCACGTCGCCGTATGCCGAGCACATGATGGTCGGCACGCCGGATGACTGCATCGCGAAATTCAAGGCCTTCAGCCGCCAGTACGCCTGCACGCATTTCATCATGGCGACGCCGCTGCCCGGGCTCGATCCGGCCAAGGCCCGCCGTTCGCTCGAGTTGTTCGCGCGCGACGTCCGGCCGCACGTGGCCGGGCTCTGAGCACGCCTGCTCCGGGAGCCGATTTCCGCTGACGTGTGCCCTGGCCGGCGAAACCGGCAACGACACCGACGAGGTGCAAGATGGATTTCGGATGTGTCTTCTTCGCGAGCCCCGACGCCTACAAGGACGCCGCGGCGGCTGAGCGCCTCGGCTTCTCGCACGGATGGCTTTACGACTCGCAGATGCTCGGGAGCGACGTTTATGCCGCGCTCGCGCTCTGCGCGGTCAACACGCGTCGGCTCATCATCGGACCCGGCGTGACCAATCCGCTCTCGCGGATTGCGCCCGTCACCGCCTGCGCGATCGCGACGATCAACGCGCTCGCGCCCGGCCGCGTCGTGCTCGGCATCGGCACCGGCAACACCGCGCGGCGCACGCTCGGGATGCCCGCCGCGCGAGTCGATCAGATGCGCGAGCACATCGAGATCTGCCGCGGCCTGCTCAAGGGCGAGACCGTCCCCTATCACGAAGGCGAGCGCCATCGGATGATCAAGTTCCTCAATCCCGGAGCAGGCTACGTCAACATCCGCAAGAAGGTGCCGATCTATGTCGCAGCGAGCGGCACGCGGAGCCTCGAGATGGCGGGCGAGGTCGCCGACGGCCTGATCCTCTTCGGGGCGGTCGGGCCGAGCCTCATCAACTTCGCGATGGATAGCGTGCGCGCCGGCGCCGAGCGCGCAGGCCGCAAACTCTCGAGCATCTATACGCTCTGCATGACCGCCTTTCATCTGACGCGCCCGGGCCAGAAGCTCGAATCGAGCGCGGTGCGGCGCGCGGTGGGGCCGTTCGTCTCCTCGTCGTCGAATATCTTTGCGCTGGCCGCGACCGACAAGAATGCGCTGCCGCCCGACCTGCGCGACGACATCACCAGGTTCGCTGCCGCATACAAGGTCGAGAACGAACCGGCCGAGACGCGCCATCTGAAGCTCTACGCGGGGTATCTCCGCGGTTTTCGCAAAGAGCACGAGGCGCTGGTGACCGAGCGGATGATTCGCGCGACCACGCTTACCGGCACGAGCGAGGAGATTATCGACTCGATTCACGCGATGAAGAAGGCGGGCATCCACCAGGTCGCGATCCAGCCAGTGATGGACAATCAAACCACGCTGCGCACGTTTTCGCGCGAGATCATCAAACGGATGCGCTAGCGGGGGGAAGGCGGCCAGCGAGGCGGAAGGTAGCGGCGAGGCGCCGGGCCTCGCAGTTAGCCTCGCGCTTGCAGTGCTCCGAGCCGCGGGGTTGAGCGCGCGCTGCGCGTCTCCGTCATGCTTTTGTCCGCTGAGCGCCAATAATCCGTCTCTCGCGTAGGGCACTCGCACGTCTGCGCCCAGATAAGCCGTTCTCTGAGACCACTTTCTCAATTTCGCACACGATTGTGGGTCGCGGTCTGAAAGTTGCTCCTGTTTTGAGACGGGGGGCGCGCCAGGGAGCAGGACGCGCCATCAAATCCGACCGTTCAAGACACCGTTATGCACAGAATACTGATCGTTGAAGACAATCCGGTTGACCAGCGCCTGTTCGAGCAAGCGCTCAGCGACCCCGCGCGGGAGATCGAAATCTGCAGCGACGGGCGCGAGGCGCTGGCCGCCTTCGAGCGGCGCCCCGCCGACCTGGTGATCTCGGACATCATGATGCCGAACATGGAGGGCAACGAGCTGCTCGCCGAGTTGCATCGCCGCGCTCCCAAGCTGCCGGTAATCCTGGTCACCCGCTTCGGCAGCATCTCGGCCGCGGTGACGGCGATGCATGGGGGCGCGTTCGACTACGTTACCAAGCCGGTCGAGGTCATCGAGCTGCAAACGCGGGTCAGGCGCGCGCTCGAACTCGATCAGCTCCAGCATGAGAACAACACGCTGCGCCAGGAATTGTCCGGGCGCTTCGGCCCGGACGCGGTGATCGCGGAAAGTATCGAGAGCCGCAGACTGATGGAACTGGTGCGGCGGATCGCGGCCAGCCACTCGACGGTGTTGATCGAAGGCGAGAGCGGCACCGGCAAGGAGCTGATTGCGCGGCTGGTCCATTACTGGAGCGACCGGGTCGGGCGGCCGTTCGTCGCGGTGAATTGCAAGGCGTTTGCCGAGAGCGTGCTCGAAAGCGAGCTGTTCGGCCATGAAAAGGGCGCCTTCACCGGCGCGGTCGCGGCGCGCCAGGGATGCTTCGAGCGGGCGTCGGGCGGAACGCTCTTGCTGGACGAGATCGGCGACATCAGCCCCGAGTTCCAGGCCAAACTGTTGCGCGTGCTGCAGGAGAGCGAAGTGCTGCGGGTCGGCGGTGCGGAACCGCGACGGATAAACGTGCGCGTAGTCGCGGCAACCAACAGCTCGCTCAAGAACAAGGTCGCTGCCGGCCAGTTTCGCGAAGACCTTTACTTCCGCCTCAACGTGATCCCGATTCAGCTCCTCCCGCTGCGCGAGCGGCGCGAGGACATTCTGCCGCTGGCGCGCGCCGGTCTCGCCCGGATGGCGGCCGAGACCGGCCGTCACATGACGCTCGACGCCGAGGCCGCGGATATGCTGCTTCGGCATTCGTGGCCGGGCAACGTGCGCGAGCTTGAAAATGCGATCGAGCGGGCCGTGGTGCTCACCCGCACCGACGCCATCACGTCCGCGGACCTGATGCTCGATCGGGTCGGAGGCGCGCTACCGGCCCATCCCGCGAGCGAGACCCGCACCGACAATGCGGTTGCCGCGCCGGCGCTGAACGAGGCCGAGCTGCGCGCGCGCCGCGCCGCCGCCCTGGAAGAAAGCGGCGACGTGGGGCTTAGCGAATATCTCGACAAGGCGGCGGGCGAGCGAATCGCGCGGGCGCTGGCGAAGGCGAAGGGCAATCGAGCCGAGGCGGCGCGCAGTCTTGGTATCGGCCGCGCGACGCTCTACCGCTTCATGCGGCGGCTAGGCAACGAATCGTTCGGTCAGGCGCGCGGCGATGAACCGGGCGAGCAGCAATAGCGAGCGCGCCGATTCAGGCGCCGCCAAGGCGGCCGGCGCCGAGGTCATCAGCCTCGCGCGGATCGATCGGTTGCGCCGCTCGATGCCCGGCAAGGAGTCCGTGGTCGGCGAAATGATCGATCTTTTCGTCGCCGACCTTCCTGCGCGGCTCGGCGCGATGCGCGACGCGATCGACCGCGCGGACGCGCGCGGCCTTGCGCTGCAAGCCCATGCGCTGCGCGGCAGCGCGGCCAATTTCGGCGCAGCCCGCCTCGACGAGTTGTGCGGCGGCCTGGAAACGCTCGGCGCGGGCGGCGCGCTCGCCGGGGCGCGCGCGATGCTCGACGCGCTGCTCGCCGAAAGCGCGCGCGTGCGCGACGCGCTGCTCGCGCTCGATTCCTGAGCTCAAGTCCTGACGTCTTCGCGCGGCGGCGGGCGCCGCGCGGGCGGCTTAGAAATCCACCGGCAGCTGGAGAAAGCTGCGATAGATGAAGTCGCGATGCTCCAGCAGGATCGGCGCCGTGGCCTGCTTGATGTCCGGATCGGTGTTGGTGTAAACGCGCCGGAACCCCGGCGACAGCGGACATAGCTCGTCGGGCAGCGGATCGATCAGCGCCGCAAAAGTCGCCCAGTAAATATCCAGCGCGCTCAGCGCATCGCCGACGAAGAAGCGGCTGCCGCGAGCGCGCTGCTGCTCCAGCCGCGCAGTAAGCGCGTGCAGGATTCCCACCAGACGCGCCGGTGCGGCCGCGGCCGCGGCCCTGTCATAGCCGTACTTCTCGGCGAGGTAGGTAAAGAGCCGGCGGCCGGCTTCGTCGGGATTGGCGAGGCCCTGATGAATGATCATCAGTCGCTTCGACCAGCCGAATCCGTTCTCGCCGCATATTTCGTTGGCATAGCCGAACATCAGGGCGCGATCCTCGAGCTTGTCCGGAATCAGCGGCGGATTCGGCTGGAGCCGCTCGGCCAAGTTGAGCTGGTCGGCCCATATACTGCGCGGCCATTCGTGATTCCAGACCATCACGGGAGCGCTCGCCTGGGAGGTCCAATCGAGCAGCGCGCGATTCGCGCCGCCCAACTCCTGGCGCACTTTTGCGTAGGGGAGTTTCTTGACGAACAGGATGCCCTTGGCTGCCTCGCTCCAGGGACCCGGCACCCCGGGCGTCAGCACCACCCTTAGCCCGCTCATCGGCCGCGCCTGCTCTACCTCGATATATTCCGCCATGACTTGGTCTCTCCCGCGTGAAATCGAGGCCCCGCCGTCGACATCGTCCCGCGACTCGTGAACGGACGAAAGCCCGCGCCTCTCGGATCAAGTTTGTCGCAGAAAATCGCGCGAAAAGAAAAGCCCCCGCAAGCGACGACGTGTGCGGGGGCGCAAAGGAGGGTGCCGGTCGGTTGTCCGATCAGTAGTCGATGACCATCTGCGCCGAACTCGTCAGCGGCAGGGTGACGGCGCTGAAGGGGTAAAGTGGATGATAACTGTACGAGACGCTGACGCTCACAACGTTGCCCGGCGCATTGTTGCCGGTCGCGCCGGGGCACTGGTTGGGCGGCGCTTGAGGGTTCCAGCAGGAAGTGACCGTAATCGAGCTGGGATTGATGTCCTTTGCCTCGTTACGCACGTAGGTCTGGAGCGTGTCGGCGGTTGCGGGCGACGAGCTCTTCGAGCCGTGCACGATCGCATAGCGGACGGCGTCGCGCGCGGAATTGGAGAGGAAGCTGTAGGTGTAGATGATCATGGCGAAGCTGAAGACGCCGAAAATGAGCGATATCGTCGGCAGCACGACCATCATGAATTCCGCATAGGTCTGTCCACGCAGCCATCCGCGCAGGCGGCCTCGCGCATCGATCCGGGCGCGCGATTTCATGACGTACCCTTCTGTGCCTGCAGCACCGCGATCGAGCTCAGCGGGATGGTGCTCGGAAGACCCCAACTGACTCCCGTCTGAAAGGTTGCGGTGGTGGTTACCTTAACGAAAACCTTCGGCTCGGTGCATGTAGAGGGCGGCGCGCTGCAGGAAACGATGCAAGGAGTGCTCTGCGTGGGACTGCACTGATTGCCGTCGCACATGCAGAAATGGGTCGAGGAGGCCGTTAGTCCCGGTATATTCCTGCCGTCGCTGGTCGCCGCCGCGTTCATCCCGCTGGTGTCGATGGCCTTCACATAGCTCTGCGCCCCGTACTGCACGCCGGCCCGGGCCGCGCTGGCGACGCCCATCGCCACGTAGAACACGCGGGCGAACTGACAGACGACGAAGAGCAGGACTACGACTAACGGCAGCGCCAGAGCCAGCTCGGTCGCGCCTTGTCCGCTGGAAAATTTCCGCAATCTACTCACCGTATTTTCCTCCTCTACTGAACCAGTGCCGCGTCCTTGATCAGCGATCCGTTGGCGAGACAGCTGAAGTTGTTGCCCACGGTGGAATTGCCGAGGAAGCTCATCGTGTCGGAGACCAGCAGCGTGAACATGTTGGCCCCGGTGCTACCGGCATAGGCGAGCGGAGTTGTTGGAAAATAGATCGCGCCGCTAAAGGTCGAACTGGCGCTGCCGTTGATCGAAGTTGCGTGCCCATTCGTGATCGAGCGGTCCTGGAAGAAGAGCATCCCCGCGATGTCGCCGCCCGACGCGGTGCACGGCGCGCTCAGGTTTACGGTTGCGGTGCTGTTGATTGTAACGCCGGAATAGTTCGATGCGTTGCTGCCGTTGCCGTTGCCGCCGGTCAAATAGAAAGTCACGTTCGACCCGCTGACCGTGGCGCCGCCGTCGATCGTGATCCCGCCGCCGTCGATGACGTACAGGCCGGAACCGAAACTGACCGTGTTGCCAGCGTTGATATGGATGCCTCCGCAGTACGTCTGCGGTGCGGTGATTGGCCCGCTGATATTCTGCGTGTGATAGCCGCCGGAACACGGATTACTGCCGATATCCGGAGCCGCGATATAGGCCAGCGGATCGCCGAACTGTGCGATACCGGTCGAGGGCGGCGAACTGCCGCCGCCGTTGATACTCGTTCCGCCCGCCACACCGACCAGTGGGGCGGTAATCGTCCCGCCTCCGCTTACGGTAAGGGCTGAAGAGCTAGTCGAGTTGTCGTACAAACCGCACGCGGAATTTACCGTCGCGCTGCCCCCGACAGTTATCGCGCCCG
>DASXMQ010000287.1:0-6538 GCA_036495625.1 Binataceae bacterium (SeqCode) | reverse complement strand
GCGGCGCGGCTGTGCGGCCATTTCGGCGACGGGCGGCTGTTCTTCTGCAACTCGGGCGCGGAGGCGAACGAAGCCGCGCTCAAGCTCGCGCGCCGCTGGGGTCACGATCGCGGCGCCGGCCGCTTCGAGGTCGTTTCCACGCTCGGCTCGTTTCACGGCCGCACTTTCGGCACGCTCAGCGCGACCGGCCAGGAGAAATACCACATCGGCTTCCAGCCTCTGCTGCCGGGCTTTCGCCTCGTCCCGTACGACGACGTGGACGCGCTGGACAAGGCCGTCCACGACGAAACCGCCGCGATCATGATCGAACCGATCCAGGGCGAAGGCGGCGTGGTCATGCCGCGTCCCGACTATCTCAAGCGCGTGCGCGACCTTTGCGACCGGCGCAAAATCCTTTTGATCCTCGACGAGGTGCAGACCGGGATCGGGCGCACGGGCAAGCTCTTTGCCTGGCAGCATGCCGGGGTAAAGCCGGACATCATGACGCTCGCCAAGGCGCTCGGCGGCGGCTTGCCGATCGGCGCGATGATAGCGAAGAGCGAGATCGCGCAGAGCCTCACGCCGGGCAGTCACGGCTCGACCTTCGGCGGCAATCCGGTCTCCTGCGCTGCGGCGTGCGCCGTGCTGGACACGCTCGAGCAGGACGGCGCGCTCGAGAACGCGGCCGGCGTCGGCGGCTATATGCTCGAGCGGCTGCGCGCGTTCGCCAAAAGCTGCCCGCGAGTGGCCGAAGTGCGCGGGCTCGGCATGATGATCGGTATCGTGCTTCGCGGCGAAGCCAAGAGCGCGACCGAGGCGTGCATACGCGAGCGGCTGCTGGTCAACGCCACGGCCGAGAACGTGCTGCGGCTCTTGCCGCCGCTCACGCTCACGCGCGACGAGGCCGACGCCGGGCTCAAGATAATCGAGCGCGCGCTTGCCGCTGCGCCGCCCGCGCCGGCAAGCCCCAGGTCATGAAACGCCAGGCCCTGAAAGGCAACGCATGACCACGGGCAGCGCACAGCGCCGGCCCGCCCGCTCCGCCGTCGCGCCGCGCAATCGGAGCGCGCGGCGCGCCAAGCGCGACCTGCTTGATCTCGCCTCGCTCACGCCCGACGAACTGGCACGACTGCTGGCGCTGGCGGCGCGGCTCAAGCAGGAACTCCGCGCGGGCCTCGAGCATCCCTATCTCCGCGGCCGCACGCTCGCGATGATCTTCCAGAAGCCCTCGCTGCGCACGCGGATCACGTTCGAGACCGGGATGGCGCAGCTCGGCGGCCACGCCATCTATCTTGCCCCGCAGGATATCGGGATCGGCGAGCGCGAGTCGGTCAAGGACGTGGCGCGCAACCTGTCGCGCTGGGTCGATCTCATCATGATTCGCACCTTCGCTCACGCGACATGCGTCGAGCTGGCTCTGGAAGCCACCGTGCCGGTGATCAACGGACTCACCGACCTGCTCCATCCCTGCCAGCTGCTGGCCGACCTGTTGACCCTGCGCGAGCGCTTCGGCGACCTGGGCAAACTCACCGTCGCCTATGTCGGCGACGGCTTCAACCTCGCCCAGAGCTGGATCGAGGCGGCTGCGCTCGCCGGCTTCGAGCTGCGCCTGGGATGCCCGCGCGGCTACGATCCGCAGCGCGAATTCGTCGGGCGGATGCGCCAGGGCAAGTTCGGCATCCTGACCCACGATCCGATCGAGGCGGTCCGCGGCGCCGACGTCGTTTACACCGACACCTGGACCTCGATGGGCCAGGAGAAAGAGGCGGCGCAGCGTCGGCGCGATTTCAAGGCCTTCCAGGTTAGTCGCGAGCTTCTGGCGCACGCGCGCCGCGGCGCGTTCGTGATGCATTGTCTGCCGGCCCATCGCGGCGAGGAAATCACCGACGACGTGCTCGACGGGCCGCGCTCGCTCGTGCTCGACCAGGCCGAAAACCGCCTCCACGCGCAAAAGGCGGTGATGGTCTGGCTGTTGCGGCCGGCGATAATCGGCGCCGTCGCGCCCTCGGGCACCACTTAAGGCGCGGGCGCGAATGCCTTAAGATGGCGGCGTGGCTACCGCGGAAATAAAAAAGCTGGTGCTCGCCTATTCGGGCGGGCTCGACACCTCGGTAATCCTGCGCTGGGTGTGCGATTTCTACGGCTGCGAGGTCGTCGCCTATTGCGCCGACGTCGGCCAGGCCGAGGAAACGGCCGGCCTGGAGCAGAAGGCGCTCGCGACCGGCGCGAGCAAGCTCTACCTCGAAGACCTGCGCGAGGAGTTCGCCCGCGACTTCGTCTTTCCGATGATGCGCGCCAACGCGGTCTATGAAAGCTACTACCTGCTCGGCACCTCGATCGCGCGTCCGGTGATTGCCAAGCGTCAGGTCGAAATCGCGCGCGCCGAAGGGGCCGACGCCGTCGGCCACGGCGCCACCGGCAAAGGCAACGACCAGGTGCGCTTCGAGTTCACCTTCGCGCGCCTCGCGCCCGACCTCAAAGTGGTCGCGCCGTGGCGCCATCCGCAATGGCCGTTCCGCGGCCGCGCCGACATGCTCGCCTACGCCGCCGAGAAGAAAATTCCCGTGCCGGTCACCGCCGAGAAGCCCTACTCGATGGATCGCAACCTCGTGCACATCAGCTACGAGGGCGGCATCCTCGAAGACCCATGGCGCGAACCCTACGACGACATGTTCCGGCTCACCGTCTCGCCTCAAAATGCGCCCGACGCGCACGAGTACGTCGAGGTCGAGTATGCAGGCGGCGACCCGATCGCGATAAATGGCAATCGGCTCTCGCCGGCCACGCTCGTCGAGCAGGCCAACGCGATCGCGGGAAAGCACGGGATCGGCCGCGTTGACCTGGTCGAAAACCGTTACGTCGGAATTAAATCGCGCGGGGTTTACGAAAGCCCGGGCGCCACGATGCTGCTGCACGCCCATCGCGCGGTCGAACAACTCGCGCTCGACCGCGAGACGCTCCATCTGCGCGACTCGCTGGTGCCGCGCTATGCCGAAATGGTGTACAACGGCCAGTGGTTCGCGCCCGAGCGCGAGGCGATGCAGGCGCTGGTCGATCGCGCGCAGCAGAGCGTGACCGGCGTCGCCCGGCTGAAGCTGTTCAAGGGCAGTGTCTCGATCGCCGGGCGCAAATCGCCCAACTCGCTGTATGACCCGACGCTCGCGAGTTTCGACGAGGCCGGCGGCTATCAGCAGGCCGACGCCGACGGTTTTATCCGGCTGAACTCGATGCGCCTGCGCGCGCTGGCGCGCCTGGACCGCACCAAACCGGAGGGCAGCCGCTAGCCCCGGACGCCGCCATGGGCAAGGTGATTCAGTTCAGGCCCTCGCGTCCGACGCCCCGGCTGGTGCCGCGTCCGGGCCAGAAGTGCCCGCGGTGCAATCACAAGATGGACGTCCACATCACGCATCCCAGCGGCGTGACGAGCTGCGCGGCGCGCGGATGCTTCTGCCGGATCGCCGCCCCGCGAACCTGACCCGCATCGTGCTTCGGGATCTCCCCACTGAAAGTGAAAAAAACCAGCCGACCAAAGCTCTCCTCCGCCAGGCTATCCGATAGCGCCGCCGCCGAGACGGCGCGCGGTCCCGCCGGTCTCATTCGCGGCCGCTTCGCGCGCGCGCGGCTGCCCGAGGTCGAAGCCTTCACCGCCTCGCTGCCGTTCGACCGCCGCCTGTATCGCCATGACGTCCGCGGATCGATCGCGCACGCGCGGATGCTCGCGCGGACGGGCCTGTTGCGGCGGGCCGAGGTCGGGAAAATCCTCGCCGGGCTGCGCGCGATCGAACGCGAGATCGATTCCGGACGCTTTCGCTTCGCGGTACCCGACGAAGACATCCATCTCGCGATCGAGCGCCGCCTGACCGAACGCATTGGCGCGCCGGCGCGCAAGCTTCATACCGCGCGCTCGCGCAACGACCAGGTCGCGCTCGACTTGCGGCTCTATCTCCGCGACCAACTGGCCGAGATGATCGAGCTGGTCGGCGGACTCCGCCGTACGCTCGTCGCGCTCGCCCGCCGCCACCTCGACACCGTGATGCCCGGCTATACCCATCTGCAGCGCGCGCAGCCGATCACGCTCGCGCATCACCTGGCCGCCTACGTCGAGATGCTCGGACGCGATCGCGAGCGTTTCGCCCAGGCGCTCGAGCGCACTGCGGTGATGCCGCTTGGGGCGGGCGCGCTTGCGGGAACCACGCTGCCGATCGATCGCTACGCGGTCGCGCGCGAGCTCGGCTTCAAGCGCATCTCCGAGAACAGCCTCGACGCGGTGTCGGATCGCGACTTCGTCGTCGATTTTCTGGCCGCCGCCGCGCTTTTGGCCGTGCATCTCTCGCGGATGGCCGAGGAAATTATCCTCTGGAGCAGTTCCGAGTTCGGCTTCGTCGCGCTGCCCGACGAGTTTTCCACCGGCAGCTCGATGATGCCGCACAAGAAGAATCCCGATCTGCTCGAGCTGATTCGCGCAAAGAGCGGCCGCGTGATCGGCGACCTGATGGCGATGCTGACGGTGCTAAAGGGCCTCCCGCTCGCGTATAATTCCGACCTGCAGGAAGACAAGGAGCGCGTCTTCGACGCGCTCGACACGTTGAAGCCGGCGCTGCGGCTGCTCGCGACGCTGTGGCCGCGGCTGCGCTTCGATGCGGCGGCGATGCATGCGGCGGCCGGCGGCTTTGCGCTCGCGACCGATCTTGCCGAGTACCTGGTGCTCCGCGGCGTGGCCTTTCGCCGCGCGCACGAGATCGTCGGCGCGCTGGTGCGCGAGGCGTCCGCCGCCGGCCGCGCGCTCGAGGAGTACACGCTCGCGGACTTGCGGCGCCACAGCGCCGCTTTCGACGCGGACGTCTTGCGCGGCCTGACCGCTGCGGGCAGCGTTAACGCGCGCAACCTGCCCGGCGGCCCTGCGGCGGCGGCGATGCGCAGGTATTTGAGGAGAATTGAAGACTGATGAAGCGGTGGTGGATTCTGACCGCGGCGGTGATGGCGATTGCGATAGCGTGCGGATGCGGGGCGAAGAGCCGCCCGGTCGCGCCCGAGCTGGTCCATCCGGATCGCGTCAATGATCTTTCGGCCAAATCCGATCCCAAGGGTATCAGGCTGACCTGGAGCCGGCCGATGAAATACAGCGGCGGCAAGGCGCTGAAAGATCTCGCGGGCTTCCGCCTGCTGCGCTCGGAAGACGGCGGCTCGCTTACCGATCTCGCCGAGTTGCCGATTACCGACCAGGAACGCTTTCAAAAAGTGCGCCGCTTCGCCTATATCGACACCACCGCGGAAATCGGCCACAACTATCGCTACACGATGATCGCCGAGACCGCCGACGGCTACCAGAGCGACCCCTCCAACGTCGCCCTGAGTACGCGCACGATGCCCGCGCCGCCGGTCACGCCCGAGAACTTCAAATTGCCGGCGCCCGCGCCGTTGTCCGGCATGGCGCAGCCGACAACGCCGGCGCACTAAGCGCCGCCTGCGGAGGCCGCGCCCGCCCCGGGTTTATCGATTCGGCGCGGCTGTGATAGAAACGATGGCTACCCCGGCCGCGCACGCATTACGCCTCGCAGCCGGCCTCACACATGAACTACTTCGCCTACAAGGATAATCGGCTGTTCGCCGAGGAGGTCGCAATTTCCGATCTCGCGGCGCGCTTCGGCACCCCGTTTTACGTTTACAGCACGCGCACGCTGCGCCGCCATTACCGGGTCATGGACGAGGCCTTCGCCGGCACCGACCATCTGATCTGCTACGCGATGAAGGCGCTCTCCAATCTCAGCGTGCTCAAGCTTTTCGCCGCGCTGGGCTCGGGCTTCGACATCGTGTCCGTGGGCGAACTGATGCGCTGCATCAGGGCCGGGGCCGATCCGGGCAAGATCGTTTTCTCCGGCGTGGGCAAGACCGACGAAGAACTGAAGGCCGCGATCGAGGCGGGCATCCTGATGATTAACGTCGAGTCCGCCACCGAACTGCATCGGGTAGCCGCCGTCGCTGCGCGGATGCGCCGGCGCGCGCCGGTCAGCCTCCGGGTCAACCCCGACCTCGACCCGGGAACCCATCCACATATCTCTACCGGCCATCGCGACAGCAAGTTCGGCATACCGCTCGCCCAGGTGCACGAATACTACGCCCAGGCGCGCGCGCTTCCCGATCTCGACCTGGTCGGGCTCAGCACGCATATCGGCTCGCAGATAACCGACACCTCGCCGTTCAGCGAAGCGGCCAACAAGGTGGCGGCGATCGTCAAGGCGCTCCGCGAAAGCGGCCTGGCGCTGCGCTATCTTGACCTCGGCGGCGGCCTGGGTATCCCTTATCAGGAAGAGCCGCCGCCGCCGTCGGAGTACGCGGCCGCGCTGCTCGGGCCGCTGCGCGGACTCGGACTCAAGCTAATCATCGAGCCGGGCCGCGTGATGGTCGGCAACGCCGGCGCGCTGGTAACACGCGTGCTTTACGTCAAGGAGACGGACGTCAAACGCTTCATCGTGGTCGACGGCGCGATGAACGATCTCATCCGGCCCGTGCTTTACGAGGCCTACCATCAGATACTGCCGGTCGAGCGGCGAGCGGGCGA
>DASXMQ010000286.1:0-4312 GCA_036495625.1 Binataceae bacterium (SeqCode) | reverse complement strand
AAGACCCCGCCGACCTTGCCGCGCGGCTTACGCGATGGCGCCAGGCGGCGCCGGCGTGGCGCGAAAAGATTCGTCCCTTTTCGGCGGCCTTGCGCGAGCATACCTGGCGCCGGATGGCCGAGCAGATAGTCGCGATTATCGAGCGCGATCGCGGCCGTGCGGTTGCCTATGGCGATAACGGCCGTTCCGGCTTCGCCGCGTGAGCTGGGCCTCCTCCTGCGCCGGCAGCGGCGCCCGGCCCAGGAGCCACCGGCTGAGCGCTCGACCGGCGTGTGGCATAATGCCGAAGCTAGGGGCGGGCGGGCTCGCCGCTGATCCGGCGCGTCGCCCGACCATCTCATAGAGCATCCTTGGAAGCACTCCCGCAAAAAGCGCAAGCTCCCGCCTACGAGCCGCCTGCCGCCGAGCCGGATGCGCGCACTGCGCACTTCGTGATCGAGGCCGGACGCGGCTCGCTGCTGGATGCGCTCGGCGAGCTGTGGACGCATCGCGAGCTGCTCTATTTTCTGACCTGGCGCGACGTCAAACTGCGCTACAAGCAGACTCTGCTGGGCGCGCTCTGGGCGGTGCTGCAGCCGCTCTTGATGATGGTGGTCTTCGCGCTGCTGTTCGGCCGGTTGGCTCACGTCCCCTCCGACGGCCTGCCCTACCCGGTTTTCGCTTTCGCGGGCCTGGTGCCGTGGCAGTTTTTCCAGAACGCGGTCGGCCAGGCCGGCTCGAGCGTGGTCGGCAACGCGCAGCTCGTGACCAAGGTCTATTTTCCGCGCATGGTGATTCCCGGCGCGGCGGTCGGCGCCGCACTGGTCGATTTCGCGATCGCCGCGGTCGTTCTGTTCGCGATGATGGCGGGCTATGGGATCGCGCCAGGCGCGGGAATCGCTATGTTCCCGGCGCTGGTCGCGCTGCTCGCGATATTCGCCGGCGCGGTCGGGATGTGGATGGCGGGCATGAACGTCAAGTATCGCGACGTCAAATACGTCCTGCCCTTCATGCTCCAGTTCTGGATGTTCGCAAGCCCTGTCATCTACCCCGCGAGTTTCGTGCCGGCCGGCTGGCGCTGGCTCCTGATGCTCAATCCATTGACGGGGATCATCGGAGGCTTTCGCTCGGCGCTCCTCAACAAGCCGTTCGACTGGGTCGCGATCGCGGTCGCCGCGGGGCTGACCTTAGCAGGCGCGGCGTTCGCGGCGTGGTCATTTCGCCGCATGGAGCGCGACTTCGCCGACGTCATCTGACGCCGAGCACGGGCGTATGCGATGCAGCCGATAGTCCGGGTGCAAGGACTCTCCAAGCGCTACCGCCTCGGGCGGGACGAGGCATACCGCACGCTTCGCGAGAGCATCGTGCGCTCGGTTGCCGCGCCCGTGCGGCTCGCGCGCAGCGTGATCGCCGGCAGGGCGGGCGGCGACAACTCGCGCGCCGGCGAGCGCCACGTATGGGCGCTTCGCGACGTAAGCTTCGAGGTGATGCCGGGCGAGGTGCTCGGACTCATCGGGCGCAACGGCGCCGGCAAATCTACGCTGCTCAAGCTGCTTTCGCGCATCACCGAGCCGAGCGCCGGCCGCGCCGAAATCTACGGCCGGGTCGGGAGTCTGCTCGAAGTCGGCACCGGTTTCCACGCCGAGCTTACCGGGCGCGAGAACATCTACCTTAGCGGTGCGATCCTCGGGATGCGGCGCGCCGAGATCCAGCGCAAGTTCGACGAAATCGTGGCCTTTGCCGAAGTCGAAAAGTTCGTCGACACGCCGGTCAAGCATTATTCGAGCGGGATGCACGTACGCCTCGGCTTCTCCGTCGCCGCCCATCTCGAACCCGAGATCCTGCTGGTGGACGAGGTCCTGGCCGTAGGCGACGCCGCCTTTCAGAAAAAGTGCCTGGGCAAGATGGGCGACGTCGCGCGCGCCGGGCGCACGATAATTTTTGTCAGCCACAACATGGCCTCGATCGAGTCGCTGTGCAGCTCCTGCCTGCTGATCAATTCGGGCCGCCTGGAGGCAAAGGGCGAACCCGCGCAGATCGTGATGCGTTACATGGCGGCCGAAATCCGCGGTCACGGCGGGGTGCGCTCGCTCGCGGATCATTCCGGGCGCCTCGGCGGCTCGGTTCCGACGGCAACGTTGATACGCCTGCGCTCCGAGGGCGACGGGCAAACTGATGTCGTGCGTATGGGAGCGCCGCTTGAGGTTGTCGTTGACTTCAGCGCGCCGCATCCCATCCGGCCGATTCTCGGGATCACCTTGAAGACGGCTGAGGGGATGCCGCTATTCGGCGTAAGCAACCGGTGGACTAATCAGGGCATTGGCGACGACCCGATCCGAAACGGAAAGGCGACATGCGCGTTCGAGCGCCTGCCGCTGATGCCGGGAACCTACCAGCTCGACTTGTACTTTGGCGATTTCGGCGATCCGTCGCACGACCTCGACATCATCCGCGACGCGATTTCGTTCGAGATAGCGCCAGCCGATCTGCTGGGTACCGGTATGCTGCCGCGGCCGACCGACGGCCCTCTCTTCCTGGGGGCTAAGTGGAGCTTTACTCCACGCGCATGACATCGATCGACAGGCCCCGGATCGCCATCGACGTATCCGGTCTCGACCGCTTGGGCCCGCATGGAGGTCAGTACAGATATTCGATCGATCTGGTGCGCGGACTGTCTGCACTACGGCCGCAGGATAACTTCGTGCTGCTCGGCTCTCGTTCCGCCCCAGTCGATGAGTTGCGCGAGGTATTCGAGAACTCGGACTGGCACTACCGCCAGGTCGTGCGCCACCATGGACGTGCTTCCTACTATCGAGATCAGCTCGCGCTCACGGAAACCGTACTGCGCGAGAGGGTCGATCTGTTGCATGTGCTGCATAGCCCGGTCCCGGTGCTCGTACCATGCCCGGTAGTGGTCACGATTTACGACCTCATGTTCGAATTGTTCCCCGAATATGTCGCGGCCGCCAGCTCCCGGCCTTATCGGATTGATCGGTGGGCCGTCAGGCATCGCACCCGCCGAGTGATCGCGATCTCGGCTGCAACCGCTCGTGACGTCGAGCGGCTGTGGGGAGTCGAGCGCAGCGGAATAGACGTGGTGCCGCTCGGCAGCGCGTTCGTGAACTCCGCGAAACTGCGTGGCGAAAGTGACGAGAGGCGAGCGCGCTTCGGCGAGCTTTGCCCTGGCGAGGCTCTGCTGTCGCCCTACAACCTGGAGCCGCGCAAAAACCTGGCGGCATTGCTCAAAGCGGCTGCCACGCTGCGCCGCGGATACCCAAATCTGCGTCTTTTGCTTTTCGGTCGCGCCGCGGTGAGCGCCGAACGCGAGCGGCAATTCGCTCAGAGTCTTGCAGATCTCGGGCTGCGCGAAGCGGTCTATCTGTTGGGACCGCTTGATGACGAGGACCTGGTATGGCTCTACGCTCACACTGCCGCGTTTGTGTTCCCGTCTTTTTACGAGGGCTTCGGACTGCCCGTGCTGGAGGCAATGGCGGCCGGAGCATCCGTGGTCACGCGCAATGCTTCCGCAATGGCCGAGGTAGTCGGCGACGCTGGCATCCTGGTCGAAACTGCAGACCCCGACGCGCTTGCCGCGGCGATCTCTCCCCTGCTGGATGCGCCCGCGCGCCGCGCTCAACTCGGTGCCGCAGCGCGGGAGCGAGCCAGCACATTTACCATCGAGCGGATGGCTCGTCTGAGCTTCGAAAGTTACCGCGCCGCGCTCGAACGCCGCGGCCTGCATATGACCACCGATGGCGTGGAGGTATGAGAACGGGCACTGCCTCTGTACCGCGAGTGGTGCATCTGGTGCCAGCGATGTTTGGCGCGGACGGCGTGGCCGGGGGCGCAGAGCGCTATGCCTTCGAGCTCGCGCGCCACATGGCCGAAATCGCCCCTACCACGCTGCTGAGCTTCGGCGCGCGCGAGCGTAGCGAGACGCTCGGGCCGCTTCGCATTCGCGTGCTGGGCAATCCATGGTATGTGCGCGGACAGCGCTTCAACCCGCTCAAGTCGTCGATGCTCGCCGAGTTGCGCGGCGCCGACGTGATTCATTGTCATCAGCAGCACATACTGGCGAGCAGTCTAGCTGCGGCGTTCGGGCGCCTGAGCGGGCGGCGCGTCTTTGTCAGCGAGCTCGGCGGCCGCGGATGGGACGTCTCCACGTACTTCTCCACCGATCGCTGGTTCAACGGCCATTTGCATATCAGCGAATACAGCCGCGACGCCGCCGGTCATCGCGGCAAGCCGTGGGCGCATCTCATCATGGGTGGAGTGGACAGCGGCCGATTTTCGCCGGAGGAGACGCCCGAGCGCGACGGTGCCGTGCTTTTCG
>DASXMQ010000285.1:0-12576 GCA_036495625.1 Binataceae bacterium (SeqCode) | reverse complement strand
GCCTTCGCCGTCCTGGTGCTCGTCCCGGCTGCATCCATCGCCGCCGATCCGGCCGGCCAGTTTGAGAAGCCGCCGGTGTTGCACGCGAAAGACCTGGTGCCCGCAACTCTACTCGCCGGGGAGGGCTTCCACGTCGATGATGCGGTGCCGACCGACGGCCTGATGGCTATGTTCACGCTGCATACCGAGCTCGAGACTCTTCAGGTTCACGGCATCGAGCTGCTTCGGATTCGGGTGGCGGAAGTCCCGGCGATGCTGGAACTGTCGCATGAGAGCAAGACCAAGGTCTTCGCGCAGGCTCTGGCAAGGACCGGAGCTGAGCCGATAAAGGCCGCCGGCCAGATGGTGATGCATCCGGTGGACACCGTGAAGGGGCTGCCTGGCGGAGTTGGCCGGTTCTTCGGGCGCGTCGGTCTCGGCGCGCAACGGATCAAGGAGGCCGCGACAGAGCCCGAAGAAGCGTCGGCGGGCGAGAAAGCCAGCGAGGTCGCCAAGCGCACGGGCCAGACCACGCGCGACATCCTTGGCTACGAGCAGGAGCGCCGGGAGCTGGCGCATCGATTGCACGTGGACCCGTACACAACCAATCCGATTCTCTCCAAACAGCTCGACGAATTTGCCGTGGTCGCTTTCCGCGCCCACGTCGCGGTGACTACGACCATTTCGGTGGCGGTTCCGGGTTCGATGGCGATCACCGCGACCAGGATAACCTCCAATATGGTCTGGGATACGCCCAAGGCCGATCTCATAGTGCGCAACCAGAAGACGCTCGAAGAGCTGCACGTGCCGCCCGCGACCGTCAAGGTCTTCATGCGCAATATGGCATTTCCGCTGAGCGTGCAGACCGCCTTCGTCGAGGACCTCAACGATCTCTCCAAGGTTTCGGGAACGGCTGACGTGGTGACGCTGGCGAGCACCGCCCAATCGGAAGATCAGGCGCGTTTCCTGGCCGACTGGGTGGATATGCTATCCAGGTATTCCAAAACCCATACGCCGGTTGCGCGGATAATCGCACGCGGCACGATCGTCGGGCGCGACAGCACGGGCGCGATCGTGGTGCCCGCGGCGGTTGACTACGCCTCGTGGACATCCCGCACCTCGTACTTCGCCAATCGTCCCGACCTGGCGGCGCCGACACGGAGCGTGTGGCTCACGGGCCAGATGTCGCCGCTGGCGAAGACAAATTTCCTGGCACTGGGCTGGAAGGTGAACGAGAAGACCGCTCTGCAGCCGGCCGCAAATGCCCTCGATAACCCGGCGCCATCGCACCCTTGACATCGCCGGGGGCGCGGGCCTAATCCAACATCGCGGCCAAACGGAGCGCCTGCGCCCGGCCGCATATGGCCCGAATCCATCGAGGAGCGAATGAGATGAAAGGAAAAGTCGCCTTTATTCCCGGCGCGCGCAAAATCGAGTTTCACGAATTCGACGTTCCGGCGCCGCCGCCCGGTGGCCTTATCGCCGAGGTTACGCAAACCAACGTCTGCGGCTCCGAGGTCCACATGTGGCGCGGCGAGTTCGGCGGGCGCCACGGAATTGCGCCGGGCCATGAGATGGCCGGGCGCATCCGGGACTTGGGCGACGGCATGAAGGCCGATTGGGCCGGCGTGCCGGTCAAGGCCGGCGACCGCATCGCGCCGGTTTATTATTCGGTGTGCAATCGATGCTCGAACTGCGTTGCCGGCAACCAGGCCGCCTGCACCGCCAAGGGCTTCGGCGTGCGCCATCCGAGCGAGGCGCCGCACTTTACCTCGACCTTCGCCACGCATTACCTCGTGCGCGCCAACCAGAACTTCTACCGCATCCCGGACAACGTGCCCGACCTGGTCGCGGCCTCGGCCAACTGCGCGATGTCACAGGTGTACTGGGGCCTCGACAAGGGCCGCGTGCGCTATGGCGAGAGCGTGGTGGTGCTGGGCGCGGGCGGGCTCGGGTTGCACGCGATGGCGATCGCCAAGGCCCGCGGCGCGAATGTGATCGCGGTTGACGGCGTCGAGCATCGGCTCGACGAGGCAGTGAAGTTCGGCGCCGACGCCACGATCGACCTGCGCAGGCATCCGACGTCCGAGGAGCGCCAGAAGCGGATCCGGGAGCTGATCGGCGGCGCGCCCGACGTCGTGTTCGAGGTCGCCGGCGTGCCCGAGGCTTTTATCGACGCGCTCGAACTCGTCTCGATCGGCGGGCGCGTGATCGAGATCGGCAACATCTCGCCGGGCCTTACCGCGCCGATCGCGCCGTCGCGGGTGACGTTCAAATCGCTCGAGGTGATCGGCGTGGTGATGTATCCGCCGAGCTATCTCAAGAAGTCGCTCGACTTCCTTGCGATGCATATCGACCGCTATCCATACCGCGAGCTCTGCGACGCGACTTTTCCGCTCGCCAAAGCGGCCGAGGCACTGGAGAAGAGCGACCGGCGCGAGGTCACGCGCGCGGCTCTGCTTCCGCAGCAAGGCTAGCGACGCGTTCGATGGACTGAGCTTCAGCGACGCCGCCGCCCGGCCGCGCTCGCGCGCCGGCGGCGCTCGCTTCGCGGCATCGCGGACGATGGCAGACTCCCCACCGGCGCGGGCGGGAGATTGTCGCCGCCGTGGATTCGCCATCCCACCGCCGCCGCGATCGCCAGCAGGACGAATACCGCGACAAGCGTCCACGGCCTGCCGATCGGCGGCGCCACGGAGGCGCGCCTGACGGCGCTCAAGTCGAATGCAGGCCCCGCGTTGGCCGGGAGCGCGTCGAGTTTCACGACCCTCGCGCTTCGGAAGAACGCGCGGCCGGTGTTGAGGCTGCCGAACCCGCCGAGCCTCAGCGCCACGTCGATGTCCGCGCCGTGCGCGCCAATCTTGAGATAGAGTCCCAGGCGATGCCACTCCGCGGTGCCATGCAGCGCCGGCGAGTTGACGCTGTCTTCATCGAGGCTGACGCTCGCACCGGCGGCGTTGGCAGGCACGTCTTCGGTCCGGACTTCGGCGCCGACGTAGTACCATCCCGCATCGAGCGTCATCGTCTGGAGCCATCGCGCGTCGTTGGGCTGAATATTGCTGACGGCGAGCTCGGGCTCGCTGCCCGGCGAGTGCAGCCAGTCGTAGGCGGTGACCGCCGGCGATTCGTTCCATCCGCCGGTGCGCCAATGGTCGGGCGATTTGCCCGAGCCGGTCGCGAAGTCGCCGTTGGAAAGCAGATTCGGTCCGGCCGGAGCCTCTGGGCCCGCCGCGCTCGAGACAGGCGACGAGGTCGCGGCGGCGGTCGCATGTGTGCTCCCGCCGGGGCTCATCGCGGGAGCATTCGAATCGGCACGGCATAGAGTGGCCGCGATTGGCAGCGCCGCCGCGGCGATCGCCAATTCGACCGCAAGCGCGGCGGCGACGCGCAATGCGGGCCCGATGCGGCGCTTCTTCATATCCAGTTGCGCAGACCCGGACCCTGCAGCCACATCCGGTGATAATAGCCGTCGCGATCGATGAAAATCCCCGTCCACAGCGGAAAGTAATAGACGAACAGGATCGCCGCCGCCGCCAGGAACACGATCGCGACCAGCCGCGGCGCCCAGCGCTGCGGCTCGAAATCGGGCAGCGCGCCGGGCGCTATCTCGACGGCAAGAAGGTATGTTGCGAGCAGTACGATCGCTGCGCCGGGGAACAAACCCATCCAAAATCCGAGTCCCATCATGCATGCGGGCAGGATCGTCAGCAGCAACGCTGCGCACTCCCACATGGCAGCCTCGTTACACCACGCATCCGCGACGATCGCGCCGAGCGCCAGGTAGCCGAGATACACCGACGGCATGTAGTGATAAAGGAAAAGCGTGCGCCCGACTGGAGTCCACATCAGTAGATACGCGAGATAGCTGATCACGAGGAACGTCCGCGCCGCGTTGGGCCGTTCCAGCGCACGCACCGCCGTGATCGTGATTGCGGTCAGCGCGCTCCACCAGAGCAGCGGGTTTCCCCCGCCCCAGACTGTCGCAACTTTGCCCTGCGGCGGAAAGTTTTGCCAATACGCGATCGGCCGCAGCATCAGGGGCCACGTCCACCACTGCGAGGAATAGGGATGCGTCGCGTTCCTGACGCTGTTCTCGTACCACAACACGTCGCTGTAGTAATGGACGAGGTCGGCGATTCCGCCCCACCATCCTAGAAAAAAATGCAGCAGAAATACCGCGATATAGAAGGCGATGCTCAGCGCTCCCACCATCAGCAGCGCCCCGAACGCACGCAACCAGCGCGCCTGCTGCGACGCCGCGCGCTCGGCCTCCACGATGAACCAGACCATGAAACCCGCGCACAGCAGAAAGGTCACCGCCGGAACGTACAGCTTCGAGCCGAGGCACAGCCCGAGCGTCACGCCCATCGCGGCGAGCGTCCAGCGGCGGTCGCGCGGGTCCGTCGATTCGGCGAAGCGAAACAGCAGCAGGTAGGACCATGCCGCAAGCGTCAGATACACGATGTCGATTACTGCGACGCGCGAGTCCACCAGGAACATCCCGTCGCAGATGATGAACGAGGCCCCGAGCGCCCCCGCCAGCCGCGACGCGAACATCCGCCGCCCGAGCATGTAGCTCAGCCCGACCAGCAGGATTCCGCAGAGCGCGTTGCCGATCCGCCAACTCCACGGATGGTCGCCGAAAAGCAGAATCCCGCCTGCGATCACTAGCTTCGCGAGCGGCGGATGCGGGTCGAGGAACGGTTCGCCGCGAATGTAGTGACGCGCCTGCGCGACGAAATGAACTTCGTCAAAGACGATCTCTGCCGGATGGCCGAGATGCCAGAGCCGGGTCGCGGCGGCGGCGGCGACCAGCGCGATGATTACGACCGTGTCGATGCGCGTCCATGGAATCGCGATTAACGGCTCGCGCGCAAGGGGAACGGCGGGAGCGCGGCCTTTTGCAGCGCCGGCCGCGTGCGCGGGGGCGCCCTCGGCGCCGTCGCCATCTCGATCCGGCATCCCGGCCAACGACGTGAGCTTTCGCCAGAGCGGCCCTGCTCCCTCGGCCAGCCCGAGGCCGTAGTCAATCGTGAACGCGAGGGCGATGACGTTTATCATCGACGCGAACATCGCAAATCCGTCGCGCGGGTCCAGGAAGATCGTCGCGCTGCGAAGTGCGGCCAGCACGTACGCGAGATTGAAGAGGCAGGTCGCGGTCAGAATCGCGAACACGACCGTCATCTCTGCGCCCTCGACCGCAAGCGGCGCGGCGAACACCAGCCCCGCATACAGGTAACGCTCGTGCATCCGCGGCGCGAACATGAAGAATCCGAAGACCGCGGCAAAAACTGCGTACATTACCCCGCGCGGCGTGCGCTCGCGCCAAAGCCGCCAGCCGATAAACGCGTAGAGCGGGACGAGCAGGCCCATCCCGAGGCTGAAGTACGAAATGCCCGCCAAGGTATCGGTATCCGGTTTGCGCAGACCACCCATCAGCGCGATCAGGTTGAACGCGTTCACCGAAGTCTCGTGATAATACGCGGCGGTCGAATGGTAGAGCTCGAAAATCCAGTACCAGGGATGGCCGAACTGAAACGGCAGCACGCCGATCACAGCCACAGCGAGCGCGGCCAGCGCCGAGCGCCACCATTTGCCGTAGGGCAGCTTGAGCAGCGTCCACATCCCGAGCACCGGCACATACATCAGCGCCTGCGGCTTGACCAGCACGCTCAGCGCGGCGAGCGCCCAGGCCAGCTCGAACTCGCCATCGAGCCCGAGTGCCGCGCTTAGCATGATCACCACGGTCAAAGCCGAATCGCTCTGGCCCCAGACGATCGTGTCGAAGCCGAGCGCCGGATTCAGCGCCACCAGCAGCATCGCGACGTACGCCGCGGTCTGCCGCGCAGGCGCGACGCGCCGCACGAAGGCAAACATCAGCAGCGCGAGCACGAAGTCGGCGACCAGCGCCGGCGCCTCGATCGTCATCCGCAGCATCACGCCGCCGGCGCCGGTCGCCTTCGCGACGATTCCCGCGAGCCAGAGCGCGTAGAGGTAGCCGGGCGGGTAGTCGAGAAAATAACCGGCGCGGTAGATGCGCGCGGGTCCTTCGGCGGCCATCTGGAGCGCCCACGATTCGTAGCTCGCGACGTCGTTCGCGTAGCCGTCGAACCATGGGAGCAGCAATATTTTGACCAATGCGATGACGGCCAGGACGGCCAAAGCCCACACGATCGAACGATCGCGATTCCTGAGCAGCGGAGCGGCGTAAACGTAGATCGAATAGCAGAGCAGAGCGAGCAGCAGCAGGCCGGAAATCGTGCCGGCGAGCTTGCCGTCGCGCGCAGGCGGCAAAGCGGCATCCGCCGCCGCACATATGCCCGCGAGCGCTAGGATCAGCGCCGACGCGGCAGCCGAAACCGCCGCGGCGTAGCGCGCCCGCGGAGCATCGCCACGCCACATCCTTTTATGTTCCACACCCCGCCCCATAGTGCGATACGCGGCCCGGCGGCCACGGCAACGCACAGCTAATCCGACCCTTTGCACGCGCGCAAGCGAGTAGCGGGCGACGGCGATCGGGGTCTATGATGGCCGGACTAACGCGGGAGAACCTGCCGATGGATCTCATTCATGCCGCTTTCGAGCCGGCGGGCGCCGGGCCACATCCGACGATCGTTGCGATGCACGGATGGGGCTCCAACGCGCTCGACCTCATGGGTCTCGCTCCGTATGTCGCGGACGGGCGATGCCTGATGCTGTGTCCGCAAGGCCCGGTCGAATTCGCGATCGGCGCGGTCAACGGCTACGGATGGTACCAGTTGCGGCGGGGCGCGCCGCCGGACATGGAAGCGATGGGCAAGGCGGCCGATCGTCTTATGGGCTTCGTCAACGCCGCGCTCGAGCGCTACCCCGCCGATCGCCGCAAGCTCATCCTGATGGGCTTCAGCCAGGGGGGCGTGATGGCCTACAACCTGGCGATTCGCCATCCCGAGCGTTTCGCCGCATTGGCCGCGCTCTCCACCTGGTTTCCCGAGGAGCTTGCCGAGCACGCGCACAATCACGATGCGCTCGCGCAGCTCGCGACCCTGGTGCAGCATGGACGCGCCGACGATATGATCGAGATTGGAAAGGCGCGTGAGTCCATCGAGCGGCTGCGCTTGTTGAAGATGCCGCTCAGTTACCGCGAATACGACTGCGGACACGAGATAACGGTGGACGTGATTCGGGATTTGTCGTCGTTCCTGATCGAGAAAGTGATCCAGCCGGTAATCACCGCGTAGCCCCGCGAGCTTTTTTCGGCAATGGATGAAGGATCGATGCGCGACCCGGGCGAAGAATTTCTCGCGCTCCTCGAAGTCGTCCGCGAATTGCGCGAGCGCTGCCCGTGGGACCGCGAACAGACCCTCGCGACCGCTTCGCGCCATCTGATTGAAGAAGCTTATGAAACCGCCGACGCGATCGAGCGCGGCGGCGACCGCGAAATCGACGACGAGCTCGGCGACCTGCTGGTGCAGGTGCTCTTTGCGGGCAACATAGCCGAAGAGCAGCGCGGCCTTCCGATCGCGGCAATGCTGAGACGGGCGCGCGAGAAGCTCGTGCGGCGCCATCCGCACGTTTACGCCGGAGCCGCGGCGCAAAGCTCGGCCGAAGTCGTCCGCAACTGGGACAAACTCAAGCAGCAGGAACGTGCGGATGCCGGCGCGACCTCGGCGCTCGACGGCGTCGCGCGCGCTCTGCCGGCGCTTACGCGAGCGCAGAAGCTTGGCGAGCGGGCGCGGGGCGCCGGGATGGATTGGGCGCAGGCGTCCGCGGTGCTCGACAAGGTCGGCGAAGAGATCACCGAGGCTCGGGCGGCGCTCGCTCGCGATGACCGCGATCATGCGGCCGAGGAGATCGGCGACGCGATCCTCGCGCTCGCCAATGCGCCACGCTTCATCGGGCATGACGCGGAGACGACGCTCCGCCGCGCATGCGACAAATTCATTGCGCGTTTCAAGGCGGTCGAGCAGGCCGCCGCCGCGCGCAAGCTCGATCTGACGAAACTCGATCCCCAGCAGATAGAAAATCTATGGCAGGAAGCGAAGCGCTCGTTTCCGGAAGCGAAGCGCTCGTTTGTCGACAACAAGTAAGGCGCTTCCTTCCCTTGGAAGCCGGTGTATTGACCCGGTGCGCGCGCACTGTTAGCTAAGACTGGTTATGCCGCATATTCCAGTTCATCCGTCAGCAGAGAAGCGCCAGCGTCAGAACCTTAAGCGCCGCGACCGTAATCGTGCGATCAAGACCCGCGTGCACAGCGCGGTCAAAGATGCCGTCAAGGCGATCGAGAGCACCGACGCCGCCAGCGCGCAGCAGGAGCTGCGCCAGGCGACCCGCGTGCTCTACAAGGCCACGGCCAAAGGCACGCTCCATCGCAACACCGCGGCGCGCAAGGTCGCACGCCTCTCGCGCGCGCTCCATCGTAAGCACGGCGCCGCCGCCAAAGCCTGATCCGGCCGCCGCGAACGTCGCGCCGGAACATTCTCATCCGATGGCCGGCAGCAGGTCCGCGCCCGGATAGAGCTCAGTCTCGCGCCGGCGACGACATCAACTCGAGCAGCATCCCGGCCAGAGCCTCCTCGCGCTCTTTAATCTTTCCGTTCTTGAAGTCCGCGTCGAGCTGCGAAACTCGCCGCCAGGCGTCGGTCAACCGCGCAATCCCGAAGCGGCGCGCGCCGTCGATCGCGCGCATGGCCAGCGGACTCGACGGCGACATCCCGAGCGCCGCGGCGATCTGCGGCGCGCTCTGACGCTCCGCAGCCATCGACGCCGCCAGCATCATCCGCCGCAACACCGGGATAATCTCGACCGCCAGCAATTCAAACGGATCACGCCCGGCCGCGATCGCGCGGACGAGCAGCGTCAGCGCGGCCGCCGCGCGTCCGTTAGATATCGCCTCGGCCAGGTCGAACAGTTCCGGGATTCTGGCGGCCGCGGGATCGCTGAGGTCGGCGGCGCTCAGTGTTGCGCCGGGGTCGCGATGGATCGCGGCCTTGGCGAGCGCGTTGGCGACCGCGGAAAGGTCGCCGGCGTGGCGCGCAGCCAGAAGGTCGGCCACGCCGGGGCCGAGACGCAGGTCCTGGGCGCGGGCAAAAGCCTCGGCGAATTGCGTGAGCTGATTGTCGTAGGCGCGCGGACAGTTGATCGCGAGACCGCCCTGCTCCACCGCGCGGCGAATTTTGGCTGGCGCCGCGTCGCGCTCATAGACGACGACGAGCGCGCTCGGACCGCGCATCGTCTCGAGCGCTTCGGCCAGCGCCGCCTCGCCACCACCCGCGCCGCCGCGCGCGCTCCCCGCCCCGGCGGCAGCGTCGTCGCCGTTCTCTTCGCCGCCGCCGCGATGCGATCGCAGCACGCGGCATCCAACGACGCGGACCGGCGCGAACAGATCGGATTCGCGCAACTCGGCAAGCACCGCGTCAAAGCCTTCGGCGCCCCCTACCTGGAAACCGCGATACTTCATCCCCTGCCGCAGCATCCGGCGGCGGACGAAGTCGAAGACGTACTCGCGGAGAAAGGCGTGCGGGCCGCTGATTACGATCGCCGCCGCAAGCGCGGCGCGATCGCCCGCGCCAAGGATGGAAAGCGCCGTCTCAACCGCCATCGCCCGCCGCCTGCGTACCCTCTCAATCCTGCCGGCAGCCGCGACCCGCTGGCGATTGCGGCCGCGTGCGCCTAAAAGCCCTCGGACATCGCGGAGTAAATGTCTTGCGCCATTCGCGTCATCATCTGCGTGGTCGAGCCGGCCTGTTGGGTCTGCGCGACCTGGATGTCGGGCATGTTGGCGATATTCTGCGAGCGCAGGTTCTGCTGCAGGAATTCGGGCGAAGTGGTCACGGTGGTCTGCGACACGGTCGGGAACTGGTCGATACTGCTGAGCACGTTCGCCCACAGCACCTTGCCGGTGTGGCGATCCTCGAGTTGCGCGCGCACGACCATGTACTGCTGGTAGATGCTCGCTTCGGAAACGGCGTTGAAGCCCGCCGGGGCGGTTTCAACGCGCAGCAGTTCGCCCGTGAGCACCAGGTCGGCCTGCGACGGTTCCTCAACCAGCTGCAGGCGCTTGTGCTCGGCGATCTCGTCCTTCATGTAACGCATGAACTGATCGTTGAAGCCGGTGAAGCGCGAGACGTTGCTGAAGCGGGCGACGTAGATCGTCTTGGCGTCCTGCGGCAGGCCGCTTCCCGACGATGCGAAATGATAGCCGCAGCCCGCCGCCGCCAACAGCAGCGATCCGCCGAGCATCGCGGCGAACCAGGCCCTAATGCCCCTTGTCAAAACCGCGTTCGCCAACGCCACGCTCCTCACCCTTCTGCTTGAGTCCCAGCCGCCCCGCAAGTTCGTCCAGCACGCCGTTGACGAAGCGGCCCGAGTCCTGATCGCCATAGACCTTGGCCAGCTCGATCGCTTCGTCGATCGTGACGCGCGTCGGAATATCGTTCATCCACATCAGCTCGTAAAGCCCGCTGCGCAGGATATTATGATCGACCCGCGAAAGCCGCCTGATCGACCAATGCTCCAGCGCGCCCGCGACCTCGCGGTCGAGCGCCGTCCGCTCGCGCTCGACGCCTTCGACCAGCTCGATCGCGAACTTGCGCGCGCGCTCGTCGGCCGGGAAGGTCTCGAACAGGAGCGCCAGCGCCTCGCGCGAGGAGCCGCCGCGGATGTCTATCTGATAAAGCGCCTTGAGCGCGAGCTCGCGCCCCAGATGTCTTGGTCCCATAGCCAATTGCCGGCGGCCGTCTGATCCGCGCGCCGCGCGCGCTCCGATGCCGCTCAAGGAGCCGCGCGCCGCAACTAGGTAATCACCTTGAGCTTGGAGAAGAGATGGCCAAGCTTCTCCTTCTTGGTGCGCAAGTAATCGATATTGCCCTGATGCGGCGCGACTTCGAGCGCCACGCGGCTGACGCGCACGCCGTAGCTCTGCAGGCTTTCGATCTTGTGCGGATTGTTGGTCAACAGGAGCGCTTCGCCGACCCCAAGGTCGCGCAGGATCTGGGCGCCGATTCCGTAGTCGCGCAGGTCCTCCTTGAAGCCCAGCTGCAGATTGGCCTCGACCGTGTCCAGGCCCTGGTCCTGCAGCGCGTAGGCCTTGATCTTGTTGGCGAGTCCGATTCCGCGCCCTTCCTGATGCAGGTAGATGATCACGCCGGCGTCAGCGGTCAGGATACGTTCGATCGATTCGGCCAGTTGCTCGCCGCAGTCGCAGCGCTCCGAGCCGAACACGTCGCCGGTCAGGCATTGCGAATGGAGCCGCACCAGCGCCGGGCGGCCGCCGCCGACGTTCCCCTTGACCAGGGCCAGATGCTCGCGGCCGTCAACCGTGCTGCGAAAAACCACCGCCTTGAGCTCGCCCGACTCGATCGGAAAATCGACGTCGGCAACGCGCTGGACCAGGAGTTCGTTGGTCAGACGATAGGAGACCAGGTCCTTGAGAAAAAAAATCGGGATGTCGTGGGCCGCGGCGAACTCGCGCAATTCGGCGAGGCGGGCGGCATCACCGTCGTCGCGCAGCACGGAGCAAAGCGCGGCGCACGGCCGCATTCCCGCCGCGCGCATCAGATCCACGGCGCCCTCGGCGCGCCCCAGGCGCATCATCACGCCGCCGCTGAGCGCCATCAGCGGCAGCACGTGCCCGGGCATCACGATATCCTGCGGACCGCTCTTGTCGGAGGCCAGCACCTGGATCGTGCGCGCGCGGTCGTGCGCGGAGATTCCGGTGGTCACGCCTTCGCGCGCCTCGACCAGCGAACCCGCCTGCTCATCGGCAAGCTCGCTCTGCGAGGAAGCGACCAGCGGAATTCCCATCTCGCGCATGCGCCTCTCGGGCAGCGCCACCGAAACCACGCCACGCGCATGACGCGCCATGAAGTTGACGTGATCGGGGGTCACCTTCTCGCCCGCCATCACGATGTCGCCCTCCGCTTCCTCGTCCTCCTCCATCACCGCCAGGACCGTCTTGGCCGCGCGGATCCGGCTGAAAATTTCTTCCAGCGATTTCGACGACATTACCATTCGGTTTCCAGCGGCCTGATGTTATCACCGCCCCCGTATGCTGACCAGCACGTGCTCAGCGCCGCCGCCTGGAAGCGCGGCGCCGGCCTGCGATTTCCGCCTCGATCAGCAGGTCGCCGCCGAGGCGCCGCACCCTGAGCCCGCCGAGCGCAATCGCGTCGCGCACGCGCTTGGAGCCGAGCCCTTCGATCGCGGAAGTTCCCGCCGCGATCAGGATTGGCGCGGAAAAAAAGGCCACGCGATCGACGATTCCCGCGCGGAGCGCCGCTCCCGCCAGCTTGGCACCGCCCTCGATGAGCAGGTCGCACCAGCCGCGCCGCGCGAACTCGCGCATCGCGGCGCGCAGGTCCACCTCGCCGCGCCGCCCCGGGCATCCCACTACCTCGACGCGCCCGCGCGCGCCATCTCGGCCGTAGCGGCGTCTGGCGCGCGCCGCGTTGGCCGTCGTCGTGACCAGGAGCGCGGGCGCCTTCGAGCGCTGGGTGAAGACCCGCGCGCGCGGAGAGACTCTGAGGCGCCCGTCGATTACGACTCGCACCGGGTCGCGGCCGCCCGCGATTCTACAAGTCAGGCGCGGATTGTCGGCAATAACCGTTCCCGCGCCGA
>DASXMQ010000284.1:0-35907 GCA_036495625.1 Binataceae bacterium (SeqCode) | reverse complement strand
CGAGCTTGCGCGCAACCGGGCTTATGGCGCGGCGCGCCCCGGCATCATCCGCCGCCGCCGACGACGCGGCGGCGGCAGAGGCGCGCGGGGGAGCGCCCGCCGCTTTCGCGGCGGGCACTCCCCCGCGCACGGCTGCACCGTCGCCGTAGCGGGCGGCGACCGCGGCCGCGTCCTCGCCGCTCTCGGCGATTATCGCGACCACGACTCCACACTCGACCGTCGCCCCCTCGGGATACAGCGCCGCCGCAAGCGTGCCCGCGGCCGGGGCCTCGACTTCGTACAGCACCTTTTCCGTCTCGACTTCGTACAGCGGCTCGCCCGCCTGCACGCTTTGGCCCGGAGCCTTGAAATAGCGCTGGATCGTGCCCTCCTGCATCGTAAGGCCGAACTTGGGCATGGTCACTTCGACGGACATGGGACTCTCACCAGGACAGGAGTGTTCGGTCTGCCGTAAAGCGGATGGATTCGCATCGGAGAGAAGCGCGCGGCCGACTGAAGGTTCAGCGCCCCGCCAATTCGCGCACTGCGGCCTCGATCCGCGTGTCGTCGGCGATCGCGGCCTTTTCCAGCGGCGGGCTGAAGGGGATCGGGACGTCGAGCGAGGTGACGCGCCGCGGCGGCGCATCGAGCAGATCGAATCCTTTCTCAACGATGAGCGCCGAGAGATCGGCCGCCGCGCCGCCGCGCAGATGCCCTTCGTCGGCGATCACCACGCGATTCGTCTTGGCGACGGATTGCAGGATTATGTCCTCATCCAGCGGCACCAGTGTGCGCGGATCGACGACCTCGACACTGATGCCGTCGGCAGCGAGCCGTTCCGCGGCCTTGAGCGCCTTGGGTACCATCGCGCCGATGGCGACCACGGTCACGTTGTCGCCCGCGCGCTTGATCGCGCCCTTGCCGAGCGGCACCAGATGATCTCCGGGAGGCATTTCCTCGCGCAAGCGGCCGAGCGCGAGATGCTCGAAGACGATCACCGGGTTGTCGTCGCGGATCGCGCTCTTCAGGATTCCCTTGGCGTCGGAGGGCGACGAGGGCATTGCGAGCTTCAATCCCGGCACGCTCAGGAACTGCGCGTATACGGTTTCCGAGTGTTGCGCGGCCGCGCCGCCGATCGCTCCGTATACGGCCCTGAAGGTTATCGGCAGCCGGGCCTGGCCGCCCGACATGTAACGCAGCTTGGCGGCCTGGTTACACACCTGGTCCATCGCACAATAGAAGAAGCTGGCGAACTCGACCTCGCAAATCGGCCGCGTACCGGCCATAGCCGCGCCCACCGCCGCGCCGACGAAGCCCGCTTCCGAAATTGGAGTATTGCGGACGCGCCCCGAACCGTATTTCTTGTGCAGCCCGCGAGTCGCGCCGAACGCGGCCAGGATCACGTCCTCGCCCATAACGAAGGTGAGCGGATCGCGCGCCATCTCTTCGTCCATCGCCTGATTGATCGCCTGTATATAACTGACCTGCGCCATCGTCCTTACCTCGCTCTGCCTTCGGATCGTTTCTTCCGCGCGCGCGCCGCTGGTGCCGCGCGCGCCTAGGCGAAGACGTCGTCGGCGACTTCGGACGGATCTGGCAGTGCGGCCTGGCGCGCAAACTCGACCGCGGCTTCGAGTTCGGCTTGCGTCTCGTTCACGATCCGATCGAGTTCGGCCTTGCTGATTTTGCCGCTCTCGAGCACGAATTTTTCAAATTTGATCAGCGGACATTTCTTTTTCCAGGATTCGATCTCCGCTTCGGTGCGATAGCCGGACGAGCCGAGAAAAGCCTGTTCGCCGACCACGTGCCCCTCCCAGCGGTAGGTCTTGCACTCGAGCAGCGTCGGCCCTTCGCCGGCCCGCGCCCGCGCGATCGCTTCGCTCGCGTAGCGATAGACCTCGAAGACGTCGTTGCCGTCCACGATGTGCCCGGGAATCGCGTAGCCATGCGCGCGCTCGGCGATGTCCTTGACCGAGGTCACCGTTTCCATCGGAGTGAATTCACCGTAGCCGTTGTTCTCGCACACGAAGACCACCGGCAGTTTCCACACCGCGGCCAGATTGAGCGATTCGTGAAAGGTGCCTTCGTTGGAGGCGCCGTCGCCGAAAAAGCAGGCGGTTACGTCGTCGCGTCCGGCGATTTGCGCGGCCAGCGCCGAGCCGGCCGCGATCGGCAGGCCGGCACCGACGATTCCGTTGGCGCCCAGGATGCCGAGCGAAAAATCGACGATATGCATCGAGCCGCCCTTGCCCTTGCAATAGCCTTCACGCTTGCCGTACAGCTCGGCCATCATGCGATCGAGCCGGCCGCCCTTGGCGATCAGGTGGCTGTGGCCGCGATGGGTCGAGGTGATGCGGTCGGTTTTGCGCAACGCCGCGCACACGCCAGTAGCGCTCGCCTCCTCGCCAATCGAGACGTGCACGAAGCCCGGCAGCTCGTTGGCGATCGCGAGATCGCGCACCCGTCCCTCGAACTGCCGAATCCGCTGCATCGAGCGGTACATGTCGAGCATCAAGTCTTTGCCGAGGTCCATCGCCGGTAAAACCTCCTCGCGGCGGCGAGCGCTCACAGCGGCCAGCGCGCCGGCGAGAGCGAAGCTATTACCGTTCGGGCCCAGCGTCAAACGAACTCCGGTTCTTCACCCGCGCCGGCCGTGCTAGAGATGGGGGCCGTCATGGCGCCTGCGAGAAGCATTACCGGCACCGCCGCGATCCGTCCGCTCATCGGCGCTCCAGCGCACCGGCGAAAGCGCCGGCACCCCGATACGGCCGGCGCGCTGGAACGGCGCACGGTGGGCCGCGTACTCGGAATATTGCGGCGTGCGGCGCCGGGATGGAACGCGCCAGTGATGGCTCTGGAGGCCGCCGAGCACGGCGATCCGTTTCGCGTGCTTATCGGATGCATCCTGAGCCTGCGCACGCGGGACGAAACCACCGCCGAGGCCGCGCCGCGATTGTTCGCCGCGGCGGCGGCGCCGAGCGCGATGCTCGTGCTCGGCGAGGATGCGATCGCGCGGCTCATCTATCCGGTCGGCTTCTATCGCACGAAGGCCGCCGTGATCGTCGGAATCTGCCGCGCGCTGATAACGCGTTTCGATTCGCAGGTGCCCGATTCGATCGACGCGTTGCTGACGCTCAAGGGCGTGGGCCGCAAGACCGCGAACCTGGTCGTGACCCAGGCCTACGGCAAACCCGGCATCTGCGTCGATACGCACGTCCATCGGATCTCCAACCGATGGGGCCTCGTCAGAACGCGCACGCCGGATGAAACCGAAGCCGCGCTTCGCGTGGCGCTCCCTCGCCGGTACTGGATCGAATACAATACGTTGCTCGTGGCCTTCGGCCAGACTGTCTGCCAGCCATTGTCGCCGTGGTGTTCGCGATGTCCCGCGGCGCGCATGTGTCCGCGCCGGGGCGTGACCCGCGCGCGGTAGTGCGTCGAAGCCAGGTCCGTCGGCGCTATCCGCGCCCGGCGGCCGGGAGAAAGGAATACTCAGATGAGCACTGAAGTCGGATTTATCGGATTGGGCGCGATGGGGGAGCCGATGGCCGCCAACCTTATTGCCGCCGGATACAAGCTGCGCGTCTATAACCGCACCGCATCGAAGGCGGACGCGCTGGTCGCCGCGGGCGCGACGCTCGTGGACCGGCCGGGCGACGCGGCACAGCCGGGCGCAGTAGCGATCACGATGGTCGCCGACGACGCCGCGCTGGAGCAAGTGACGCTTGGCCCGGGCGGATTGGCCGAGCGGCTGGGACGCGGCGGAATCCATATCTCAATGAGCACGGTGGCGCCGGCGACCACGCGCCGCCTCGCCGAGCATCACGCGGCCTGCGGCGGCGCTTTGATTGCATCGCCGGTATTTGGCCGCCCGGACGCCGCCAAGGCCAAGCGGCTGTGGATCACGGCCTCGGGACCTGCGGCCGCGAAGACCGCGATACGGCCGCTGCTGGACGCGATGGGACAGGCGGTTTTCGATTTCGGCGAAGACCCCGGCGCCGCCAACGTCGCCAAGCTCGCGGGCAACTTTCTTATCGCGGCGAACCTGGAAGCGATGTCGGAAGCGCTCGCGATGGTGGAAAAGCAGGGCGTCGAGCGCACGGCGGTCGCCGACCTGCTGGCGAAAACCCTTTTCGCTTGTCCGATCTACCAGGGCTACGGAAAAGCGGTGGCGGAGAAGCGTTTTGAGCCGGTGGGCTTCCGGTTGCGGCTGGGACTCAAGGACGTCGAATTGGCGCTCCGGACCGCATCCGAGGTGACGATGGGCCTGCCGATCGCGAGCCTGGTGCGCGACCGTTTTCTCGCAAGCCTCGCCAAGGGACGGGGCGAGATGGATTGGTCGGCGATCGCGCTGAGCGTGCTCGATGACGCCGGGCTTGATCACAAATCCTAGCCCGGGCGAGAGGGGCTGGCGAGAATCAATATAGCGGGGGTTTTTTAGCGCTCATGAAGTTCGCAGCGGTCGCCGCGTTTTTGTTCGCGATGGGGCTCGTATTGGACGGCGGCCGGGCCGGCGCAACGGACTTCTATGAGCTGCAGATTTACACTGTCGAGACCACGCCGGCGGAACATTGGTGGCTCGAACTGCATTCCATATACGTGAGTTCAGCGACCGGCCAGGAGGCCAAACAGCAGCTTCCGCTCTACCAAATCCATAACACCGGCGAGCTGACCTACGGCCTGCTGCCATGGCTGGAGGTCGGACAATATCTGTGCACCGCGCGCCTGGACCGCGGAACCTACGAATACGCGGGCGCGCGCACCAAAGTGCACTTCGGGGTGCCGTTTACCGAGAGCTGGCCGGTCGCCTTTGGCGCCAACATCGAGTTCCAGTACATGCGCCGCGACGCTGCCGAAACGCCGCTCGAGCTCGACCTGATGCCGATCATGGAGGCTCATGTTGGCCCGTTCTTCATCGTTGGAAATTTCTCGTTCAACGAGCCCTTCAGCGGACCAGGCAGCCATCAGGGGATGACGCTGGAGCCGGCGGGTCAGCTAAGCTACCGCGTCAACAACTGGCTTGAGCCAGCGCTCGAATACTACGGCGAGATCGGAGCGCTCGAGCATCTGCCGAGCGTTCAGAATCAACAGCATTTCCTGACCCCGAGCATCAACCTGCACCTTGCGCCGCAATTGGAGATAAACGCCGGCTATGGGATCGGCGTGACCCGTGCGTCGAACGGAAGCTTTTTCAAAAGCACGATCGGATGGATATTCTGAACCCGGCGGAGTTACCGCGCCTGGCAATCGTTCGCGACAGCGCGGAGCGCGCCGCGGCTTGCGAACATTCAAGTTGCGCACAAGGCTGGCCTAAATTAGTCTGATCGGTACCCTACCGCCGATTGGCGCCGTGGCGGTGGCGTCATCCTGGATGGATTACGAAGCCGCACAAGCGCGTGGCGAGGATAAGTCTCGGCTGATCCTCGGCCAGATTGGCTCGATTCGCAGCCGGCTGAACGCGCTAGCCCTGCAACAGGGCCTGTTCGCCCCGCTCACCTTCGTCCTCTGCGCAATCGTGCTGATCCTCGGCGCGGCCTTCGCCTTCAGTCCGCTGACTTTTCTCCTGCTCGCGGCAGCCGTCGCTATCATTGCGATCGCGGGAGTCGTGCGCATGACACGCGCGGCGTGGCGGATGCGCACCAGCGACGAGCGCGCCGCGCGGATCGCGGATGAACGCGCGGCGCTTAAGGGCCGGTTGACCACGATGGTCGACGGTGCGCGGCTCGAGCAGCGTTCGGCGCTGTGGCCGTATCTCATCGAGGACACGCTCGCGCTGCGGGACGAATTCGCCGCAGCGCGAATCGAACCGCGCCGTGTTTCGCGATGGCTGTGGGCGGCGGTCGCGTCTTGCGTCGTCGCGGCGGTCGCAATGCGCGTCGCTTACGGCGTGCGCACCTCGCGGCTGACGGCGAATAATCGCGTCGCTCGCGTCCCGGGCGAGCCTTCCGTCGATCTGGGCGACCTCGACATCCGGCCCGCCGACCCGTCGCTCGAACCTGGAACCGAAATCGACGCGGACCCGGCGACGCTGCGCAAGCTCGCCGAGAAATTGCGCGAGGCGCAAAGCGGAGGATCGAAGGGCAGTCCGACGTCGCGCCTGATGGCCAATGCGCGCGAGGCCGCACAGGCGCTACAAAACAAGCTTACGGGAAGCCCGGCGGCCGAACCTGCGCCGCGCCTGAAACTCACCGACCGGAAAGGCGGCAACGACGGAAAGAGCCCAGGGCAGAGCCAGGATCAAGCGCGAGCCAAGGGCGCCCAGGAGAGCCCGCCGCAGAGCCCGCAGAGTTCCGACAACGGACAGCAGCAGGGCGAGCAAAACGCGGCCCCGCCAAATAGCGGTCCGACGCCGGGCGTCCCGGACATGAGTGGATTGGCCGCGCTCAACGGGCTCAACAACGACGACCCGGATCCCAATGGATCGCCGGCCCAGAACACGCCGCCCGACGCACGCAAGGTGCCGCAAGGCGGCCCGCTGGGCGCTGGAGGATCGGATCACGGCTCGGGGAGCGACCCGCAGCATCTTTACGGCGACGCCGAGAAGCCGCCGCTCGGCAACGACACCTTCAGGATTCCGGTCGAGGTCGCACCATCAGAGGACGGATCGAGCAACACGGCGCCGCCCTCGCCGCCGCGGCGGACGCGGAGCGCACTCAACGCGAACCAGGCTCCCGACGAACCATTCGAACGCGCATCCATTCCGGCCTCCGACCGGGTAACGATCAAACGGGTATTTGAACGATGAATGCAGCCGCCACCGGCGAAGCACCCAGCGTGGCTGACTTCGCGCGCACCTTCCGCCACGTCCAGGCCGAGATTCACAAGGTGATCGTCGGCCATCATCGCGCCGTCGAAGAACTCCTGAGCGCGTTCTTCGCGGGCGGCCACGTGCTGATCGAAGGCGTGCCGGGCACCGGCAAAACCACGCTGGTCAAAACGCTGGGCCTCGCGCTCAACCTGAGCTTCAACCGGATCCAGTTCACCGTCGACCTGATGCCGGCGGACATCACCGGTACCCGGGTGATTCTTTCGAGCGAAGACGGCCGGCGCGAATTCTCCTTCCAGCCGGGCCCCGTGTTCTGCCATATTCTGCTGGGCGACGAGATCAACCGCGCCACGCCGAAGACCCAATCGGCGCTTCTCGAATGTATGGCCGAGTTGCAGGTGACCGTCTCCGGCATCACCCATCAGCTCAAGCCGCCGTACTTCGTGATGGCGACGCTTAATCCGATCGAGATGGAAGGGACGTATCCTTTGCCCGAGGCCCAGCTCGACCGTTTTCTGTTCAAGGTGCGCCTGGAGTATCCCGACGAGAGCGAGATGGTGAAAATCGTGACCAATACCACCGGTCCCGAGGACGCCGGCGTCGAGCCGATCTTTTCGGTGGCCGAGGCGGCCGAACGGATCGAGGGGCTCAAGCACCTCGTGCGCGAGGTGATGGTCGCGCAATCGATCGAGCATTACGCCGCGCGGATGGTGCGCGCGACGCAACCCAGCGGCTCGCGCTACATCGGCCAGCAGGCCAACGGCTTGCGGGTTGACGCGGTCGACCGTTACGTCAGCTTCGGCGCGAGCCCGCGCGGCGCGCAGGCGCTTATCATGGGCGCCAAGGTGCGCGCGCTGCTCGACGGCCGCGCCAATGTCGCCTACGAAGATATCGACCAGGTCGCCCCGGCCGCGCTGCAGCATCGCGTGATGCTCAACTACGCGGCCCACGCCGACGGCATCGACGCGGCGCATATCGTCGAACGCGTCGTCCAGGCGGTGCGTCCGACCCGCGGCTAGCGGTTCGATCCAGATGCTCGAGGCGCGCGCATTCGAGCCCGACTTTCTCCGCCGGCTTGACGGGCTGGTGCTCGGCGTCCAGCGCTCGCGCACTGTCCGCGAGGGCCGGCGCACGCTCGGGCGCGTGCAGGGACTCGGCATCGAACCCGAAAGTTTCAAGGAATATACCGAGGGCGACGACCTGCGCTTCCTCGATTGGAACGCGTTTGCGCGGCTGGACGACCTGACGATCCGCACCTTTCGCGCCGAACGCGAAATCGAAGTCACCATCCTGGTCGACGCCAGCGCCTCGATGGGATTGCCGCGCGAGGACGACAAGCTCGGCTTCGCGCTGGGGCTGGCGGCCGCGCTCGCCTACGTCGCGATGGCGAGCAATGATGCGGTGCGGATCGGGGCGTTCGCCTCCGCCGCGCGGGGCGGCGCGTCGCGCCTGCAAACCTCGGCGCTGCATCGCCGGCGCGAGACTTATCCCGCCTTCCGCACCTTCGTGCGCGAGGTGCGGCCGGGCGGCGCCACGCAGATGTCGGCGGCGGTGGAGCGTCTGCTGCTCGAGCGCCGGCCCGCCGGCACCGTCGTCCTCATCTCCGACTTCCTGATCTCCGCCGCCGAATACGAACAGGCGCTGCGCGGCCTGCTCCGCGCGCGGCACGAGGTCAAGGTCATCCACGTGCTGGGCGATCGCGAGAGCAGCGGCAACTATCCGCCGGGACACTATCGCGTACGCGACTCGGAAACCGGCGAGCTGTGCGAGGTCACCCTGGGCGCGGGCGCCGCCGAAAGCTGCCGGCGGCGGGCCGAGCGGCTGTCGTCCGAGCTGGCCGCGTTTTGCGCCGGCCACGGCATGGTCTACGCGCGCGCCTTCGGCGCGAGTCACTTCGACGACATCGTGATGCGCGAATTTCCCCGTCTCGGCGTGCTGCGGTGAAAAGCGATGGGCCTGCTCAATCCGCGTAACCTGCTCTATCTCGCAAGCCTCGCCGTGCTCGTCGCGATCTATTTGCGCGCACGCGCCAAGCCCACGCTAGAGGTTTCCAGCCTGATGCTGTTCGACGAGGTGGCGGCGCCGGTGGCAAGCTCGCGCGTATTGCGGACCGACCTGATGTTCTGGCTGGAGATGGCGGCGCTCGGCGCGGTCTCGATGGCGCTTGCTGGGCTCTACCTCCGCACCACGGCAAAGGCGCCGGCCCATCATGAGGCCCGCGCGCTGATTTTCGACCTGGGCGCGGGGATGGGCGCGCGCGACCGCACGTGGACGCGGCTCGACGAAGCCAAACGCCAGGCGCTAGAGATGGTCGCGGAGGCGCAGCCCGGCGACAGCTTCAGCGTGATCGGGTACGCCCTCGAGGCCACGATGTATCGCGCTCAAACTTCGCACATCGCCGACGTGCGCCTGGCGATCGACGCGCTCAAGCCCGCGGCTCTGCCGGCGCGGGCGGCCGCGATGCGGGCAGCGCTGATGCGCGCCGAGGGCGCGGCCGAGATCGATCTCTTCGCCGATCGGCCGCCCGCAGGAGACCAGCTGAAATCCGCTGCCGTGGGCGCTCGCGTCCATCTGCATCAGGTCGGATCGCCGGCCGACAACCTCGCAATCGTGGCGCTCGAATCGGGAACGGTGGGCGCCTCGCCGGGACGGGTCGTGGTGCGCAACTTTTCCGACCGTCCGCAGGTCTGCGAGCTGGTCCTCGACCTCGACAGCAAACACCTCGCAAGCAACACTTTCGTGCTGGAACCGCGCGGTCAAACCGTGCTGCCGTTCGGTCCGCTGGAAAAGGGCGGCCTCGTCGAGGCGCGCATCGTCACCGACGACGCGCTCGCGGCCGACAACCAACGCTGGACGTTCGCACCCAACGACAAGCCCGACCAGGCGCTGGTGATGTCGCCGAGCCCCGAGGCGCGCGACGACCTTGCCCGCGTGCTGCTCGCGGTCAATCAGAATCTGATCGTAACCGCGGTCGATCCGGTTAAATTCGATCTCAAGAGCGCTCCGCGATATCGCATCGCGCTGCTCGAGGACGCCTACGACCCCGGCGTCAAGGCCGACGCGCGACTGATTATCTATCCCCCGCCGTGGCTCGAGCGCTCGGCGCCGCCGCCGTGGCAGCTGCCGGTGGCCGGCACGGTGACGACGGCCGAAATGCAGGAGCGCGCAGACGGCGAGCAGCTTGACCATCCGCTCGCGCTTAGCCCGGCGCGTATTCTTAGCCTGCCCCAGTGGATGGACGTGCTCGCGCACGGCACCGGCGCGGGCAGCAGCGGATCCTTTCCGCTGGCCGGCTTCGGCTACGATTCGCGCGGCGCGATGGGCGTGATCGCGTTCAGCGTGAACGACCATGTGCTGCTCGATCCGGACAAGCTCGACGCCCTGGTGCTGACGGTCGAGATGGTCAAGCGGCTGCTCGCGCCACAGGATCTGCAGGTGGTATCGACCGGCGGTTCGGTCAGCGTTCCGGCGGCCGGGGCCGCCAAAATCACCGCGCCCGACGGATCGGTGACCCCCGCCAGAGCGGACGAGATGGGCCGCATGCGCCTGCGTCCGCTCCAAGCCGGGCGCTACCAGGTGAGTTCGGCCGGAACCAAGGCGATGATCTACGCGAATTACTACGACGCGGGCGAATCGGATCTGACCGCGGCGGCGCCGTCCCCCGCATGGGCGAAGCGCGCCGCCTCCGCGGAGACATCTCCGGCCGACATTCCAGCCGGCACCCGGGTAAAGCCAATCGCGGCGTGGCTCGTCGCGCTCGCGCTGCTCGCGATGCTGGTTGAGTCGGCGTTGCTCACGCGCAAAGCGATGCGCTGGAGGGTCGGCCATGTTTGAGCGGCCCGAATTCCTGTGGCTGCTGCTGGCCGCGCCGCTCGCCGTGGCGCCCGGCCTGATGGCCGTCCGCGCGGGACGCAGCGCGGCAGGCTTCGCTGCGGCGACGCTGCGCGGAAGCCTGTTCGTAATCCTGGTTGCGCTGCTCGCCGGCCTGCGCCTGCCGCTGAGGACGCCGGCCCAACGGATGTCGGTGGTGGTCGCGATAGACGCGTCGCATTCGATCGCGCCCGACCAGTTCGAATGGATGCTCCAGCAGCTTGACGCCGTGCGCACCGCGATGAATCCGCGCGACCGGCTCGCGGTGCTCGAGTTTGGCCGCAGCACGCGCCTGCTCGCGCCGCTCGGCGACCCGCGCCTGATGCATGTCGATCCATCCCGTTCTGGCGCCGACCCCGGCGGCACCGACATCGCGGCGAGTCTCACCACCGCGCTCAGCCTGATGCCGCCGCAGGACGAAAAGCGCATCGTGCTGCTGACCGACGGCAACGAAACCAACGGCGACGCCAGAGCCGAACTGCCCGCGCTGATCGAACAGCAGGCGCGGCTCTACGCCGCGGCGCCGCCGCCGTCGGCGGCGGGGCGCGTCGCGATCGTCGATTTCGAGGCGCCGAATCCGGTGCGCGCTCACGCGAGCTTCGCGCTCCGGCTCGACATCCTCAGCGAAGCGCGCGCGCCGGCCGTGGCCCGCGTGCGGCTGACCAGCGACAGCCATGAACTGGGCCATCGCTCGGTCGTGCTTCAGCCCGGGCTCAATCGTTTCAGCCTGCCCTACCAGTTGGATAGTCACGGCGCCTATCTGCTGAACGCGCGGATCGACGTCGATTCGCCGCTGGCGGTGGTCAATCCCGCCGCGGAGACCACGGTTTCGGTCATCGCGCCGCCGCGCGTGCTCGTGGTCTCGAGCACTCCGCCGGACAGCCTGCTGAGCGCGCTCAGGCTCCGCCAGTACGAGGTGCAGGAGACGGCGCCGCACGGACTGCCGGCCGATCCCGAAACCTACCTCGCCTACCAGGCGGTGATCCTGGTGGACGTAACCGCGGCGGCGCTGGCGCCCGACGTGCAGGCCGCGCTCGCGCGCTACGTCGGCGACTTTGGCGGGGGCTTGATCGTGACCGGGGATGCGCTGCGCGACGAAAAGTTTCACCAGGGGAACCTGGAAAAAGCGCTGCCGATAACTTTCACCCCGCAGCCGCCGCCGCCCTCGCGCGAACCGATCGCGGTCTACCTGCTGATCGACCGCTCCAACTCGATGAGTTACAACTCGCGCTATCCGGCCGTGCGCGACGGCGAGCGGATCAAATACGCCAAGGAGGCCGCGACCGCGCTGATCAACCAGCTTGACGACACCGACTACGCGGGCGTCATCGCGTTCGATTCTGAGCCTTACGTGCTCTCGCATCTGCGTCCGGTGGGCGAGGATCGCGCCGAACTGACCCGTCGAATCGAGCGCCTCGAACCCGGCGGCGGCACCGATTTCAAGGAATCGCTGGAAATCGCCGAGCGCGAGATCCTCGCCAGCGGCATCCCGGTGCATCAGGTGATCCTGCTCACCGACGGCGACACCAATCGCCAGTATCACGATCATGACCAGCTGATGGCCGACTTCGAGAAGCAGCACATCTCGGTCTCGACCATCCGTATCGGACCCGACCTGGAGAACCTGCGCCTGCTTCAGGACTTCGCCAAGAGCACCGGCGGCACCTTCTACCGCGTCGAAGACATCCGCAAGCTGCCCCTGCTGCTGGTCCATCTCACCAACGAGGCGATCGCCGACAAGCGTCACCAGCAGAGTCATCTCGAATACGCGGGCGAAAGCACGATCCTGAGCGGCATCAGCCCGCGCGAGATTCCGCCGATCGGCCTGTTCGCGGCAACCGTTCCCAAGGATGGCGCCGCCGTGCCGCTGCGCATCCGGCGCAATGACACAACCGCGCCGCTGCTCGCGGCCTGGCAGTATGGCCTCGGCCGCAGCGCGGTCTTCGCCGCCGACACCGACTCGACCGCATCACTAAGCTGGGTGCGATGGAATCGTTATGCGGAATTCTGGTCGCAGCTCACGAGTTGGGTGATGCGCCAGGGCGATTCGGGGCCGTTCAGCCTGCGAGTGCACAACGCGGCGGGCGGCGTGCTGAGTCTGCAGGCGGAAAAGGCCGACAGTGCGCCGGTCAACAACCTGGTCTGCCGGATAAGCGCGATGGCCAACACGACGGGCAACGCGATAGACGTGCCCATGACCGAGTCGGGCCGCGCGGTCTATATCGGCGAATCCGCTCCGCTCAGACGCGGCAAATACAATCTCACCCTGATGGTCAAGGACGGCGACACCGAGCGCGTGCTGGTGCGCCGCGAGGTCGCGGTACCCGAAGCGGGCCCGGCCGATCAGGCGGAGCTGAAGCTGCGCCCGGCCAACCTCGACCTGCTGCGCGAGCTCGCGCGGGCTACGGGCGGCGCGGTGAGGGCGCCGGCGGCCCAGATACTCGCGCCGCGGGGACAGCTCGTCACCGTCTATCGCGACGCCGACCCCTATCTCCTGCCGCTCGCGATAGTGCTGCTGCTCGGCGAAGTCTTCGTCCGCCGGCGCTACCTCGGCGACTGACGAAGCGCCGCAGCGGCGTCGGGGCCGCCGGATTCAGCTGCGGCGGCGCGCCCCCAGCTTTTCGCCCAGATGCGCCAGGCGTAGCGCCGCCGCCTCAAGGGTCTTGTCGCTCTTGGAAAACGTGAAGCGCAGCATCCGGCGGCCCAGTTCGTCGCGATGATAGAAACTTGAGCCGGGAACCGCGGCGACGCCGACCGCGTCGAGAAAGAAGTCGGCGGCTTCGAAATCGTCGCGAAAGCCAAGCTCGCCGATGTCGCTCATGATGTAGTAGGCGCCCTGCGGCATCCAGCATCGCAGCCCCGCGCCCTTAAGCGCCCCGAGCAGCAGCGCGCGCTTGCGCTCGTACATCGCTTTCAATTCCGCGTAAAACGACTCTGGCATCGCGAGCGCCACGGCGCCGGCCTCTTGCAGCGGATGCGGCGCGCCGACCGTCAGAAAGTCATGGACCTTGCGGATCGCCCCGGTCAGCCGCGCGCAGGCAATCGCGTACGCCAGCCGCCAGCCGGTGATCGAGTAGGTCTTGGAAAGCCCGCTGATGGTGATCGTGCGCTCGGCCATCCCGGGCAGGCTGCCGATCGACAGATGCCGCGCGCCGTCGAAGATGATGTGCTCGTAGATCTCGTCGGTCACCGCGAGCGTGTCGTGGCGCTGGCACAGCTCGGCGATAAGCTCCAGCTCCGCGCGCGTGAAAACCTTGCCTGAGGGATTGTGCGGCGTGTTGATGACGATGGCCTTGGTACGCGGGCCGAAAGCCGCTTCGAGCTCGGCGCGATCGATCGCGAAGTCGGGCTCGCGCAGCGCCACGTAGCGCGCCGTCGCGCCGGCAAGGATCACGTCCGGCCCGTAATTCTCGTAGAAGGGCTCGAAGATGATCACTTCGTCACCCGGATTGATCACCGCCAGCATCGTCGCGACCATCGCCTCGGTCGCGCCGCAGGTAACGGTCACGTTGCGGTCGGGATCGCATTCGAGCCGATTGTAGGCGCGCGCCTTGTCGGCGATTGCGCGGCGGAAGTTGGGCGAGCCGTGCGTGATCGCGTATTGGTTGTAGTCCTCGTCGATCGCGCGCTTTGCCGCTTGCTTGAGTTCCGCGGGCGCCGCGAAGTCGGGAAATCCCTGCGCCAGGTTGACCGCTCCGCAGGCGAGCGCGCGCCGCGTCATCTCGCGGATGACTGACTCGGTGAAAAGCCGTGTTTTATGTGCTACGTCGGTCGGCATCGCCCGCACAGTTTACGCGCGGCATGCCGCGCGCGCCAAGGGCCGCTGATGCGTCCCGGCCAGGCGCCGGTGCGCACGCGAATGCGCCGGCGACCATTGTCGCGCGATCGCTAGTAGAGTCCGACGGTGAGGGCAGCCTGCTGCGGCGACTTGCTGATTTTAGGACTATTCGCGCCGCGCGGACGCTTCAGTGACCGATTTCGGCTCGCAACTCCTCGAGCTGCGCGGCGCCCTGCTGCAGACGCCATTCGTCGATCGCTTCAACGTTGAAGCGCCAATCACTGCCAATCTTGAACCCCGGCAACTGTCCCTTTTTCAGCAGGCGATAGATCGTCGAGCGATGGACCCGCAGGTACTCAGACAGCTCGTTGACCGTCAAAACCTTTGCGCCAGTCGAAGGCATCTTTCCTCTCCCCTCTTGGAGCGAACCAAACCCCAACCTCCACAATCAACCACATGCCGACCCCGGTCTTATTGTGCCAATCTTCGGCATTGGTATGCATTATTAGGATAGATTCTTCAAAAAGAAAAGCCCCCTCAGATGATCGAAATTTTTTCGATAACTGCTGACCTTTGATTATCAAGGAGACTAATCCATGCGCCGATACGCAAAAAGCGATCAATTAACGACAATCGATAACGCTACGCGTGCTCCTTCGACCAGCAGCAGCTACGGCTTGTCCGATCGGACGCACGCGAATAGGTTCGATCATCGATGGCTCCGCAGGTGAGGATCGGCGCTTCCGGCTTCAGCTACAAAGAGTGGCTCGGAAACTTCTACCCGCCGAAGCTGCCGGGTCCGAAGATGCTGGCCTATTACGCCGAGCGGCTTCCGACGGTCGAGATCAATTACACTTTTCGCGCGATGCCGCGCCGCGCGATGCTCGAGCGCTGGGCCGAGCAGACACCGGCGCATTTCCGCTTCGCGCTCAAGGCGCCGCAGCGCATCACGCACTTCGCCCGCCTGCGCAATACGCAGGAAACCGTTGGGTTCTTCGCCGAAACCGCGGCGGTGCTGGGCGCGCGCCTGGGCCCCGCGCTGTTCCAGCTTCCGCCCGACTTCAGCCGCGACGTGCCGTTGCTGCGCGAGTTCATCACGATGCTCGGCGGGCGCCTTCGCGTGGCCTTCGAGTTTCGCAACCGTTCATGGTTTGAGGGCGACTCCGCTCTGCAGGCGCTGGGCGATTGCGGCGCCGCGCTCTGTATCGCGGAGAGCGATCGCCAGGCAAGCCCCGTCGAGCGCACTGCGCCGTACGTTTACGTGCGCCTGCGCAAGGAGACCTATGACGACGACGCGCTCCGCGAATGGGCCGCGCGCCTGCGGCGCGTGGGCGAAGGCGCCGACGAAACCTATGTCTACTTCAAGCATGAAACCGGCGCTCCTGCGCTCGCGGCGCGGCTCGAACGAATGTTGAGCGGGCTTCATTGATGGCTGCGACCGAACAGACATCGGCGGCCGCGGCGGCGCTGCCCGCGGGGGAGTACCGCTACGAACTGCGCCGCGGCGCCGAGTTGGTCGCGATCGAAGAGGCGGCGCTCGGCGCAGGATTCATTCGCGGCGTACGGCGCACCCTTGACGGTCTCAATCGCCATGAGGTCGAGGCGCGCCTGGACGGCGGCCTGATCGTCGCGGTCGCAGTGCGATACAGCCGCGGGCCGTTCAAACGCAACGCCAGCTATGCGGCGGCCGGCGATCTCATCCGCGGCCATCTGATCGCCGCCGGCGGCCGTGAAGAGATGAGCTCCAAGCTCGGCCGCATGAGCGAAGTCGATGCCGACCTGATCCTGTGCAAGGCTTTGATCCTCGCGCACGTGCGCGCCCGCGGACAGGCGCGATGGATCGGGCGGGTTGCGATGATCGACCCGAATACGCTCGTCGTCAGCTCGCCCAAGCAGACCTATTACCGCAAGGACGAGGCGGGGCGGCTATGGGTTTTCGAACCGCGGATGGGCGACGTGGAGGAGTTCGAACTCGACGAGGCCGGCCGCGTCGTGCGCCGGCGCGCGCACGACGGCGCCGAGACCGTGCTGGTCGGCTTTGCCCCCGCCGCGTAGAGGCGCCGAAGCCGCTCGGGACGCTCAGGCCGCGAGCCGGTCGCGCGGCATCCGGCAATCGCCGTCGAATTGAGCGCCTTCGTTGAGAATCAGGCTGGGCGTGTTGATCGTGCAGCGCAGGCGCGCCGATGATGTCAGCTCCAGGCGCTGGCGCACCACGATCTCGCCGCTGACGGTTCCGGCAATGGTCAGCCGCGTCGCGGTGATTTTGGCCGACACCACGGCGCCTTCCGCAATCACGACCTCATCGCCGACTATCTCGCCCTCGGCTTCGCCCTCGATTCGCACGATGCCGTGAAAGTGCAGATTCCCCGAGACCTTGGTCCCCTTACCGATTCGCGATTCTTCCGCTGCAGCCATTTCTCCCCCCTTGGATAGACGGCAAATGCCCAAAAACTATGCCGACAAAATCGCGAGCGTGCAAACCTCCGCGCAAGATTCGCGGTCACGCCACGGCTCGTCGTCTGCCCGAGGCTTTTGGTAGTCTCGCTGCGATGGGCGAATTCGACGGCAAGGTGGCGATCATTACGGGCGGCACGCGCGGGCTCGGCCGCGCAACAGCGCTCAGATTAGCGCAGGGTGGCGCAACACTGGCACTCAACTACCGGCGCGACGAGCAGAGCGCGCAGCGCGCGCTTGAGGAAATTCGCGCTTTCGCGCCGCGCTCCATCCTGCTGCAGGCCGACCTCGGCGAGGACGAGCAGGTGCGCGCGATGGTCGGGCGCGCGGGCGAGGAGCTCGGCCGGGTCGATATTCTGATCGCCAACGCCGCCGCGACCGCATTCCGCCCGCTGCTCGAACTCAAACCTCACAACCTTGCCCGGACCTTCGACCTGAGCGTCGGCGGCTTCGTCGCCGCGGTACAGGAGAGCGCGCGTCTGATGGGCGCGGGCGGGCGCATCGTGATGATCTCGGGCGTGGACTCGATTCGCTTCACCGCCGGACATGGCGCATTGGGCGCGGCCAAGGCGGCGCTGGAGAGCATGGTGCGCGACTTCGCCTTTGAACTCGGCCCGCGCGGCATCACGGTCAACGGCATTAATTTCGCGCTGATCGACAGCGATTCGTCGCGGCTCTACATGGGCGAGGATTTCGAACGGATCGCGCGTGCCGCGGCTGAGCGCTCGGCGCTCAAACGCGTCCCGAGCGCCGAGGAGATCGCGGCCGTCGTCTGCCTCATCTGCAGGGCCGACGCGGCCTTTCTCACCGGCCAGACGATCATGGTCGATGGCGGCCTGTCGCTGGCGTCACCCTTCGTGCCGTGAGCGCGCCGGCGCAGTGCCGCACGCGGTCGAAGCACTCGAGGAAAGCGCCTTGCTGCTGACGGCTGCGCTCGGATGAGCCCGGCGCACTCAGACGCGGCAGAGCAGGCCGCCGTCGATCGCGATCGCTTCGCCGGTGACGAAACCCGACGCCGGGGAAGCGAGGTAGAGCAGCGCTCCGGCCAACTCCTCGGGCTTTACCAGCCGCTTGTACGGCAGGTACTTGAGCAGGGTCGCCGCGAACTCGTCGTTGGCCGTCGCGGGATTGCCCTCCTCGGCCATCCAGCCCGCTTCGAGCAGGTTAATGCGGACTTTCTCGCGCGCCCATTCGAGCGCGAGCGCGCGCACCAGGTTCGCCACCGCGCCCTTGGCCGCGCAATAGAGCGACGCGCCGGGCACGCCGCGTTCCGCGAGCACCGAACTGATGACGACGATCGAGCCGCCGCGCTGGCGCATCGCGCGCGCGCCCTCCTGGCACGCCATCCACACGTTCTTCACGTTGCCTTCCATGACGCGGTCGAACATCGCGTCGTCTCCCGCCTCGGCCGGCGCATAGTAGGGCGCATCAAGCGCCGTCACCATCACGTCGAGCCCGCCCAGGCGTTTGACCGCCTTGTCGATCGTCGAACGGACGTCGGCGCGGATGGCCGCGTTCTGTATCTGGGTTATCGGCGCGGCCGTCGCGCCGGAAGTCTGCGCCGCCTTGACCGTCTCATTGATCTGCTCGTTGGTGCCTGGCTCCTGCGAGGCGATCATCAGCCGCGCTCCCGCCTCCGCAAGCGCGGCCGCGGCGACGCGGCCGGCCGGATGCTCGGCTCCGATAACCAACGCCGACTTTTCAGCCAGCGTGAAGTCGTCCAATCCCTGGGGAAACGCCATGATGCCCTCGCCTGTCGTCACTCGGTCGGCCGCGGCGCGACGCCAGTCGGCGTGATGCCGCCGGCCAGTCCGCCGCCGTCGATCTTGATGAGCGCGCCGTTGATGTGATTGGAGGCTTCCGAGCTGAGGAAAATCGCGAGCGGACCCACGTCCGCGTCCTCCCCGCCGCGGCCCATCGGGATGAACTTGCCGCCCTTGAAAAACGCCATCAGGCGTTCGTTGTGGGGAAAGATTCCGGGGACGATGCAGTTGGTCTGGATGTTGTGGTCGGCGTAAGTCAGCGCCATCGAGCGCGTCAACTGCAGCACCGCGCCCTTGGAGCAGGCGTACATGTAATTGTGCTTGCCGCCGCGCAGTCCGTAACCCGAGGCAACGTTGATGATCTTGCCGCGCTTCTGCTCGAGCATCTGCGGAATCACCGCCCGGCATCCGTAGAACTGGCTCGAGAGGTTGATATCGATGCCGCGGCGCCATTCCTCGTCGCTTATCTGGTCGATCGTCTTGCCGAAGGAGTCTTCGCCGGCGCCGGCATTGTTGATCAGCACGTCAACCTTGCCGAATTCCTTGACCGCCGCCGCAACCATCGCGTTGACGTCCTCCGAGCGCGCGACGTCGGTCCGTACGACGAGGCACTTGCGTCCGAGCTTGCGCACCTCGGCCGCGGTTTCCTCGAGCTGCTCGACCGTGCGCGCCGCGGCGACGATATCCGCACCGGCGCCCGCCAGCCGCGCGGCCATCGCGCGGCCGAGGCCGCGGCCCGCGCCGGTGATGATCGCGACCTTGCCGTCCAGTCCAAGATTGTCGGCAATCATGCTTCCTCCCGCGTACGCGCGCGTCGCCGGTCGAAATCTCCGCGAAGTCTCCGCCCGCGAGCGCCGCCTTCCCTCTAGCTACTAACACAGCCGCGCGGCGCTCAGAAAGTTGCGCTTGGCGGGCGCCCAGACGGCCTTTTTGACCCCGCCGTTGACGCCGGCATATAGTCGGCAGCAGGAGCAAGGACGATGGCGATCAACATCACGATGTTTTCCGACTTCATCTGACCCTTCTGCTACATCGGCTTCGCCGTGTTGCGAAGGCTCAAGTCCGAATTCGCTTTCACCGTTCATCACCGGGGCTTTCAGATACATCCCGAATGGCCGGCCGAAGGGATGCCGGCCGAGCAGTGGCGCCCGGACATGGATCCCAAGACGCGCAAAGCGATGTGGGAGCGGATAAGTGCGATGGGCGAGGCGGCTGGGGTCGAGATGAAAGCGCCGGCCACGCTCGCCAATTCGATGCCGGCGCTGGAAGCGGGCGAGTTCGCCGCCGAGGCCGGCCTCGCCGAGGCCTTCGAAGAGCGCATCTTCCGCGCCTACTTCGCTCAAGGGCTCAATATCGGCGAGCGCGACGTGCTGCTGGACCTGGCCGCGGAGGTCGGGCTTGATCGCGCCGCACTCGGCGAAGCGCTCGACTCGGGCAGGTACGCGATGCGCATCAGGAATAACGCGATGGCGGCCAGTCAGCGAGGAATAAGCGGAGTGCCAACCTTTCTTATCGGCGATTGGCCGCTGGTCGGCGCGCAAAGCGAAGATGTGATGCGCCGCGTGCTCAAACGCGCGAGCGAACTGGAAAGCGCCGGCGCCTGACCTGCTTGACCGCGGCGGCGACTCGCCGCCGCCGCGCGCCGGCACGCCGTCAACGCGTTATGTCGATGGTGCTATGATCGATGTGGTGAATCTCGCCGACGAGGTGATTCGCCTCGATCTGAGAGGCGTCAAATGCCCGCTCAATTGGGCGCACGCCAAGGTGCGCCTGGAGCGGATGGCCAGGGGCGAGACGCTGGAAGTGACGCTCGACGACCCGCGCGGCGCACGCGACATCCCCCGCGCCGCCGAGGCCGAGGGCTATGCCATCGTCGAGATCCGCGCTGCAGCAGGCGTCTGGTTACTCAGGATCGAAAAATAGCCGGCGCCAACGCTCAAAGCCGGCGGCAACGCTCAAAGATCGATAAGACCCGCCTCTTTGCCTGCGCGGGCTACATCCCGATCAAATCTGCGCGATCGATAACGTGGCGGATGCCGCGGACGGACGCGACGTCGATCATCACGCCCTCGTAGGTCACCGCGCCGAGGCCGTCGGCCTCGGCCTTGGCGTAAACCTCGGCCATCTTGCGCGCCCGCGCAACCTCTTCCCTGGTCGGCGAATAGACTTCGTTGGCAATTTCGATCTGGCTCGGATGAATCGCCCATTTGCCGACGAAGCCGAGGATCGACGCCCAGGTCGCCTCGCGCCGATAGCCTTCGGGGTGATGAAAATCGGCGAACGGACCGTCGATCGCGTCGATTCCGGCCGCGCGCGCCGCGACCACTATTTTGTTGCGCGCGTAGTGCCACATGTCGCCCGGATAACCCGGAGCGCCCTTGGGCGGAAAACGCACGCCCTGCGAGGCGCTGAAATCGCCGGGACCGAAAATAATCGCCTCCAGCCGCGGCGTGCATCGCGCTATATCCTCGACGTTGATCAGCGCCTGCACTTCCTCGATCAGAACTTCGAGACCGATGCGCCGCTTACGTTTGAGCGTCATTTCGACGCCCGAAAGCAGCGTATCGACGAACCATAGATCGCGCGGCGCCTTGACCTTGGGAATGATTATGAGGTCGAGGTTGTCGCCGGCCTTCTCGGCCAGCTCGATCACCTCGCGGTAGGCGTACTCGGTCTCGACGTTGTTGATGCGGACGGCGCGGGTCTTCTTGCCCCAGTCCAAACCGTTCAGCGCGTCGATAACGCGGCCGAGCGCGGCAACTTTTTCGTTCGGCGCGACCGAGTCTTCGAGGTCGAGGAACACGAGGTCGGCGCCGCTCGCCGCCGCGCGCTCGATCATCCGCTGGCTGCTGCCGGGAGTGGAAAGTTCCGACCTGCGTAAACGCATCGCTGTGATTCCTCTTTTCCGCGGCGCGCGCACGCGCGCGCCGCTCTACTCTGCGCGGGACGCGCCGCCGCCGGCTATCGCCGGCGCCGGCGCGTCCCGCTCTTCTTCGCTGCCGCCGCGCGGGCGCGCACCGCGCGCCGCGCCCGCGGCTTCTGCGAGGCCGCCGCCGCGCCGCGCCCGGCTGCGCGCGATCCCGCCGGCTTCGCCGGCGCGCTCGCGCGCGCCCGAAACGCGCGGCGCTTGAGCAGCACCCGCCGCTCGCCCTCGAACACCACTTCTCCGCGCTGATTCACGCCCCAGTGGCGAAAACGCACTTCGCCCGCGTCGGCGCTCTTGTATCGCGCAAGGTCGGAACGCCCGGCCGCTGCCGCGTCGAAATCCCGCTTCTCCATCACCTCGGAAAACGCGTAAAGCGTGTCCCCATGCAGGACCGGCGTGCGAAACCGAATCTTGTCCAGCGCCAATTCGGCGATCGCCTGCTCTCCCGTGTCTTCCATCGCGAGCCCGATCACCAGCGAGGCCGTGACGCCGCCGAAGGTGATGCGATGGCCGACCGGGTTGGACTCCATCAGGTGTTCGTTAAAATGGGCCTGCGCCGTGTTCATCACCAGGTTGGTGATGAGCACGTTGTCGATCTCGCCTACGGTTTTGCCGCGCGCATGTTCGTAAACGTCGCCGGCCGTGAAGTCCTCGAAGTAGTTGTCGCGCCCGGTCAGGCTTTGCGGCTCCGGCGCCAATCGCTTTCCGCTCTCTGCAGCCATCGTATGCGCTCCCGTCTCGCGACCGTCTAGTCTTGCGGCCCCAGCAGCCGGTCCGAGATCACGCGAAGCTGGATCTGCGAGGTGCCCTCGAAAATCTTGGTCAGCCGCGCGTCGCGCCAGTAGCGCTCGATCGCAAAGTCCTTCGTATAGCCGTAGCCGCCGTGAATCTGCAGCGCGTCGCTGGTCACCCGCTCGGCCATCTCGGAGGCGAACCACTTGACCATCGAGGCCTCCTTGTCGCAGCGGCGCTTGCTGTCCACCTCGTTGGCGACGAAGTACATCAACTGGCGCGCGGCCTCGATATTGGCGGCCATCTCGGCCAGCTTGAACCGAATCGCCTGGAACTCGCCGATCGGATGGCCGAACTGCGATCGGCGCTTGGCGTACTCGATGGAATCCTCCAGCGCGCCGCGCGCCAGTCCGATCGCGCGCGCCGCCGTGTGCACGCGCGCGGTCTCCAGCCCAGACATCATCGCGTAAAACCCGCGCCCTTCCTCGCCGAGCAGCGCTTCGGCCGGCAGACGGAAGTTGTCGAAATGGAGCTCGAAAGTCTTCCAGCCGAAGTAACCGATCTTGCGGATCGGCGATCCGCTGATTCCGGGCGGGAAGGTGCCACGTTCTTTCTTCACCAGGAACTGGCTGATCCCGACGTGGCGGCGCTTGGGATCGGCCGGCGGCGAGGTGCGCGCGAACAGCACGATATAGTCGGCACCGTCGGCGAACGTGCACCAGGTCTTGGTGCCATTGATCACCCATTCATCGCCCTGGCGCACCGCCTTGCAGGCCACGCTGGCGAGGTCGGAGCCCGCGTCGGGCTCGGAGAGCGAAAACGCGCCGAGCCACTCGCCCCGCGCGATTTTCGGAAAGTAGCGGCGCTTGTCTTCTTCGGTCACGCCGCCCCATAGCGAATTGCCGCGCGCGATGATGCTGGCGACGCTCATCCACGCCCGCGCGAGTTCCTCGGTCACCAGCGCGTACTCGAAGACGCCGAGCCCCAGGCCCCCGTATTCCTCGGGAATCAGGATGCCGAAGTAGCCGAGTTCGGACATCTTGTCCCGCAGCGACATCGGGATGTCGCCCTGCTCGGGGTCGAGTTTGTTGGCGATGGGCAGGACTTGCTCGAGGGCGAAGTCGCGCGCCATTTGCTGAATCATTTTGCGCTCGTCGGTGAGGTAATTCATTTATGGACGTTCCTCTTGCTGACCAGGTTGGTGCGGCGAAAATCGATCACCAGCTCGCCGCGGCTGTCGTGGCCCTCGGTATGCCAGGTGACTATTCCGCTCTCGGGCCGGCTCGACGACTCGCGCTTGTCCATCACCGTGCTGCGCGCGCTCAGCGTTTCGCCGGGATAAACCGCGCGATGAAATTTAAGCTCGTCGACGCCGAGGAAGAAACCTCCGGCCTCGCTCAAATCCTCGACCGAGAGCCCGAACACGGTAAGAAAAACCAGCATCGGGTTGAGCACGACGCCCCGATGACCGTGGGCGCCGGCGTAGTCCGCGTTGAAGTAGAGCGGATTGAAGCTGAGCGTCAGGGTCGAGAACAGGCTGTTGTCGCCATCGTTCAGCGTGCGTCCCCAGTGATGCTGGTAAACCCGTCCCAGCTCGAAATCTTCGTAATGATTTCCCTTGGGCCATTTCCTGGCCCGCGATTTGAATTCCTCGCTCATTCCGTTCGCTCCGGCTTCATCCGTCGCCGCCTTGACGGCGCTTCACGACCCTGACGACGCGCCCGCTTTCGGGAGCATAGACAACCGGCGCCATATTGGCGAGTTTGGCCCCGCGGTGGCAAGAACGGCTCGCCCCGAAGACACCGGCTGCAACCGAACTCGACCGCAATTGGTGGTGTTAATGGGCCTGGAAGCTTCGTGCTTCAGCGCCGCACGAGGCTCGCTTGGACGCCTGAGAGCGGCCGTGTTATCCTTTCGACTGGCCGACGCGAGCAACAAGGGCGGACCCCGAACTCCCAACAGGAGAGCGTTAATATGCGCAGGCTGATGACCCCGATAGCGCTGCTGGCGGTGATGGCGCTTGCCGGCGCGATGCCGGCGCGCGCGGGCAGCGGGTCGTCCCCCTGGGACAAGATTTCCGCGCTCCTCGGCAACAAGCACGAAGATGACAAATTCAAGCTCATCAACGTCGCCGATCTCGCCGCGCTGAGAGCCGATCCGAATTCGCATGTCGTGATCCTCGACGCCAACGTGCAGGATATCCGCAACAAGTGGGGCGTGATCCCGGGAGCGCGGCTGCTTTCCTCATACGACAGCTACGACGTCGCAACCGTGCTGCCGCCGGCTAAGAGCGCGAAGCTGGTTTTCTACTGCGCCAACACGCGTTGAATGGCCTCGCATGTGGCCGCCCGGCGGGCGGTCGCGGCAGGCTACCTGGACGTGAGCGTGATGGTCGACGGAATCAAGGGCTGGGACGAGGCCGGGCAACCGCACGTGAACGCGGCGTCAGCTCAACGCGCGGCGATGTGACCGTCTCCGCGTTCGTGCCCGGCCACACCTTTCTGATCGTCGTTCTTCGCCGCATCCTCTTGCTCAGATTCCCGTGGCGCGGCTGAGCGCAGCGCCGTCCTCTCCCGGCGACGCATCGCCGCGCGAGATCACGCCGCGTGCGATCGCACTCGGCCTGGCACTCGCGCTGCTGCTCGGCGCGGCCAACGCCTACCTCGGGCTTTATGCCGGGATGACCGTCTCGGCGAGCATCCCGGCCGCCGTGATCTCGATGGCGGTGCTGCGCGCGCTCGGCGGCGCGACGATTCTCGAGAACAATGTGGTGCAGACAATTGCCTCGGCCGGGGAAGCCGTCGCGGCGGGCGCGATTTTCACCTTCCCGGCGCTGGTCGTGCTAGGCGAGACCGGCGCGCTGTCGTATCGCGATGTCACGATGCTCTCCGCGGCTGGCGCCACGATGGGCAGTCTGCTGGTGGTCTTTCTGCGCCGCGCCTATATCGTCGAGGAGCGCCTGCCCTTTCCCGAAGGCGTCGCCTGCGCCGAGGTGCTGCGGGCGGGCGAAGCCGGAGGGGCGAGTGCGATGCCGCTTTTGTGGGGCGGAGTCGCGGCGGCCGCGCTCAAAGCCGCCCAGGACATCGCGGGCGTGCTGCCGGGAGCGGTGCAATCCGCGCGATGGGTCGGTGCGCGCGTGTTCGCCGGATCGGTGGACATCTCGGCGGCGCTGCCGGGGATCGGCTACATCATCGGGATTCGAATCGCGAGCCTGGTCTTCGGCGGCGGCGCCCTGGCCTGGCTCGTCGCGATACCGCTCGCAAGCGCATACCATCCCGAGTTGCGAGGCCTCGATCCCGAAATCGCCGCGCACGCGATCTGGAGCGGTCAGGTGCGCTACCTCGGCGTCGGCGCGATGCTGGTCGGAGGAGTGGCGACGCTCTGGCGGCTGCGGGGCCCCATCGGCCGCGCCCTCCGCGATAGTATCCGGATGGCGCGCGCGACTCACGCGGTCGCCGTCGCCCGCGAGGACCGCGACCTCTCGACCTCGGCGGTGCTGGGCGCGGTCGCGCTCGTGATCCCGCTGATTTTCGCGATCTGCCTGATTCTCTCAGGCAGCGTCCTGCTAAGCGCCGTGCTGTCGCTCGCGCTCGCGTTCATCGGTTTCTTTGCTACCGCGATCGCCGGCTACCTGACCGGGATCGTCGGCGCGTCGAATAATCCGGTCTCAGGCGTGACGATTATCGTGCTGCTGGCGATCGCGGTGCTGCTTAAGGTCTGGGGCGTCCCGGCCGCGATCGGGCCGCATCTGGCGATCACCGCCGGCGCTGTCGTATGTACGGCTGCCGCGATGGCCGGCGATTCATTGCATGACCTCGCAACCGGGTACCACGTCGGGGCGACGCCACGCGCGCTCGAAATCTCGGTGATAGTGGGCGCGCTCGCCTCGTCGCTGCTGATGGCGCCGATCCTGAATACGCTGATTCGCGGCTATGGAATCGCGGGGACCGCGGGCGCGCACGCGGGGGCGCTGGCCGCGCCGCAGGCGTTCCTGATGGCCAAGGTTGCGCAGGGGGTTTTCGCGGGCGGCCTGCCCTGGCGCATGATCGCGGCGGGAGCGATGCTGGCCGCGGCGCTGATCGGCGCCGATCGTCTCCTGGAGCGGCGCGGCGCGCGCTGGCGCACACCCGTGATGCCGGTCGCGATCGGCCTCTACCTGCCGCTCGGCTTGAGCGTGGCGATCTTCCTGGGTGCGCTCGCGCGCGAGGCGCTTGGCGGCAGCGAGCGCGAGAGCGGCAGCGGCTCCGGACTGCTGTACGCGGCGGGGATGGTGGCGGGCGAGGCGCTGATGGGCGTGATGAGCGGCGCGCTGGTCACCGCAGGTGTGAAGTTGCCGCTTTGGTGAGGCGAAGCGCGCGCGCCAGCGGTGCGGGCCGGATGCGCGCAGAGCACGCGCAGGGATTGATCGCGGCGGCGCAGCGGATGATAATTATTATCAGTGACGGAAGTTAAACTGTTAGGCCCGCGCGGCCGCGGCCAATATACCGAATCCCGGCTCGCCGAATTTATCGCCAACTGCCGGCGTAAAAAGATGGCGGTGACGCCGCAGCGCCTCGCCGTGCTGCGCGCGCTGCTCGAATCGGGCGACCATCCGCGCGCCGATCGCATTTACGCCCGCGTCCGCCGCGAACATCCGCGCATCTCGCTCGCCACCGTCCATCGCACGCTCGAGCGCTTGTGCGATGTGGGCGAGGCGCGCAAGGTCACGCCGCTGCACGACACCGCGCGCTACGACGGCAACACCCGCCCGCATCATCACGTGGTCTGCGTGCGCTGCAAACGGGTCGAGGACGTCGAGGCGCCCGAATTCGATCGCCTGCTCGCCGGCCGGGAAACGCTCGGCGAATTCCGTCTGCTGGGATGCTCGGTCGAAGTGCGCGCGCTGTGCGACCGATGCCGCGAGCGCGGCGCGATTCGTTCCTCCACGGCACATTGAGCGCGCTTGCGGCGTTGGGTAATAATCGCCGCGCTCGCAATCCTTGGTCTGCACGGCGCGCTGCTCTTCTCGACGCTGACTGACTGGCGCGTCACGCTCGATTCCGGCTACCACGTCTCGCTCGCACGCCAATACGGAGAGCATGGATTGGTCGCGCGGGACCGGATCAACTTCGGACCCGGCGGGCGGCCGAATCTTCAGGCTCCGCTGCTCCATCTGGCCGTCGGCGCGATGGGCCGCGCGATGGGCGGGACGGGCGATGACTACGTGCTCGCCAATGCAATCCTCGCGGCGGCGCAGTGGGCGGCGGCGATGGGGACCGCTGCGTTCTTCGCGCTGACGTTGGGCGGGGAATGGGCGATGCTGCTCGCGGTCGCACTTCTAAGCGGGGCCGGCTATGCGTCGGCTTCGTTCGCGGCCGGAATCCCTTCGGGATGGCTCTTCATCCTGACTCCCTGGGCGATCCATTTTTTTCTGAAGCGGCGCCTTGCTCCGGCGGTGGTCGCCGCCTCTGCGGCGATCTACGTCCATATCGCTGGCCTCGCGATGGTTCCACTCGGAATGGTCGTCGCCGCCGCGCTGACTCGCCGATGGCGCGATCTGATTCGCGTCAGCCTTGCGATCGCGGTCATCACGGCGCCCTACTTCCTCCATTGCCTGCGTTACGCGGGATGGTTCAGCGGGGTGAGCAACTGCTCGCCGCTCCTGCTCGACCCGCTGCTCGACGCGCTCGGACTCGTTGGCCTTGCCGCCGCGATGGGGCGGCCGCGCGACAACGCGTTTCTCATCGCATGTGCGATGGCGCCGCTGGCCTGGCTTTTTCAGGACCCCGGACGTTTCGTCGTACAGTCGGGTCTCGCGGCGAGCGTGCTTGCATCCGTCTGGTTGTCCGCGTGGCTCGTCCGGATGCGCGAGACGAGCCGCGCCGCCGTTGCCGCACTCGTCATTGCGCTCGCCACACTCTCGCCCTTCGGCACCGCGGCGCTCGCGGCTGAAGCAGCATGGGCGGCCGGCGCGCGCTATCCGCGGACGCTCGATTGGCAGGATGCCAAGGCACTTGCCGGCGCGATCGAGCGCCACGGCCTTACGGAAAAGCTGGTCGCCGATTATCAACCTGCGCTCTGTCCTGCGATCGCGGTTTATGCGCCGGTAGCGTGCGAGAAAGGCCATTGGGTCGAGGTGCAGCCGCCGGCCGATCCCGCGGACGCCTTGGCAGCGGCAAGCAAAGTTTATGTGCTGCCGCTTCGCCCTGACGATCCCGCGCTGGAGGCGATGGCGCGGCGCGGATGGCTCCGCACGTGGGGCGGTGCGGCCGACTCGACCGTGGTAACTCTCGCCGCGAGTGCTCCGCTCGAGGCCGCGTCCGCGGCCGCCGGGCAAATCGTCGCAGCCGAAGCCGCCTGGCTCTCTGACCATACGATTAACAATGCGCGGCACGCCGACGAATGGGCCGCGGCGTTCTCGCCCCGCAAGCCGCGCGCCGCGCGCACGCAGTTGCTGGAGCAACGCGAGCGCGCCGGGCGAATTCAACTGGCGCTGCTCGTTTATGCCGCAGCGCTGGAACCGTCGTTTCCGCCGCAGGCAGCCGCGATGCGGCGCGCGGCTCGGAGCCTCGGTGTGATTGCGAGCTTTCTCGGCGACGGGCTCGCGCGCGGTTTCGAGTCCGGCGCGGCCACGGCGCGACTCAGATGGCGGATGGGGATGCTTGCGGCGGCGGCGCAAGCGATGGGTCGCCAGCCGCCGCCCGATGCGGAGTTCGAGCGCGCGCTGAAGGAAACCGTCGAGGTCTATCTTGCATCGAAGGGCGCGGCCTTCTTCGAGCGGCCGCCCGCGGACGATCGACACTCGTTGCCCGCACCGCTCAGATCGACTGCGAGCGCGAGCGGCCGTATCGCTGGGTGCGTCGCGCGCACGCTACTCGCGGAAGGCCCGCGATTCTTGCATAATTACCGCCACGTTCGTGCCTGCGCGAAATCCGAAGCTCCAGCCGCGCCGAATTTTCGGCTTGTAGCGGCTGCGTCACAGTACCGAGTTCTATCGCCCGGCCGCGTCCCGGTAACCCGCTGATGGCAGAAGCCGCCGCATCGATCGAAGCGCCCGCGCAGGCGCACGCCTACGTCGAAGGCGCGCTCAAGTGGCTCATCGCGCTCGCGGTCATCCTGTGCACCATCCTAGAGGTTCTCGACAGTTCGATCGTCAACGTCGCGCTGCCGCACATGCAGGGCAGCTTCTCGGCCAGCGTCGATGAAGTGACGTGGGTCGTAACAACCTATCTGGTCGCGGCGGGCATTATGATTCCCACCACCGGATGGATCGCCGGCCAGTTCGGGCGCAAGAACTATTTTCTGATCTGCATCGTCACCTTCGTGCTGTCCTCGGCGATGTGCGGGGCGGCGCAGACGCTCAATCAGATGGTCGCGTTCCGCTTCCTCCAGGGAATCGCCGGCGCCGCGCTGCAGCCGCTGTCGCAGGCGATCCTGATGGAGACCTTTCCGCCCAACGAGCAGGCGCTGGCGATGGCGATGTGGGGGGTCGGCCTGATGGTCGCGCCGATCATGGGCCCGACGGTGGGCGGCTGGATAACCGACAACTGGAACTGGCGCTGGAACTTTTATATCAACGTGCCGATCGGCGTCGCCGCGGGCCTGATGGTCTGGACTTTCGTCCACGATCCACCGTACCTGCGCAAGCTCAAAGGCAAAGGCGGCGCCGACTACCTCGGAATCCTGTGCCTGGTGCTTTCGCTGGGCCTCGGCGAGATCGTGATGGACCGCGGCGATCGCGCTGACTGGTTCCAGAGCGCCTGGGTCGTTTACTTCTCCGCGATCGCGCTCGGCGCCTTCGTTGTGCTGATCGTCCACGAATGGCGCACGCCCAACCCGATTCTCCAGGTAAAGCTGATCACCAACCGCTCCTTCGCGGTCCCGACCGCGCTGCTCATCATCCTGACCTTCACCGCCTATGGGATGCAGATTCTCAATCCGGTCTTCCTGCAGGAGCTGCTCGGCTACACCGCGTGGAAAGCGGGACTGGCGATGGCGCCGCGCGGGATGGGCGTGATGGCGGCGATGTTTCTGCTCGGCGCGATCGCGCGCAAGGGTTTCGATACCCGCAAGCTCGTCTTTCTTGGCTACATCCTGATTGCGATCGCGCAATGGCAGCTCTCGACGCTCGATCTCACGATGAGCATCACGAACTTCGTCTGGCCCACGGTGGTCCAGGGAATCGGCATGGGCCTGATCTTCCCGACCCTGGCGGGCGCAGCGCTGAGCTCGGTCAGCCGCGAGAACATGGGCTATGCGGCGAGCTTCTTCTCGATGGTGCGCAACATAGGCGCGTCGATCGGGACCTCCACGCTGACCACCTATCTCACCCACCTCGAACAGACCCGCCAGAGCTACCTGGTAAACCATCTCACGGTCTTCGACGCCTGGCGCCTCGGCGAAACAGGACCGCGTATGCCGGGCGCGATGCATTTCGACTACATGCATTCGCTCGTCACCGGCCAGAAGCAGGGGCTCGCCATGATCTATGGCGAGGTGCAACGGCAGGCGATGATGCTTTCGCTTAACGATATCTATCGATCGCTGTGCTACCTGATGGGCGTCGCGCTCGTCATCGCGCTCTTCCTGCCCCGAACCCGCCCTCAGACCGGCAGCGCCGCCGCCGCGCATTGAACGCAGTCGCGTGGAAGCCTTCGTGGTTCTGCTCATTCTCGCGGCGGCGGTGCTTGGGTACTCGGGATTCAGGCAAGATGTGACGATCCAGAGGCCGGAACACCTCTGTCAACAGACACGGCGCCTTTAGTATTGCCCGCGTTACGCGAATGCTCTAGCGTGATTTCGTGATCGCCAAGCCTGGAACTCCGCCGCGTTTTGCGGCGCATGGCCGTCGCCCCTGACGATGCGCGTCACGCCTTTCGCCGCCCGGCGAACTTTGTGAGCAAATCGCCCGGAGAATTCCACCTAATCGAGCGGCTGCTTGGGCGTCTCGCCCCGGGCCGCCGCGCAATCCTCGGCCCCGGCGACGACTGTGCGATCCTCCCGCCGGTTCGCGCGCGCCAGCTCTTGACCATCGATTCGATGGTCGAGGATGTGCACTTCAGACTCGCGTGGACTACTCCCGAAGCGCTCGGCGCGCGGGCGCTGACGGTCAATCTCAGCGATATCGCCGCGATGGGCGGAAAGCCGACCGTATGCGTGGTCAACCTCGCGGTGCGCGACGGACTCGGCGTGCGATTTTTCGAGCGGATGTACAAGGGGCTGGACGGCGCCGCGCGGCGAGCCCGGGTTGAGGTAGTTGGCGGCAACGTCACCCGCGCGAACGCGCTGACCGTCACGATCGCCCTGCTGGGCGAGGTTCGCGGCGGGGTGCTCAGGCGCGACGCCGCGCGTCCGGGCGACGCGATCTACGTAACCGGCACGTTGGGCGACGCGGCCGCCGGACTGCGCATTCTGTCGGGCCGCCTGCGCGCCCGCGGCGCCGCGCGCAAGCTCCTGGTCGATCGATTTCTGCAGCCCGCCGCGCGTGTCGCGGCCGGCCTGCGCCTGGCCCGAATCAAACCCGCGCCCGCCGCGATCGATCTGAGCGACGGGCTATGGCAGGACCTCGGCCATCTTCTCGAGCGAAGCCGCGTCGGCGCCGAGATCGACGCCGGCGCGCTGCCGCTTTCTCAAGCCTACCGCGCGGTGCTGGGCGGCGATCCGACGCTCGCGCTGGGCGGCGGCGAAGACTACGAATTGCTGTTCTGTCTGCGCGAGCCGCGGACCGCAGCCGCGCTGACTCGGAGCCTGGGGGTGGGCGTGAGCCGGATCGGCCGTGTCACGACTTCCGGCCAAGCGGTGCTGATCAACGCGAGCCGCGCGGCGTCGCGCGGCGGTGCGCCTGCGCTGGCCGGATGGGACCAGTTGCGCTCGGACGAATAGGCGATCGAACTTTCGGCAATGCTGTTAGTGCTGGTCATCCTGCTGCTCGGAGCGAGCGCGCTGCTCGCCGCCTCGGAAACCGCGCTCTTCGCGCTGGCGCGGATGCAGCACACCCGCGCGCGCCTGGGCGAAGCGGCGGCCAAGGCCGTCGATTCGTTGCTGCGCCGCCCGCTCGAATCGCTGCTCGTGATAATCGGGCTCAACGAGGCGATCAACGTCTTCGCCGAATGTCTGGCGACAACCTTTCTGCTGGCATGGCTTGGGCCGCCAGGAGGATGGATTTCGGTGCCGGTGATGTTCGTGCTGGTGCTGCTGGTCAGCGACATCGCGCCCAAGACCTTCGCCCTCGGCTTTCCCGCCGCGGTGGCGCGGCTGACCGCGCCGCCGCTGGCCTCGGCCGCGCTCGCGCTTCATCCGCTGGTGCGGCTGTTGGTGCCTGAAGAGCCGACGCCCGCCGCGCCGCTTTCGGAAAGCGAGTTCAAGGCGCTGCTGGTGGCGAGCGAACGTTTCGGCGAGGTGGCGCCGGCCGAGCGCGAGCTGATCGACAAGGTATTTGCCTTCGGTTCGCGGCGGGTCTCCGAAATCATGACGCCGCGCGAGCGCATCTTCTCGCTCGACCTCGACACCCCGGCCGAAAGCATCATCGCCGAGGTCGCCCACGGCCACTTCTCGCGCGTCCCGGTTTACCGCGGCAATCTCAACAACATCGTCGGCGTGCTGCGGGCCAAGGATTTGATCGCCCGGCGCCTGGAGTCGATGCCGCCGCGCCTGGAGCGGCTGGTCCGAGAGGCCTACTTTGTGCCGCCGGGCAAGACGCTCGGCGAATTGTTCGAGGAGATGCGCCAGCGCCGTTTCCAGCTCGCCTTCGTGGTCGACGAATATGGCAAGCTTCTCGGACTGGTCACGCTCGAAGACCTGCTCGAAGAGCTGTTTGGCGAATTGCGCGACGAATTCGAGCTCGAAGGCCCTGACCTCGCTCCTGCCGGCGAGCAGGCATGGCTCGCCTCCGGGACGATCGGCCTCGCGCGCTTGACCCAGGCGCTCGACGGCGGCAATTCCTTTACCCCGCGCGGCCACGAACGCACGCTCAGCTCGCTGGTGCTGCGCCGGCTCGGCCGCGTCCCGCAGCCGGGCGAGCAACTGCGCCTGGGTGCATTCGAGGCGACAGTCGAAAAAGTGCGCGGCGCGACGATCGAGCAGGTGAGGCTCACGCGATGGAGCTAGGCGCGCTCATCGCCGCGATCGCCGCCTGTATCCTGGTGCAGGCCTTCTTCGCCGCCAGCGAAATCGCGATGGTGGTGACCGACGAGACCAAGCTCGCGGCCGCCAACGAGCGCGACCGGCGCGAAACTCCGCTGCTGCTCGCGCTGCTGCGCCGCCGCGAGCGGGTGCTGGCGCTCACGCTCACCGGGTCCAACCTGGCGACGGTTATCGCCGCCAGCGTGCTCACCGTGTTCATGCATCAGTTGGGACCCCACTATCCCTATCTCGCGCCCTTCATCCTGGCCCCGCTGACCCTGCTCATCGGCGAATCGTTGCCCAAACTCCTGACCTTCCGCCATCCGATCGGCTTCGCCCGCATCGCCGCGACCCCACTGCGCGCTCTCGAAGCCGCCTTCTGGCCGATCCTCCAGGCCGAAACCGTGGTCAGCCGATGGCTCAGAAGGCTTGCCGGCGTGCCCGCAGAGATGCAGAGCGTGTTCATCACGCGCGAGGACCTCGCCCTGATTATTCGCTCGCTTGCCGATCAGCCGCAGCCCTCGATCGCGGACGCGATCCTGCCGGCCGAGCGCCAGATGATCAGCCGCATCTTCCGCTTCAGGAACGCCGAGGCGCGCCAGGCGATGGTGCCGCTGGTGCGAGTCGAGGCGGCCGCGCTCGAAACCACGCTCGCGGAAGCCGCCGAAATCGCGCGGCGCTCCGGCTTCAGCCGGATCCCGGTCTTCGAAAAGCGTATCGTCAACATCGTGGGGCTGCTCCACGTCTTCGATCTCCTCGAGGCGCCCGACCTGAGCCGCCCGGTCAGCGAAGTGATGCGCCAGGTGGCGTACTATGCCGAATCCACGCCGCTGGATCAGATGCTGCTCACCTTCCAGCGCACCGGACAGAACCTGGCCGTGATCGTGGACGAGTACGGCGGCGCCGCCGGAATTCTCACGCTCGAGGACCTGCTCGAGGAGATCGTGGGCGAAATCGAGGAGGAGCACGCGCCGGGCGAGGAACTGGTGCGCGTGATAAGTCCGCGCGCGCTCGGCGCATCGGCGCGCGCGACCGTGACCGAACTCAACGAGCGCTTCGGACTGCGACTGCCGGAAAGCGCCGAGTATGCTACGATCGGCGGGCTCGTGGTCGAACGTCTTGGTCATATTCCCCGGCCCGGCGAACAGCTCAAGGCAGGCGAAGCGACGCTCACGGTGGTGCGCGCCGACTCGCGCGCGGTACGCGAAATTCTGATCACACCCGTCCGGCCACTGTATGCCGAGCAGGCGCGCCGGCGCTGACCGGGGAATGCGGCCGCTCCGAGAGCAATTGCGATGACCGAGGAGCGTTTGCGCCGGCTGCTGGAGCAGGTCGCGGCGGGCAGGCTTGACGCCGCCGCCGCGCTCGAACGCCTGCGCCATATGCCGTTCGAGGATCTCGGCTTCGCCAAGGTCGATCAGCATCGCGCGCTGCGCCGCGGGGTGCCCGAGGTGATTTTCGGCGAGAGCAAGAGCGCCGCGCAAATCGCGGCGATCGGCGCGCGCGTCGTCGAGGGCGGCGCCAACCTGGTGGTCACGCGGCTTGACCCGAAAAAGGCGCGTGAGTTGCGCCGCCGCCTGCGCGGCCTCGTCTATCATTCGGAAGCCCGGCTCGGCGTGATCGTCAAGCGCAGCCCCGCGCAGCGCGGGCACGGACGCGTGATGGTCATTTGCGCCGGAACCTCCGACCTGGCGGTGGCCGAGGAGGCGGCGCTCTGCGCCGAGCTCTTCGGCAACGCGGTCGAGCGGCTCTACGACGTCGGCGTCGCCGGCATCCATCGGCTGACCGCCAACCTTGAGCGCGTGCACGCGGCCGCGGTACTGATCGTTGCGGCCGGGATGGAAGGGGCGCTGCCCTCGGTGGTGGCGGGATTGACCGACAAGCCGGTGATCGCGGTGCCTACCAGCGTCGGCTACGGCGCCGCGTTCGGCGGCGTGGCGGCGCTGCTCGGGATGCTCAATTCGTGTGCGAGCGGGGTCACCGTGGTCAATATCGACAACGGTTTCGGCGCCGCCTTCGCCGCCACGCTCATGAATCGCGTCGGGATCGCGCGGGAGCGGACGTGAGCGGAAAGTCGAACAAGCCGATCACTTCGGGGCGCACGCGCCGGGCGCTTAAGATGGGCGGCCTCGCCTCGCAAGTCGGCACCAGCTACCTGTGGACGTCGCTGCGCAGGCCGTTCCTCGACGCCGCCAGCCACGAGCGCGAACTGCTCGCCACTCACATCCGCAACGCCCGGCGCATCGTCGAAAGCTCCACCCAGCTTCGCGGCGCGTTCATGAAGCTGGTGCAGATGCTCTCGATGCGGGAGGATCTGCTGCCGGTCGAGGCGATCGATCTGCTCAAGACGACGCGCGACGGCGTGCCACCGATGGACTACGCGCTGATCGCGCAGCAGATTCGCCGCGAACTCGGCAAACGCCCGGAACAGCTCTTCGCGGATTTCGAGCCGCGGGCATTCGCCGCGGCCTCGCTCGGCCAGGTCCATCGCGCGCGGCTCAAAAACGGCGAAGAAGTCGCAGTCAAGGTGCAGTACCCG
>DASXMQ010000283.1:0-12195 GCA_036495625.1 Binataceae bacterium (SeqCode) | reverse complement strand
CGGATGCGATATCGATTGCGCCAATGCGCTCGAAGAGGAGATCAATCGCCAGGGCGAGGACACGATCGCGGCGTTTATCGCCGAGCCGATGATGGGTTCGGCGGGCGGCTCGGTGCCGCCGGTCAAGGAGTACTGGCCGCGCCTTGCCGAGATCTGCCAGCACCATGGCGTGCTGCTGATCGCCGACGAAGTGATGACCGGTTTCGGCCGCACCGGACGCCGTTTCGCCGTGGATCATTGGAACGTCATTCCCGACATCCTGGTCGGCGGCAAGGGCCTCGCCGGCGGCTACATGCCGATGGGCATGATCGCGGTGCGGGAAGAGCTGGTCGAGCAGTGCGAGGCTAAGGGCGCCGACTTCATGTTCTACACCTACAGCTCGCATCCCACCGCCTGCGCCGTCGCCGAGCGCGTGCTCGAGATCATGGAGCGCGAGCAGCTGGTCGAGCGGGCGGCCGCGATTGGCGCGCGGCTCGGTGCGCAGCTCAAGGAGGAGCTCTCAGGCCATCCGATGGTCGGCGACATCCGCGGCGCCGGGATGTTCTGGGGCGTCGAGGTGGTGAGCGACCGCGCCTCGCGCGCGCCATATCCGCCGGCGATGAAGGTTGCGAGCCGGGTGGTCGCGGCCGGACTGAAGCGCGGGCTGTTCGTCTATCCGGCGACCGGGATGGCGCGGCCGGGCGGCGACGCGGTGATGGTGACGCCGCCATTCGTGATCGGTCCCGAGGAGATCGATTATATCGTGAGCCGGCTCCGGGCGACGCTCGACGACGTGCATCCGAATCTGCACTAGCCCGAATCGGCGGACGGTCGGCCAGAAAGCGGCGAACGCGCCCCCGTCACTGTCGATCTCTCTTAGTCGCCCCGACGTCGTTGGTCCGTTCCGTCTGCAATAAGATCGAGCCTTAGCCTTATCCCGAGCACGCCAGGCTTTTTTTTCGAGCAAGGTCATCGTGCAGATCCGGCAAGGGCCGCATGGTCTCTTCCGGCAGCAGCGCATGGTTTCTTCCGGCGGGCGCGCATGGTCATTTCCGGCGGCAGCGTATCGTCCCTTTTTTGTCATCCTGAACGAGCGCTGCGCGAGTCGAAGGATCCCGGATCGCACGAACGATCCGCTCGGCGCTCTCTCACGGAATTGCCAGCTCGCCGCGCAGCACTTCGACGCAATGGCCGCCGACGCGCACGTCGTGGACGCGCGAGCCGGCAAGCGCGGCGCACACGAAAATCTGGCTCGGCCGGCGCGCTTCGATTCCCTGCTCGATTGTCGCCTGCTCGCCAGGCTTCGCCACTCCGTGACGCACCATCCAGGCCGCGGCGCATCCCGCCGCCGAGCCGGTCGCTGGATCCTCGCCGGCATAGAAGATCATCCGGGCGCGGAGCCGCGTCTCCGGCGAGCCGGTCGCGCGGGTGACGAAATAGAAAAGCCGCGCGTCGCCGCCGCCGAGATACGCTTCCGCGCGGCGCACGTCGAGATTCAGGCCGGTGAGCGCCCCCAGCGATCGCAGCGGTACGATCGCGAACGGAAAGCCGGTTGAGACAGTTTCGATTGGCAGCGAGGTGTCGATCGCTTCGGGCGCGAGGCCGGCGGCGGCCGCGACGTCCGCGGGGCGATGGCGCATCCCGAAGACCGGATCGCGCTGCATCATCTCGCCGAAGCGTCTGCCGTCGCGCTCGGCAAAGCGCACTGTGATCGGGCCGGCCTTGAGGTCTAGCGTAACCTCGTCGATGCCGCGCAAGTTAGCGATTACGAACGCGGTGCCGAGCGTCGGATGGCCCGCGAACGGCAGCTCCTCCGCGATGGTGAAGATGCGCACGGCGACTCCTCGCTCGTGCTCGACCGCCGCGTCGCGCGGAACGATGAAGCTCGTCTCGGCCAGGCGCATCTCGCGCGCAAGCGCCTGCATCTCGGCGTCGCCGAGGCCGCGCGCGTCGGTGAAGACCGCGAGTTGATTGCCCTCGAGCGCGCGCGAAGCGAAGACGTCGACGGTCACGATGGGAAAACGGCGCATGCGTGTACAAAAATACATGAAAAATGAGTGGATCGCTCGTCTTCGGAAGCTCTTGCGGCTTTGCCCGCTTTCGATTGGATTATAGGGCGGGCCGCGCCGGCGCCCTGGGGACTTCGATGGGCGCGGGCCGCCCAAGGGCCGCGTCAGCGGCCAGCAGGAGGAGTCATGACTGACATTATCGGTCCCACATCGCACTACTTCTATTCGCAGCGGCTCAAGCTTCACTACGTCGATTGGGGCAACGCGGACAAGCCGATGGCTATCCTGGTGCACGGCGGCCGCGACCATTGCCGCAACTGGGACTGGGTCGCCCTCGAGTTGCGCAACCATTTTCATCTGATCGCTCCCGATCTGCGCGGACACGGCGATTCCGATTGGGCTATCGGCGGCAGCTACGCGATGGTCGATCACGTGCTCGACCTGTATCAGCTCATGAACGCGGTCGCCGGCGGCCCGGTCACACTCATCGGCCATTCGCTCGGCGCAGGAGTCGCGCTGCAGGCGGCCGGCGTGTATCCCGACTCGGTCAAGGCGCTGGTCGCGATCGAGGGGCTGGGACCGCCCGCGGCGATGATCCGGGATACGCCCGCCTACGAGCGGATGGATAGCTGGGTCGGCGATATGCGCGCCCTCGCCCAGCGCAAGCCGCGCGAGTACGCGACGGTCGAACAGGCGCTGGAGCGGATGCGCGTCGCCAATCCGCATCTCAGCCTCGAGCAGGCGCGCCACCTGACGATCCACGGCGTGCGGCGCAACGAGAACGGTACCTATTCGTGGAAGTTCGACAACTACACGCGCGCGCACTCGCCATATCTCTTCAATCTCAAGGACGCGACCGAGATCTGGGGCCGCATACGCTGTCCCACGCTGCTGGTGCGCGGAGATGAGTCGTGGGCGGGCGACTGGGAGCGCGACGGACGCCTGAAGGCATTCCGCAGCGCCGAACTGGTGACCATCAGCAATGCCGGCCACTGGGTGCATCACGACCGCCTTGCGGAGTTTCTCGCCGTCGTGCGCCGCTTCCTGGGCGTCTAGGGCGTGGAGCGCCGGCAAAAGCGCCGCTGGCGCGCGGCTTAAGCGGCGCGCACCGAGGATGAAAGAGGAGGACGCTGGCCTGATGCGGCTACCGCGATCGCTATCGCTACGCGCCGACGAGCTCAACTACACGCTGCAGATTCTGCTGGCAGCGCTGGTCGGCGTGCTGGCCGCGCTCGGCAACCTGGGCTTTCGCGCGCTGATCGAATTCTTCACCTGGATCTTTCTCGGCCTCGAGTGGTTCGCCCTCGGGATCGAGCGCGGCGGCCTCCATCTGGGCCTCGTGCCGATAGTGTTGCTGAGCGGCGGGGCGGGGATGATCGCGCTCAATTCGTTGTTTCCGGGCGACGTGCTGGGTTACGGCTTCCCGAATTTTCTCGAAATGGTGAATCTCGGCAGCGCACGGATCAAACGGCGCTGGATCGTGCTCAAGGCGATGGGCGCGGCGCTGTCGCTCGGATGCGGCGCGTCGGTCGGACGCGAGGGGCCAATCGCGCAGATCGGCGGCGCGATCGGTTCCGCGGTCGCGCAGTTGCGCCGGATGCCCGCCGACCGCGCCAAGGTCCTGGTCGCCGCCGGCGCGGGCGCTGCGATTGCCACCACCTTCAATGCTCCGGTCGGCGGTGTGCTGTTCGCGCAGGAGATCGTGCTGCTCGGCGAGACCGAACTGAACAATCTGACGCTGCTTCTGGTCGCGACCGTGAGCGCGGTGGTGTTTTCGCGGGCGCTTACCGGCGACAGTGCGGTCTTTCAGCCCCCGGCGTTCGTGCTGCGCAGCTACTGGGAACTGGCGTCGTACGCTGTGATGGGCATCCTGTTGGGCGCGCTGAGCGCAGCCTATATCCATTTTTTCCATGCCACCGGCGCGGCCTTCCGCAGACTCAAGATACCGCAGTGGGTGCGCCTTGCGCTCGGCTTGGTGGTAGTCGGCCTTATCGCGATACCGCTGCCGCAGAATCTGTCCGACGGCTATCCGACGATCAACCGCGCGATGGAGGGGCACTTCGGAATCGGGAAGACCTTCGCGCTCGCCGCGGCCAAGTTCTTCACCTCCAGCGTGTCGCTCGGATGCGGCGCGCCGGGCGGCGTCTTCGGGCCGACGTTTTTTATCGGCACGATGGCCGGGGCGACGTTTCAGCGCGCGATCGCCTCGATCCTGCCGAAGCTCACCGGGCCGCGCGGATCCTACGCGCTGGTCGGGCTGGGTACGTTTCTTTGCGGCGTCACACATGCGCCGCTGACCGCGCTGTTCCTGCTCCTCGACATGACCGAGAACTATCAGATCGCGCTGCCCGCGATGATCGCGGTGGTGAGCGCGCTGGTGGTCGCGCGTTCGCTCGAGCGCGAATCGATCGACACATACCCGCTCGCGCGCGCGGGCAAGATGCTCGATATCGGGCGCGAACGGATGGTGCTGACGCAGGTGCCGGTCGAGAGCGTCATGTCGCACGAGCCCGCGGTCGTGCGCTCCAACGCGCCGCTCACCGAAGTCCTGCAGGCGGCGGGCGACACCGCGCAGACAACGCTGCCGGTGGTTGACGACGCGGGCGGACTCGTCGGCCTTATCGTGACGCACGACCTGGTCGCGACGCTGGGCAGCCAGGCCGACGTGATCGGGCTGGTCAACGCCTACGATATCTGCCGGCGCAACTGTCCGGTGGTGGCGACCGACTCCAATCTCGACGAGGCCGCGCAACTGATGGAATCCGAAGACCTGGAGGAACTGCCGGTGGTGGAGACGGTCCCCGGCAAACGCGGTCATCGTCTGGCCGGCATCATCGCGCGCAAGGAGATAAGCCAGGTGCTCAACCGGATGACGGTTTCGCTCTCGACTCTCGCCAATACCGGCACCAGTATCTTCTGGGCAACCGGCTACCGCCTGATGCGCATCACCGTGCCGCCATCCGCCGGCGGCAAGACCATGGTCGAACTCGCGCCGCGCGCGCGTTTCGGCGTGAGCGTGCTGGCGGTACAGAAGGGCGGCGAGGGCGACGACGGATTCGTTCCGATTTCGCCGGACCGCAAGCTCAAATCCGGGGATACCATCATGGCCGCAGGACGCCCCGCCGACCTGCGCCGGTTTGTGCAGGAGCTTGAAGGATCGTAACCGCGCCGCCGCCGCATTACCCGCAAGACTCTCCGGGGTGGTAGAAGAATCGCGGGGACCGCTCAGGCAACATTGAGAAATTTTGCGGAACTCTCGCAGAAAATTTCGGAGGACAACGTCATGCGCGCTGCCGTGATGCGTAACAGGAAACTCGTGGTTGACGATATTCCGACGCCCGTGCCGGGTCACGGCGAGGCGCTGGTCAAGACGGTTGCCTGCGGAATCTGCGGCTCCGACCTGCACGCGCTCAAGCACGCCGAGAAACTGGTCGAAGGCGCGCGGCGCTCCGGCGGCCCGTTTATCATGGACCTCAAACGGGACATCGTGATGGGCCACGAGTTCTGCGCCGAGGTCGTTGACTACGGACCACAGACGCAGCGCCGCTGCAAACCCGGCGCGCGAGTCTGCGCGATGCCGGTGCTTATCCGGCCGGGCGGCGCCGAAACCGTCGGCTACTCCAACGACCATCCCGGAGGCTACGGCGAATATATGCGGCTTACCGAGAAGCTGCTGCTCGAAGTGCCTAACGGATTGCCGACCGAACGCGCCGCGCTGACCGAGCCGCTGGCGGTCGGCTATCACGCGGTGGTCAAGGCGCGGCTGGAGCAGGACGACGCGCCGCTGGTCATCGGATGCGGTCCGGTGGGCCTCGCGGTGATCGCCGCGCTCAAGCTCAAGGGCGTGCATCCGATCGTCGCCGCGGACTTTTCGCCGCGCCGGCGCGCGCTCGCGCAGGAGATGGGCGCCGACGTCGTGGTCGATCCGAGGGACAAGTCGCCCTACGAGAGTTGGCGCGAGCTTGCCGTTTACAAGGATCCCGCGCGCGCTCCGCAATTGCCGCCGTGGATGCCGGGGCCGGTGCGGCGTCCCGCCGTCATCTTCGAATGCGTCGGCGTGCCGGGAGTGATCGAGGCGATAATGGCCGCGGCGCCGCCGCATGCGCGGATGGTCATCGTCGGCGTCTGCATGGAGCGCGACCATATCGAGCCGTTGTTCGGGATCAACAAGGAACTGAATCTGCAGTTCGTGCTCGGCTACACCGGCGAGGAGTTCGCCGCCACGCTGCACAACCTGGCCGAGGGGAAAGTCAACGGCGATCCGCTGGTCACCGGCAAGGTCGGGGTCGAGGGCGTCGCGCAGGCCTTCGAGGATCTCGCCTCGCCCGAGCGTCACGCGAAGATCCTGGTCGAGCCGTGGCATAGCTGAGCGCGCGAGGCTGCCGCACGCATGCCGCTGCGAACGCGGGCGGCTACTCGCTTGCTGGCGGCGGCGCCGCTTCGAAGCGGAACGAGCGGGCGCGGCCGGCCCGCAGCTCGGCGCAGAGACCCTCGATGTCGCGTACGTCGCGCTCCAGCTCGGTGGCGCAGGTGAGAAACCATTTCGGCGTGACGAAGTGCGCGTCGCTTCCGCCCACGCCGACGAGCCCGAGCTTTTCCGTCGCGACCATTGCCGCCTCGTTCTCGCGCAGCGAATTCTGGCCGTTGAGCGCCTCGATCACGCTGAGCGCGGCGCCATGGCGCGCGCAGAGCTCGTCGAGTTGCGGGCCGAAGCCCGAATCGCGAAACGGATGCGCCGGGACAGCGATCCCGCCTTCGCCGTGGACAACCTCGATAAGCGAGTCGCTCTTGAGCATCCGCGAGCTCAGGTCGAAACGCCGTATCACCTCGCGCGTCACCCCGAACAGCAGCAGATGGCCCAGGTTGGTGTCGGCTTCGATCCCCTTGAACACCATCACGCCGAACCGCTCCGTCAGGTCGGCGTAGCGCCGATCGAGGTCCGCGTCGGCGGGGAACAGGCGATGCTCGGTGAAGCAAATCGCGTCGAGGCGGCGCGGCGCGCGCGCGGCGGCCTCGACGTACGCTTCGGGCGCGATGTTGGAATCCGAAGAGAGCAGGGTATGGACATGCAGGTCGATAAGCATAATGCGGCGATTCTCACATTGCCGGGGTGGCTTGGAAAAGGCGCCAGGCGCCCCGGCGGACGCACCTAGGGCGTGCTCTGCACGCGCAGATGATCTTTCAACGAGACCACGCCGGCGACGTTGAGCGCGAGCATCTGCACCATCGCTTCATCGGTCGCGGTCGGCACCGTGCCGGTCAGTTCCATCGTGTCGCCGACCATTCGGAAGTGCACGCCAGTCAGCCCACCGGCGTCTAGCGCGGCGCGAAAAGCGTCGAGCCGCGCGGCGCGAAGCGGAGAAACGCCCGGCGCTGAATCGGGCGCCGGCGAATCGGGCTCGGCCCCCGGTGCGGACGCGTCCGGCGCGGAGGTATCTGGCGCCGGCACGGCCGGCGGCGGTGCGTCGGCGCGCGTCGAGTCGGGTGCGCTCGCGCCCGGATAACCTGGGGGACCGGCTTCGAGCAGATATGTAACGGTTTTGACAGCCGCGAAAGCGCCCACGAAGATCAGCACCAGGACAAGGATTGGGCGGCGCGCGCCGCGCGCCGGCTGGTAGGCGCGTGAAAACGGGCGGGGCCTCTCGCCTTCCTGCGGCGGGACGGAGAGCAGCACGGTGGCCGCCTCATGATTGGCCTCGACGCCGCCGGAGGCCGGCGGCAAAGCGATCTCCGCCCCGCAAAAGGAACAGAAGCGTGAGTCCGCAGGAATTGCACGCGCGCATCTGGAGCATTCGATCTCCGAATCGGCGCGGAGCAGCGTCGGTGCGGAGTGCGAGGCGGCTCGCGGATGGCCGGGGCTGCCGAGCGGCAGCCGAAGTTGCGACCGTGCGCCGGGCGCGGCCTGCCCCGCGGCGGCGGGATGAGGCGATGGCGCGGCTGGCGCGTGCGCTTCGCCATTTGCATGCGCGATCGCCGCGGCGGCGTTCTCGCCCGCGACTCCGTCGCGAATATTTTCCAGTCGGCGCCTGAACTCCGCCGCGCTCGGCACGCGGCGCTCGACGTCGTAGGCAAGAGCTTCGTCAACCAGCGCCGTCAGCGCGGGCTTAAGACCGGGACAGAGCGTGGCTAGCGGCGGAAAGCTGAACGGCGCTTCGTTGGCCGGATCGCGCCCGCTCAGCGCATGATGCATCGTCGCGCCGAGCGCGTAGAGGTCAGAGCGCTGCTCGACCTTGCCGCGATATTGTTCGGGCGGCGCGTAGCCCTGCGTGCCGATCATCGTCGCGTTCTGCAGTGGCTGGAAATGGCGCGCGATGCCGAAGTCGATGAGCTTGGCCTGCCCGTTGGCCATCATCATCACATTGGACGGTTTGAGGTCGCGGTAGATTACCGGCGGCTCGAGTCCGTGCAGGTATTCCAGCGTGGCGAGAATCTGCAGCGCGATATCGATCACGCGCGGCTCGGCCAGCCGGCCGCCGCTCTGCTTCATTTCCTCCTCGAGCGTTGCGCCGTCGATAAACTCCATCACGAGGTAATGGCGGTTCTGTTCGCTGAAGCGGTCCAAGACACGAGGGATGTGTTCGTTGTTGAGCCGCGCCAGCATGTCGGCCTCGCGCTGGAAGGCGTCGATCGCCTGGCGTTGCGCGTCAGGGCTGGTGAAAGTGTCCACGACCTCGGCGAGCGCGCATCGGCGCGCCGCAAGGCGCAGGTCTTCGGCCAGGTAAACCAGCTTCATCCCGCCGCCGCCGAGCGGTTTCACGACGCGGTAACGGCCGCCGACTATGGTGTTTGGCGCTATCATCGCGAAAGCGCGACTAGTGGGCCCGCGATCCCGCCGCCAGCGATCGCGAGGAGCGCGGCCCGCGCCGGTCCGCGTCGAGCGTCGCCGCGCGCGCAGCCGCCACCGCGCATATCAATTGGATCAGCATGCCCAACGACGTCGAAGTGCCATAAGCCACGAGCGCCCCAAAGAACCATCCGATAGCGCGTCCGGTCCGTCCGGCGTAGAAATGCCCCAGTCCCGGCACCACGCTGAGCACGAACGCGAGCAGCGCCGGCGAACTCACATCGGCAAGCCATCCTGCGCCGAGCCGCGCGCCGCATTGTTTGCAGAACGTGGCGTCTGCGACCACCACCGGCTGTCCGCATTGCGAACAGAAGCGCGCCCGTGCGGTTCCCGTGTCAGCCATGCCGGATCAACCGTGGAACACAAACGGCGCGTCGCCCAGGCGCAGATCGTCGCCGTTAGCCAACTGGCAGATGTCCTTGATTTTTTGCCCGCGGACGAACGTGCCGTTCTGGCTGGCCAGGTCGCGCAGGGCAAAACCGCCGTTCTGCGGCACGATCGCCGCGTGATGGCGCGACACCGAGGCGTCGGCGAGGACGATATCGTTGTCGATCGCGCGGCCGAGCGTCGTCGGTCCTCCAGGCCGCAACTCGTGCTTGCCGCCGTTGGAATCGACGAGACACGGTATTGCGATTTGTCCCGCCGCTGGTTGTCCCGCCTGCGATGCGGCGGCAGGGCGGACGGGCGCGCTCGGCTGCCGCAGGAATGCGGGCGCGGGGCGCACGCCCGCGCTCGCGCCTCTTAGATGGAAGCTCAGGTCATATTCCGAGATCTTGATTCGATCGCCTTCGCTTAGCTCGGCGGTTTCGACCCGGCTGCCGTTGAGCAACACGCCCTGCTGCACAGCCAGGCTCTTCAGCACGTAGCTATTGCCGCGCCGCTCGATTACCGCATGGCGCGGCTGGACACCGGGATCGCCGAAGAGCCCGACCACATTTTCCTCCGCGCGGCCGAGCGTCGCCACCGCACGATCGATATTGAAGCTTCGTCCGCGAAGGCGCCCGGCTTCGACCTTGAGCCACGCGCTTTTCGTCAGCTCCTGGACCAGCCCGATGAGCAGCCCGATCATGAGGCCAAGCACGCTGAATCCGATGAGCCGCGAGAGCAGTCCGCCGCCGGTCAGTGCGTTCAGCGGATCGAATGCGATCCCGCCGACAAAGCCGCCGACCCATCCGCCGATCCCGCCCTTGATGACGTTGCGCAGCGAGAAGCTCGCAAGCCCTACGCCGGCGCCGGCCATCAGACCCATCAGCGTCCAGCTCGCGGCGCGCGCCGCCAGGAGGTAGGCGATCGAGACGGGCTGCGTGCCGAAGCCGACCTCCGAGAGGATGTAGGAGAAGACAACGTTGGAGTAATAGACCGAGGGAATTCCCAGCACGAAGCAGACGAGGAAGCCGCGCAGGAAGCGGCGCCTGGCGGCCGGCGTAATTTCGAGACTTTTGCCCTGCGCGGCCATGATCAATCCGCCGAGCATGCCGAGCAGCAGTGCCATCGAGAGTGTCCCACTCACCAGCATCCAGGACGTTTGCGGCTCGTTCAGGGTGCGGTTGTGGTTGACGAGTTCGACCGGAATCCATCCGAGCGCTCCGCCGACCAGTCCGGCCAGCGCCATGAAGGTAAGCTCGCGGCGATCGATCGTGTCGTTCATCGCGGCGAACCCCCATCGCGGCGAACCGTGGCAGGAATTTGGAGGAAATTTGTCACCGAGTTGGGCAAGCAATCCGGCATAGCGCTGGCAAAAATCCCGTCGATGGCGGCACTTCAGATAGCTATAATCCAGACTGGCCCCGCGTCCCCTATTACATAACCATAATAACCCGGCTTGAGAACGCGGCAAATGTCCGGCGAAGTCCCGCGAAATCACGTGAATTCTCACGAGGTCTTGCAATTCCGGCCGCCGCCGGCGCGGTCGGGTTGCCCGCCTCGCGGAAAACGGTGCATGATTCGAGGCTCACGGACTGGGGCCGAATTGGCAGGAGGTCAGTAGATGGCGGAGAAAACGCTTGTACCCGAGGCATTTGGACCGCTGCAGGGGGTCAAGATCGTTTCCAGCGGCACTCTCATCGCCCAACCGTTTGCGGCAGCCCTTGCCGCCGAGATGGGCGCCGAGGTGATCCAGGTCGAGCGTCCCGGCGTAGGCGACGTCGGATGGCGCACGGTCGGCATCCGGCTCAAGACGCGCGACGGCAAGGGCGAGACTGCGACCAACTGGGTGCAGGAGCGGCGCAACGTCTTCTGCGTCTCGCTCGATCTCACCCGGCAGCGCGGCCGCGACCTGTTCCTGAGGCTGATCGAACGCGCCGATATCTGGATGGAAAGCTCGAAGGCCGGAACCTATCCGAAGTGGGGCCTCGACGACGCCTCGGTATGGAAGCTCAATCCGAAGCTCGTGATCGCGCACGTCAGCTCCTACGGCCAGTATGGCCATCCGGACTATATCGGCCGCACCTCGTACGACATCGTGGGCCAGGCCTTCGGCGGGATCATGCACCAGACCGGCTTCCCGGACACGCCGCCCTCGCGCGCCGCACCGTGGACGGGCGATTACCTGACCGCGCTGTTCACGCTGTGGGCTTCGCTGGCCGGGCTGACCTACGCACGGAGCTTCGGCAAGGGACAGGCGATCGACATGGCGCAGTACGAAGCGATCCATCGCACGCTTGGCGGCACGATGGTCGAATACTTCCAGCAGGGGCTGGTACGCGAGCGCTCCGGCAACAAGGCCCAGGGTTTCCAGCCGCTCGACAGCTTCGAGGCCAAGGACGGATGGGTGGTGCTGGGCGCAATTGGCGAGGTTTATGATCGCGTGGTGCGGGCGATCGGTCTCGATCCGGCGGACCCCAAGTGGCAGAAGGCGCGTCTGGACATCGAATCGATGGAAGGGATCGAGTTCGACGCGCTCTTGCGTGGATGGATCAACGAGCGGCCCGCCCTGGAAGTCGTGCGGCACATGAACGAGCACAATGTCGCCTGCAACCGCATCATGTCGAGCAAGGACATGGCGGAGAACGAGCAATACCAGGCGCGCGACATGCACGTCGAATGGGTCGATGAGCAGGCGGGCAAGGTGAAGGGCATCGGAATCGTGCCGAAGTTCTCCAAGACCCCGGGCAAGATCCTGCGCGGCTCGGTCGGAGTTGGCCACGACAACGAGCAGGTTTACGGCGGGCTTTTGGGGCTGAAAGCCACGGAGATCGAAGAGCTGCGGCGCGAGAAATTGATCTAGGCCCGCGCCGCTGCCGGGAAGCTTGCCACGGCGCGGCGTGCCTCCGCGCCTCCATCTCGCGATGCTCGGCGCGGCTAGCCCGCGACGCGCGTCATGAACGCCTCGGCGCCGCGGACGAACTCGCGTTCGTCCGCATA
>DASXMQ010000282.1:0-3117 GCA_036495625.1 Binataceae bacterium (SeqCode) | reverse complement strand
CTCGCCATGACTGATAGCCGTCCGGTAACCCATAGAGTGCGGCGCGACGGATGGGCGTGGAAGGTCTCTGAAGTTTGCACCTGCCTGCAAACCGATGTGCGCGAACTATCCTACCGGGAGGTCGAGCGGCTGGCGCAACTCAGCCGCATCACCGTCGATGCGTTGGGCGGATTCTAACGAACCTCCATGCTCCTCGCGCCACTTCGCCCAGCGCGCGAGCGCGGCGGCGCGCTGGTGCGCGCGCGAGCAGGCGCGCTCTCTGTCTCAGCCGCCGATCTGGTACATCGAACGCTCGCGGGTCGAGCGGCCTTCGAGCAGGTGATGGCCGGTCGGCTTGAGCTCGACCGCGCGCATCAGGATACGCGCGACCGCTTCCATCCCGCCCCCTGTGCGAAGCGCCTTGCGCACGTCCATCTCGTCGTCATTCAGCAGGCACAGATGGAACTTGCCGTCGGCGGTAAGCCGCATCCGGTTGCACGTCCCGCAGTACGGCTCGCTTACCGGGCTGATAAAGCCGACCACGCCGGCGGCGTTGGGCAGCCGGTAGTTGCGCGCTTCGTCAGACGGATTGCTCGATTCGAGCTCGTAGAGCGGCCCGAGCGCCACTTCGATCCGCCGCCGCGTCTCGATGTTCGAGACGTAGCGCTTGATCGAAACCGCCGCGCATTCGCCGCCGCCAAGCGGCATCAGCTCGATGAACCGCACGTGCCAGTCGCGCGCGACAGTCAGAGCCGCGAGGTCAACCACGTCCTCCTCGTTGTAGCCAGCCGCCACCACCGCGTTGAGCTTGATCGGGACCAGCCCGGCGGCCTCGGCCGCCATGATCCCCACCCACACGCGTGCGAAACTGCCCCATCGCATCTGCCGCTCGACCGTGAGCGGATTGAGGCTGTCAAGGTGGACGTTTATCCGCCCGAGCCCGGCCGCCTTAAGCGGCTTCGCGAGCTTCGGCAGCAAGAGCGCGTTGGTGGTCAGCGCGAGGTCGCCGAGGCCCGGGACTGCGGCGAGACGCTCGACGATTTCGAGCAGGTCGGCGCGCAGCGTCGGCTCTCCGCCGGTCAGGCGAAACTTGCGAAAGCCGACGCTTACGGCGGCGCGCACCACCAGTTCGATTTCGGCGGGCGTGAGCAGCTCCTCGCGCGGCAGGAAGCGCAGGCCGTCGAGCGGCATGCAATAGACGCAGCGAAGATTGCAGTTGTCGATAACCGAGATGCGCAGGTAGTCGATTTCGCGGTTGAACGAATCTCTTGGCATTTTCCGGCAGTTCGAACCCGCCGCCGCCATTTCCGAAATGACCCATAAGGTAGCGCCGACGGGCGGGTCCTTAACTCAATTCTAGCCGCGCCCGCCGCGCGCATACAACGGCGTCGGGCTCCTTCCGACCTTCTCCCTCTTTGGGGAAGCAGCTTGGAGCTGTTTCCGACGTTTTTGCGAGGCGTCTTCACTCCCTCCCTCACAGTCTTGAGGGAGGGAACTTAAGACGGCGCTGCCGGGCTGTCAGTCCTCTTCGTGCGGGCTGTCAGTCCTCTCCGTGATCAACTAGAGTTGAGCCCCGCGCCGAATCCCTATCGCCCGCGATGCCTCCGAGCAGTCCAAAAACCTCACCCGCGACGCCCGCGGCAATGCCCGAAGCAAGCCCGCCGATAATCGAGGTCGCAGGGCTCCGCGTGGACCGCGACGCGCTCATCCTCGATTCGGTTGACTGGCGGGTCGAGGCGGGCCAGCACTGGGTCATCCTCGGGGCCAACGGTTCGGGCAAGACCTCGCTCTTAAGCGTGCTCACCGGCTATCTGGCGCCGACCGCCGGAACGATACGGGTGCTGGGCGAAACTTACGGCCGCTCCGACTGGCGCGAGTTGCGCACGCGGATCGGCCTGGTCAGTTCGTCGATTCGCCAGTTGATGCCGCCGCATGAGAACGCGCTCAACGCGGTCGCGAGCGGACGGCGCGCGATGATCGGGATGTGGGGCGAAGTCGGCGAGGCCGAGGCGCGGCGCGCGGCCGAAATCCTGCGCGAGGTCGAAGCCGAATACCTGAGCGAGCGCCCCTGGCGCTTCCTTTCCCAGGGCGAACGCCAGCGGGTGCTGATCGGACGCGCGCTGATGGCCGACCCGCGCTTGCTGGTGCTCGACGAGCCGTGCGCGGGTCTCGACCCGATAGCGCGCGAGCACTTCCTGGCGTTCGTCGAACGTCTGCTCGGGCGCGCCGGTGCGCCGACCCTCGTCCTCGTCACCCATCACGTCGAAGAAATCGTCGCCGGCTTTTCCCACGTCCTGGTGATGCGCGCGGGGCGCGTGCTCGCCGCCGGTCGGCGCGCGCGAGTGATGACCTCGGCGACGCTCAGCCGCGCTTTCGACGCGCCAGTGCAACTGTCTTCGGATCGCGGCCGCTACTCGCTGGTCGTCGGGGCGGAGCCGGACAAGGTAGTCTGACGCGAGCAATGGTCCTTCGCTCCGCAAACGTCGCGGGGGCGACGATTTCGCCCGCAGTTTCAACCGGTTTCCCTATCGTCTCGCCGGATCAAACCTGATAGCGTTTGAACTGGATGGCCGTTCGCCGGGCGTCCGCCGGGTAGTGGCGAACGCCGTGCTCGCGTGGCGATCGCGACGGGGAGCTCGCCGCCGAGAAGGCGCGCAGAGAAAATATCATGGGGTGGAGGCTCGCATTTGCACTGGTCGTAGTTTCGATCGCCGTGGCTTCGGCATTGGCCGCGCACGGCGAGCCGGAGGATGAGGCGGTGATGCGGGAAGAGGCGGCCAGGCATCTGAGCGCACTGCGGGAGCATCTGCTCGGGCGCTGACCTCTCCGGGTCAGGCCAGACCAAAATTTTGGCGGTATACGACGGACTCCGGCTCGCGGCGGGGATGCATTGCGCTTGTCATCCTTCCTGCCCCACCCGCGCCGGGAGAATTACTTGAGCTTGAAATACCGAATTTTCCGCGCGCTTGCGCAGATCAGTATCGAGCGGCCCTACCTGGTGCTGCTGTGCGCGCTCGCGCTTTCGATCGCCTCGGTCTTCTACACAAGAGCGCGGCTCGAATTTCACACCGGCCAGGAAGATCTGATAACGCCGAACAGCCGCGCCTCGCGCGACTATCTCGATTATACTCGCGAATT
>DASXMQ010000281.1:0-4025 GCA_036495625.1 Binataceae bacterium (SeqCode) | reverse complement strand
CTGCGGCGCAAGGCCGGCCTCTAGCGCTTCGGCGTCGGCGCCGACGAGGCTCGGGATTCACGCCACAGGCTGCACCGGATGGCGATTCGGCTGACACGGATCTACACGCGCAGCGGCGACCGCGGCCTGACCGCCCTAGTCGGCGGTGCGCGGGTCGCCAAGGAGGGCGCGCGCCTGGAGGCTTATGGCACGATCGACGAGCTCAACGCGATCGTCGGTATCGTGCGCACCTATCTCCCCTCCTACAAGCGCCGCTTCGGCAAGGACTACGGCTGGTACTCGGAGAGCCTGCGCCGGATTCAGAACGAGCTCTTCGACGTCGGCTCCGAGCTTGCGACGCCGCCGCCCGCCGAGTACGCCGGGATGCACAAGATCGGCGCGGCCGAAACGAAAAAGCTCGAGGAAGAGATGGATAGGATGCAGGCCGAGCTCAAGCCGCTCAACTCTTTCACGCTTCCCGGCGGTGGCGTGCTCAACGCCTTCCTCCATCAGGCGCGCACGGTATGCCGGCGCGCCGAGCGGGTGTGCTGGTCGCTAAGGCGGGTCGAGCCGATAAACGACCGTCTGCTGGCCTACGTCAATCGCCTGAGCGACCATCTGTTCGTGCAATCGCGATGGGCCGCGAAGCGGCTCAAGGAGCCCGAGTTTCTGTGGGACCGGGGCCTCAGAGTCGAGCCGCGCGCGGCGCTTGCGGCCAAGCGGGAAGCAACGGCGGCCGCCGGGAACGGCGGCAAGGCCGGCGGCAGACCCGGTAAGAACGGGGATGCGCCGCGCCGCGGCAAGTCTTAGATTCGGATTGCGACGCTATTCGAGATTGCCACGACGTACGTGCGGTAGGATGTACGTGCGGCAAAGAGAGTAGATACCTTCATGGCGGAAGCGCAACGGCTCGTCCTCCATCAGGCCCAGGTGGGGCCGATGGCCAACTTTGTTTATCTCATCGGCGATCCGGTGACGCGCAAGGCTGCGGTGATCGATCCGGCATGGGACGTCGACAAGATAATCAAGTGGGCCGAGCGCTACGGGATGGAAATCGAGCACATCCTGATTACCCATTATCATCCCGACCATCTTGGCGGCAGCATGATGGGGATGACGATCGAGGGCGCCGCGCGAATGCTCGAGCGGGTCAAGGCCAAGGTTTACGTCAACAAGGCCGAGGCCGAGGGCACGCGCGAGGTGGCGGGGCTGAGCGACTCGGACCTCGTCAAGATGGACGCCGGCGACACGCTCAAGCTCGGCGATCTGACGGTTACCTTTCTGCACACGCCCGGCCATACGCCCGGATCGCAGTGCTTCCTTTTCGAGGGCAATCTGATTTCGGGCGACACGCTATTCGTCAATTCGTGCGGACGCGTGGACCTGCCGGGATCGGACCCGGAGGCGATGTACTTCAGCTTAAACCGCACGCTGCGCAGCCTGCCTGACACGACCGTGGTCTATCCCGGCCACGCCTATTCATCGGAGTCGAGCACGACGATCGGCGCGCAGAAGAGGACCAACATGTACATGCGCTTTCCGACGCTCGATGATTTTCTCGACGCGATGGGCCACGCGCGGCGGTGAAATCGGGCGATCGGCTGATTTGACCGGCGATGTCCAGGGACGATCTCAGCCGCGCGCGGGCGGAAGCCGAGAAGCTGCGCGAGCAGATAAACCACCATAACCATCTCTACTACGTTCTCGACAATCCCGAGCTGACCGACGCCGAGTACGACGCCCTGATGCGCCGGCTCGAAGCGCTCGAGACGGAGCATCCCGAGCTGCTCTCGCCCGATTCGCCCACCCAACGCGTCGGCGCGCGGCCGAGCGAAAAGTTCGCCGTCGTGGTGCATCGGCGGATGATGATGTCGCTCGCCAACGCGATGGACGCCGAAGAGATGCGCGAGTTCGATCGCCGAATCAAGCGCTTTCTCCATAGCGACGCCGACATCGAGTACGTGGCCGAGGTCAAGCTCGACGGCCTCGCCGTCGAACTGGTGTACGAGGACGGCCGGCTGACAGTAGGATCGACCCGGGGCGACGGGGTCAACGGCGAGGACGTGACGCCAAACATCCGCACGATCAAAAGCATCCCGCTGCGCCTGTTCCATCCCGCGCAGGCGAAGGTGCCGCGCCTGCTCGAAGTGCGCGGCGAGGTGATTTTGCCGCGGCGCGCGTTCGAGCGGCTCAACAACGAACGCGTGGCGGCGGGCGAGCCGCCGTTCGCCAATCCGCGCAACGCCGCGGCCGGATCGTTGCGCCAGCTCGATCCGAAAATCAGCGCCGCGCGCCCGCTCGATATATTTTGCCACACGCCCGGCGTGATCGAGGGCGTGAGCTACCAGAGCCAGTGGGAGTTTCTGCACGGGATCAAGTCGTTCGGTCTCAAAGTCAACCCGCTGACGAAAATCTGCCGTGGCGTGGACGCGGTGCTCGAGTATCACGCGCAAATCGCCGAACAACGCCACGAGCTCGACTATGAAGCCGACGGCGTGGTCGCCAAGGTCAACTCGTTCGCGCTCCAGGAGCAGTTAGGCGAGGTCTCGCGCTCGCCGCGATGGGCGGTCGCGTTCAAGTTCAAGGCCCAGCAGGCCGAGACACGGGTCAACCGGATCGCGGTTTACGTTGGACGGATCGGCTCGCTAACGCCCGTCGCGCAGCTCGAGCCGGTGCCGCTCGCCGGAGTGACGATTTCCAGCGCCTCGCTACACAACCTCGACGAAATCCGTCGCAAGGACGTGCGCGAAGGCGACACCGTGCTGATCGAACGCGCGGGCGACGTGATTCCCTACGTCGTGCGGGTGACCAAGGAGGGCAAGCCGCGGGCGAAGCCGTTCGAGATGCCCGCGCATTGTCCGAATTGCGGCGGCGCGATCGTCCACGAGGAGGGCGAGGTCGCTTACTTCTGCATCAACGTCAATTGCCCGGCGCGCGTGCGCGAGTCAATTCGCCATTTCGCCTCCAAGAACTGCATGGATATCGAAGGCCTCGGCGACAAGCTGGTCGGCCAACTGGTCGAAACCGGACTGGTGAAGGAACTTGACGACATCTACCGGCTTAAGCACGATCAGCTCGCCGGACTGGAGCGGATGGCCGAAAAGAGCGCGCAGAATCTGCTCGACGCAATCGAGCGCTCGCGCCATCGCACGCTCGACCGCCTCATCAACGGCCTCGGCATCCGCCACGTCGGCGAGAGCACGGCGCGCGCGCTCGCGCTGCGTTTCAGAACGATCGACGCGCTGAGCCAGGCAAGCGAGGACGATTTGTGCTCGGTCCGCGATATCGGCGACGAGGTCGCCCGCAGCATCCGCGAGTATTTCGACGAGCCGCGCAACCGCAACGCCGTCGAGCGGTTGAAAAAGCACCTCGACCTCGCACCGCTCCATGCGCCCGCCGTGCACGGGCGAGCGGCACTGCGCGACAAGAGCTTCGTGCTGACCGGGACGCTCGAGACGATGACCCGCGAAGAAGCCGAGCAGAAAATCCGCGCGGCCGGCGGCCGCGTGACCTCGGCGGTCAGCCGCAAGACCGACTTCGTCGTCGCCGGTGCAGAGGCGGGATCCAAGCTGCGCAAAGCGGAGGAGCTGGGAGTAAAAACGCTCGACGAGCACGCGCTCGTGGCGATGCTGGGCGGCGAGGGACGCGGCTAGCGCCGCGGCGCGGCGATGCCCGGACCCGATCTGGCGCGGCTGCGGATGCTGGTGCACGGGCGCGTGCAGGGGGTGTTTTTCCGCCAGGCGGCGGCCGAAGAGGCGCGCTCGCTGGGACTTCGCGGATGGGTGAAGAATCTGGCAAGCGGCGACGTCGAAATGGTAGCCGAGGGGCCTCGGCGCGAGCTAAAGATTCTTGCTGCATGGGCCCATCAGGGGCCCCGTCTGGCGCGCGTAACAGGGGTTGAGGAGGAGTGGTCGGATTATCGGGGCGACGAGGGGACTTTCTCGATCCGATAGGCGCGTTGGTTAAGGATTGTACTCTTTCACCCGTTTTTAGTATTAGATATAGTTTTGAATGGGATAAGCACCGTGGCCGGGCCCGCGAGGCCT
>DASXMQ010000280.1:0-6082 GCA_036495625.1 Binataceae bacterium (SeqCode) | reverse complement strand
GTCCCATTCCTCTTCGCTGGTGTCGCCGACGCCTTTGACATTGAGAATCCCGGCGTTGTTGACGAGGATATCGAGGCCGCCGAACTCGCGTTCGCAGGCTTCGACCGCGGCGCGCCAGTCGGCGGCGCGGGTGACATCGAGGCGGACCGGCAGCGCGACGCGCGCACCTGCCTCACGATTTACCTCTTCTGCGAGCTTGCGCGTCTCGGCGTCCAGTACGTCACCGATCGCGACGCGCGCGCCTTCCTTGACGAAGAGCCGCGTTTCGGCCGCGCCCTGTCCGCGCGCGCCGCCCGAGATGAGCGCCATTTTGCCTTTGAGACGATCCATCGATGAAAATCCTCTGCGGGCCGGCCGGCGGGGCCGCCGCAGTCACCCTAATAGATCGATCGCCGCGCATCCGCAACGGCGGACGCCAGGCGCGGCGCGGCCCTGGCTCACTTGACGTAGAGGAAAATGCCCTCGTAAATGAGCGCCGGCTTTTCCTGTCCGACCACCTGCACCTGGGTCTCCGTCGTCACCTGCGTCCACTGCGGCTTGGCTTCGACCGCGACCAGGCGCGAGCGGGCCCGGACCTTGGCGCCGGCCGGCACCGGCGAGATGAAGCGCAGCTTGTTAGCGCCGTAGTTGACCACGTTGCGGAATCCCGTGACGCTCCAATCCCGGGGAATCTCGAAGGCCGGGACGAGGCTTAGCGTAAGAAAGCCGTGCGCGACCGGCGTCTTGAACGGGCTTTCGCGCTTGGCGCGTTCGACATCGACGTGGATCCACTGATGGTCGCCGGTGACGTCGGCGAACTGATTGATCTTCTCCTGCGTCACGTCGATCGGGTTGCTCCACGCGCTGAATTCCGGGCTCACCCTGGCCTGCAGCTTTTCGATGTCGTCAAAGCGGATGCTTTCCATGGTTTTCCTCCGGCGGCGATATGAGCGCCTTTGCTAATGTGACGTCCCGCAAATAACTTGCATATCCGGAAAAGCGTGAAAGTGTAATTCTGAGGGAGTCAGCGACCGAGAAATCCGTGATCTTCACTCGTTTTTTCGTGGAAGCCGGGATTCCTCGCTGCGCTCGGACTGACGGCCTCGGAGTCTTGGGATGAAACTTATTTCCGGGACACCATACTATGCGGTTGTTTTAGCTTCGCGGGCGCGAATAACGCAAAGCGCGGATTTGCGGCCCGCAGACGCGTCACTCCTGTGCTGCGCCCTGCGCGGTCCCGGCGGGCGGAGCCGCGGATTTGCGCGGGCGGTTGAGGCGCGCCCGCAACGCGGCCTGCGCGCCCGGCCCGGGAATCATCCTGGCGTCGAGCCATTCGATCGTCCGTCCGTCGCGGCCGCGGACGCGGACCTCGATCGGCTGTGAGTTGACGCGGTCAACCACGATTACCGGGACGCGGCCGGTCCCGACCACCCATCGATCACCCCATTCGCGCAGCGCCATCAGGACCGGAAACAGGGCCCGCCCCTTTTCAGTCAGCCGGTATTCGACGCGGCGCCCGTCGCCGGGGGCGGCCGTGCGCGCGAGAATTCCGCGCGCGGCCAGTTTCTTGAGTCGCGCGGCGAGAATGTTGCGCGCGATCCCGAGATTGCTCCGGAACTCCTCGAAGCGCCGCGTGCCCATCAGCGCCTCGCGCACGATGAGAAAGGTCCACCACTCGCCGATTTGCTCGAGCGCGCGGGCGATCGAGCAGTTCATGTGGGCGAAGGTCTTGCGGCGCATCGAGCCCGAGGCTAACACGCTCCGGTTTCATGATGCAACTGATATTCGGTGGGGCCGGCGCTCGCACCCGGCCGGGCGCAGGCGCGCGCCTAGGCCGCGGCCTGCGCAAGCCGCGCGTAGTGGCCGCGATCTCGCGCCCGATGGTCTCGACCTGGCCGGCCCAGGCCTCCGGTTCGGCCACTGGCCACAGCACGAACTTGTCGAGGCCTCGTGCGACGTACTCGTCCACGCGCTGGATGATGTCCGCCGCGGTACCGAATACGGTGCGGCTGAAAAACTCCTCGCCGCCGCGGTCGAGCGAGCGCACCACCGGCTCCAGTTCAGCCCGCGCACGGTCGCGCGAGGGGCCGAGCCGGCAGAGCAGGATCAGGCCCGATTCGATGCGCGCGTTGGCGCGGCCGTACTCGGCCGCGTAGCCGCGGATCGCCGTCATGTTGCGCGAGAATTCGTCGGGCGTCAGAAACGACGCGAAGTAGCCGTCGGCCATCCGCGCCGTGCGCCGCAGCGCCGACTCCGACTTGCCGCCGACCCAGATGTCGATCGTCCCCGAGTCGTTGTTGGTGCGCCGCGCCGGATGCGGCTTGAGCGTCACGTTGTCGAAATTGAAAAAGCGGCCGTGATGGCTCACGTTGGATTGGGTCCACACCTTGCGCAGGACCTCGACGCCTTCGTCAAGTCGCCGCCCGCGCGTCTCCAGCGCAATCCCGGTCGCCGCGTAGTCGGCCAGGTTCGCGCCGGTGCCGACCGCCATCACCATCCGCCCATGCGAATAGTAGTCGAGCGTGGCGAACGATTTCGCCACGGTCAGCGGATGGCGCAGGTTGAGCAGCAGGACGCTTGGGCCGAGCTTGATGCGCGAGGTGCGCGAGGCCAGCACCGCGAGCGTCGCCACCACGTCGAGCTCGGGCGAGGGCGACAGCAGATGGTCGGAAAGCCAGAACGAATCGAGTCCCCAGTCCTCGGCCTTTTCAGCGACGTGCACGATGGTCTCCGGGGTCGGCATCCCGAGCCGCCAAAGACCGAACCCGACCCCAATTTTGATCTGCTTCATAGCAATCTCTCCTTAACTATGATCGCTCTCGCTTAGCGGCGTAGTACCATAGCGGACGCCTATCGGATCGGCTAATCTGTCGCCGGTGAGCGAGCTCAGCGTAATGATGCTGGGGACCGGCGACGCCTTCGCCAGCGGAGGGCGGATGCAGTCCGCCTATGTTATCGACGTCGGCGGCGCGCTTGTCCTGATGGAAGCCGGACCGACGCTGCTTGCAGGGCTCAAGCGCGCACAGGTCAATCCCGCCGACATCGATTTTGTCCTTATCAGCCATCTGCATGGCGACCATTTCGCCGGGCTGCCCTTCCTGATGCTCCAGTATATGTGGGAGAGCCCGCGCAAGCGCATGCTCACCATCGCTGGCCCGCGCCGCCTCGAGCAGCGCACCCGCGCTCTCTTTCATAACATGTATCCGGGCATGAATACGCATCCCCTGATGCGCAAAGTCAGGTTCGTCGAGCTCGAGGCCGGGCGAACCGCGCGCTTGGGGCCGGCCCGCGTGGCCACTATCCGCACCCCGCACACGAAGCCCGACGTCTCGCTCGGCTTCCGCGTAACCGCCGACGGCAGGTCGCTCGCCTTTTCCGGCGACAGCGGATGGACCGAGGAGCTGGTGGGACTCAGCGCGGGCGCGGACCTGTTTTTGTGCGAGTGCACCTACTTCGGCAGCAACCACCTGGACTTCCATCTCAACTATCCGACGATCGAGCGCAACCGCGGCCGCTTCACGGCCAAACGGATCGTTCTTACGCATCTCGGCCGCGAAGTCCTCGAGCGCATCGGCGACGTCGGGATGGAGACGGCCGACGACCTGATGAAAATCACCTCCTGACGGGTTTTGTGCCGTGCCCCCGGGCTGGCTATGCTCTGGGGGAAGCGCCGGCGCGGGCGCCGAATTTTTTCGGGTTCGACGCGCGCGCGGCCGGCGCATCAGCAACCGAACAAGAACAAAGGAGCCCGCCGGATGGGTATAGCGGACGGCAAGCGCGCGCTGGTGGTCGGTGTCGCTAACGAAAAGAGCCTCGCCTGGGGCATCGCGCAGGAACTCAAGACGCAGGGCGCGGAAGTCGCGCTCACCTACCAGGGCGAGGTGCTCGAAAAGCGGGTGCGCCCGCTCGCCGAGTCGATCGGCGCGCTGGTGGTGGGCGAGCTCGACGTCACCAACGACGTTCAGATCGGCCTCGTGATGTCGGAGTTGCGCGAGCTATGGGGCGGAATCGATCTCCTGGTCCACGCCGTCGCCTTTGCCGAGCGCGAGGACTTGCGCGATCGCTTTCTGACCGTCAACCGCGCCAATTTCGCCAAGGCGCTCGAGATCAGCGCCTACTCGCTGGTCGCGCTGGCGCGCGCGGCCGAACCGTTGATGGAAGCGCGCGGCGGCGGTTCGATCCTGACGCTCAGTTACCTGGGCGCGGTGCGCGCGGTGCCCAACTACAACGTGATGGGGGTCGCCAAGGCGGCTCTGGAAGCCTGCGTGCGTTATCTCGCAGTCGATCTCGGTCCGAAAAACGTCCGCGTCAACGCGATCAGCGCGGCGCCCGCCCGCACGCTCTCGTCCTCGGCCATCCGCGACTTCTTCACCATGGCGCACGAGGTCGAGGAGCGCTCGCCGATGCGCCGCGCGATGAAGACCGAAGAAGTGGGCAAGATGGCGGCGGCGATGCTGAGCGATCTCTCAAGCGGCGTCACCGGCCAGACTATCTACGTCGACGTCGGCTACAGTATCGTCGGATTGTAAACGCCGCCGGATGCGCCGGCGCGAACGGGAAGCTTCGGCAAGGAGTACAGGGCGATGGCTATCGTTGCGGTGCCCCAGCTCAAGGACAACTATGCCTACCTCGTGATCGACGACGCGAGCAAGCAGTGCGGCGTGGTCGACTGTTCCGAGGCCGACAAGGTGCTCGACGAGGTCAAGCGGCGCGGACTCAAGCTGACGACGGTGCTGCCCACCCATTGGCATCCCGACCACGTCGGCGGCAACCAGGACCTGGTGCGCGCGGTCCCGGGACTGCGCGTTTACGGAGCGCGCGGCGAGGGCGGGCGAATTCCGGCGATGACCGACGAGGTCGATGACGGCGACGAAGTCGTGGTGGGGTCGATTCGCGGACGCGTGATCGGGATTCCCGCGCACACCAGCGGCCATATCGCCTACTATTTTCCGACGCTCAAGGCCGTGTTCACCGGCGACACCCTGTTCATTGCGGGATGCGGGCGCGTGTTCGAGGGCAAGGCCGACACGATGGTGGCGTCGCTCGCACGGCTCGCCGCGCTGCCCGACGATACCCAGGTCTATTGCGGTCACGAGTACACCGAAAAAAACCTGCAATTCGCGCTGACCCTCGAGCCCAACAACGCGGCGCTCAAATCCAAGTACGAGTGGACGCGCAAGATGCGGGCGGAGGGAAAGTTCACGATTCCCTCGACCATCGGCGACGAGAAACGGTTCAATCCGTTCCTGCGCACCGATAGCGCCGAACTGCGCGCGAGCCTTCGCAAGATCGATCCGTCGGTCGGCGACGAAGCGGTCGCCATCTTCGCCAAGACCCGCGAGCTTAAAGATCGGTTCTGATTTTCGGCGGGCCGCCGCGGAAGATAAAAGAATCTGCGGCTCTTGGACCGGCTCTACATATGGTAGGAATTTGCGCCGGAGGAGTTCGTTTCCGTCTCCGTGCGTCTGTTCGTCGTTTCGTCAGCAAATAAGACAGCTCAAAATTATCAGGAGTGAGCACAGCAAACAATAGGCGAATAGGGCGCGCGTTGATCGCTGCCAACATTTGAAGAATTAAGCTCAAGTTTGAGTCAAATAAGACCGATTAAATCCATTTGACAGAATACGTCGCGTTATCTATATCTCCAGAGTCGGTCCGGAAATTTCAATCCTCAACCTGTAGGAGAATGTGCTATGGCGTCTGCCCAGGTACTTTTCGTCCGAGCTCGGGAGAGATTGGTCCGTCATTTTCGCGCACGGTCTCGCGCACAGACCATCGTCGAGTATGCTTTGATCCTCGCCTCCATCGGAGCCGTAGCATGGGGCGCTTACAGCGTCATGGGTCACAATATCGGGTCAATGACCAGCGGCCTGGATTCAGATCTGACTAGCGCCTGAGCAGAATACCGTCACTTGCCCTGGCGACGCATAGTGCCGTCGGGCTGCGAGTGGCGGGCAGGGTTTCAACGGAACTTAAAAACCCGCCCCATGGGGCGGGTTTTTGCTTTCGCGGGACCGTCAAAATGAAACGATTTCACTCTTAAATCCACTAGTTTCAGCGTTACCGTACGCGCAGTATGCGCTTTAATCACCAAGCCGCTCCG
>DASXMQ010000279.1:0-5600 GCA_036495625.1 Binataceae bacterium (SeqCode) | reverse complement strand
AATTGGCGCGCCGGTGTAAACGTCGGGCGCCCACATGTGAAACGGCACCGACGAAACCTTGTAGCCCATGCCGGTCAGGATCAGCACCAACGCGATGAAGACCGCGAGCACGGGCAGATGCGCCGGTGTCGAGAGCGCCTTGTTTATCACGTTGAAGTCGAGTGAGCCGGTAATGCCGAAAATCCAGCTCATCCCGTAGATCATGGTGCCCGACGCGACGCCGCCGTAGATCAAATATTTGAGCGCGGCTTCGAGTGAGCGACGATTGTGTCGCAAGAAACCCGTCAGGATGTACGAGGTCAGGCTGACGAACTCGAGCGCCAGGTACGCCATCAGCAGATTCGCCGACTCAGCCATCAGGAACATCGCGAACGTGCTCGCCAGCAATATCGCGTAGTATTCACCCTGATCGCAGCCCCGCACTTCCTTCGAGCCGATCGACATCCAGATAGCCACGACGGCGGCCAACGCGATCAGCGCGCGGAAATAAATCGCGAACGAATCGAACACCAGCATCCGATGGAACAGCCACGCGCCCGACGACGCCGGCTCCAGGCCGATTGCCACCAACGACGCCGCAGCCGCTATCAGAGCCAACGCGCCGAGCCGCGACTTGTCACGCACCGCGAGGTCGATGATCACGATGGCCAAAATGCCGGCGGCCAGGATCATCTCCGGGACGAAGTGCCTCAGGCTCGCGAGATTTCCAAGATCCATCTAGTTCTCGCCAGCCTTAGTGAAGCAGCGCGACGGCCGCGCCCGAGGTGGACAGCACAACCTGGTTGAGATGGACCAGCGAAGTGTTGAGCAGGCCCAGGATCGCTTGCGGATAGACGCCGAGTACCAAGACGATGATTCCGAGCGGCACAAGAGTGAACGCCTCGCGAAGTGACAAATCGGGAAGGTCCTTGTACTTCTCGTTCAACGGCCCAAGGTAGATTCGCTGGAAGGTCCAGAGCAGGTAGCCAGCGGTCAATATCGCCGTCGCCGCGCCGAACGCGACCATCAGCGGATGCGTCTGCCATGCGCCGAGGAGGACCAGCACTTCCGAAATAAATGCGGACATGCCGGGCAATCCCATGCCGGCGAAAAACGCGAAGCCCGTCACCGCAGCATATATCGGCATCTGCTGCGCGAGGCCGCCGAAGCCGTTTATCTCGCGATGGTGAGCGCGATCGTAAATCACGCCGACCAGGATAAAGAGCATCGCCGTGATCGTGCCGTGATTGAACATCTGCAGCACAGCGCCGTTGATTCCCGCGGCCGTGAAGGCGGCGAGGCCGAGCATCACGTAACCCATGTGACTAATCGACGAATAGGCAATGAGTTTCTTATAGTCAGTCTGCGCCATCGCGCACATCGCGCCGTATACTATGTTGATAGTGCCGATCACGCCGAGGAACAGCCACGCAAGTTGATAGCTGGCAGCAGGCAGCACCGCGAAATTGACGCGCAAAATTCCGTAGGTGCCCATTTTCAGCAGCACGCCCGCGAGGATCACCGAAATAGCGGTGGGCGCTTCGACGTGCGCGTCGGGCAGCCAGGTATGGAACGGGAACGCCGGAATCTTGATTGCAAAGCCGATAAACAGCGCGATCCACGCTATTCGCTGGAACCCGATTGAGTAATGACTCGAGTTCGCCGCCAGCTCGGTCAAATCGAAAGTGGGAGTCGCGCCGTAGTAGTACAGTCCCAGCATCGCCAGCAGGATCAGCACCGAGCCGAACAGGGTGTAGAGAAAAAACTTGATCGCCGCATATTCGCGCCGCGGTCCGCCCCAGATGCCGATGAGAAAATACATCGGCAGCAGCATCACCTCCCAGAAGATGTAGAACAGGAAAAAATCCAGCGCCACGAACACGCCCATCATACCGGTGTCGAGCAACAGCAGCAGCGCATAGTAGCCGCGCTCGCCGCGATCGATGCTGAAGCTCGCGAATACCGAAATGAAACAGATGATCGCGGTCAGCAGCAGCATCGAGATGCTGATCCCGTCAACGCCGAGAAAATAAAAAATGTGATAGGCAGGAATCCAGGCGCGATGCTCGGTGAATTGAATCGCCGCCGTCGCGGTATCGAATCTGGCATAGAGCCATCCCGCGATAAGCACTTGCGGCAGGGTGGCAGCGACCGCGATCCAGCGGATGAATTTCTCCTGGCCTCGGGGGCATGCGAGGATCAGGACGATTCCGATGAGCGGGATAAAAGTGATCAGGGTCAGCGGATGACTCATCGTCGGTTGCGCGATCCGGCTGTTGGCCTCGACGCTCCTCCCCGCCTCCGCCTCAGGTCCGCAGCATCGCGCGAACGATGAGAGCGAACGTAACCGCCGCCAGGATTCCGTACAGGTAGCCGTTGATCGAGCCGGTCTGCAGCCGCCGCATCCGCTGACCCGCATCCAGCGTCACATTGGAAGCGAGATTGACCAGTCCGTCAACCACGTAGCGGTCGAGCAGCCCCGAGAGCCACGAACCGACCACGGTCAGCGTAGCGGCGAAGTTGACCATCCAGTCGATCACGTGCAAATCGAACCAGGCCGCCGCGTGCGAAGTCTCGAGCGTCGCGGCGACCGGTCCTGCGGCGTATGCTTCGTCAACGTAGTACTTGTTCAACACCGCACGATAGAGCGCCCCGCCCCATAGTTCGCCGACCCAATCGAAGGCGGTCGAGCCCTGTCGATAGATGAGATCGGCGAGGAACCATCCCGCGGCAACCATCGCGAGCGACAGCAGCGCCAGACCGGCCTCGGCGCCGTGATTCTCGGCGGCGGATTCAACCATTTGCCGCGTCGCCGGCGCGGCGAACACGGGCGCGAGGAAATCGGCGAACGGATGGCCGAAGGGATCGAGGCGCTCGATAAACGCCGGCAATCTTACAAAGCCGCCGACCACCGAAAGTGCGCCCAGCACCACCAGTGCGAACGTCATCGACGGCGGCGCTTCGTGCACATGATGCTCCTGCTCGTGCGAACCGCGGAACTCGCCGAAGAAGGTCATATAGACCTGGCGGAACATGTAGAAGGTGGTGATCCCCGCGCCGATCCACAGGAGCGCCCAGAGCAGCGGATGGCCGTGCGCGAAGCTGTCCCAGATGATCGCGTCCTTCGACATGAAGCCCGCAAACGGCGGCACGCCGCAAAGCGCGAGCGTCGCGGCAAGGAAGGTCCAGAAGGTGATCGGCAAGCGCTCGCGCAGGCCGCCCATCAGCCTCATGTCCTGCACCCCGCCCATCGCGTGAATCACCGAGCCCGCACCGAGGAACAGGCAGGCCTTGAAGAACGCGTGCGTCATCAGGTGAAAGACGCCGTCAACGTATGCGCCGACGCCGACCGCCGCGAACATGTAGCCGAGCTGGCTCACGGTCGAATAGGCCAGCACCTTCTTGATGTCGTCCTGCGCGGTGCCGATGGTGGCGGCAAAGAACGCGGTTAGCGCGCCGACCGTCGCGATCGCGAGCATCGTCGCCGGCGCCATCGAGAAGAGAAAATTGAGCCGCGCCACCATGTACACGCCCGCCGTCACCATCGTGGCCGCGTGGATCAGCGCGCTCACCGGCGTCGGCCCCGCCATCGCGTCAGGCAGCCAGACGTGCAGCGGAATCTGCGCCGACTTTCCGGTCGCGCCCGCGAACAGCAGCAGCGTCACGAAGGTGACCAGCGACATCCCGAAGTAACCCGGCGCTCCGGCAAGCGCCGGCGCGAAGCGGGCGACGTCGCGGATGACCAGGGTCGGATGACCGGCCGCGTTGAGCCCGCTGAACAGTGCATAGAGCGCGACCACGAACGCCCAGTCGCCGACGCGGTTGACGATGAAAGCCTTGTTCCCGGCCGTCGTGTTGGCGAGTTCCTTGTACCAGAAACCGATCAGCGCGAAGGAGCACAGGCCCACGCCTTCCCAACCGACGAACATCAGCCAAAGATTATCCGCCAGCACCAGCACCAGCATCGCGAAGGTGAAAAGATTGAGCCACGCGAAGAAGCGCCAGTAGGACTCGTCCTCGTGCATATAGCCGGTCGAGTAGATGTGAATCAGGCCGCCGACGCCGGTGACGATCAGCACCATCATCATCGAGAGCGGGTCGAGCCAGAGCGCGATGTCGAGGTTCAGCGGTCCGACGTGAATCCATCGCCACAGGTCGTCGAGCATGAAGCGTGCGGCGGGCGCCGCCGCGAGCATTCGGACCCAGGCATAAACGGCAAGCGCGAAAGCCGCGGCCACCGCGCCGCATCCGATCGCGCTTATCGCGCGCTTGCCGAACTCGCGCTGGATGCGCGCGCCGGCGAGAAAGTTCACCGCCGCGCCGAGCAGCGGCAGCAACACGATCCAGCGGACGAAATCGACCGCGAGCGGATGCTCCATCGCGCTAGAGCCTCACCTCAACCCCACCGCAATCGCGCCCGACCCGACCCAAAGACGACAAGCGGGATCGCCAACAGGGATCGGGTCGATATAAACAGAAAGCGCGGCGAAAACAAGGCAAGCGCGCGCCCAAAACGGCGGCGCGGGCCGCGGGCGGAGAGCCGTGGCGCGCGGCGCGGCGGCGGCGTTCAGCCGCTGAGCGTCTCGGTCGCATCGACATCGATCGTCCGCAGGTTCTGGTAGATGGCGAGAATCACGGCGAGGCCGATGACCGCCTCCGCCGCCGCCAGCATGATTACGAAGATCGCAAAGATCTGTCCGTCGTAACGCGCGCCGCCAAAGTAGGCGAAGGCGAGATAGTTGATATTCGCGGCGTTCAGGATGAGCTCGATGCCCATCAGGATGCCAATCGCGTTGCGCCGCGTCAGCACGCAGTACGAGCCGAGCAAAAACAGAATCAGCCCCAGCACGAGAAAATGGTCGAGGGTAATTCCACCGGCCATACGGGTCAGCCCTCACCCTTGTTCGCGGCCGCGCCCGACGGCGCCGTGGCGGAATCCTGACGCGACCCGGGATCCTGAGCTGGCACCGGGTCCTGGCGCGAGATCACGACCGCGCCGATCAGCGTCGCCAGTAAAACCAATGAGGCGACCTCGAATGGCAGCACATACGTGCCTAAGAAGGCGTTGCCCACGCCGTAGGTTGTCGCCGAGACCTCGATATTTGATGCGACATGCCACGGCGTCCGCAAAGTCGCATACAGCATCACCGCTCCCGCAAGCACCACGACGCTCAGGCCCGCCAGAGGTCCCGCCGCCCGATTCGAAACGGCGACATCGCCAATCCCCTGAGTCAGCATCACGGCAAAAATCGTCAGCACCACGATCCCGCCGACGTAGAGCAGTACCTGCACCATAGCGACGAAGTCCGCAGCCAGCAGAATATAGATTCCGGCGACCCCCATCAGGGCGCCGACGAGCGCAAACGCGGAGTAAACGATATTGCGCGAGAATGCGACCAGCGCGGCGAAGCCGACAGTGGTCGCGGCGATGACGTAAAAGACTATTTGCGCTGCGAGCGGCTTCAGCATCGTGGCAGTCCCCTTGCGCGCGGCCGGAAAGACTATGCCGGTTCCGGCTCGTCCTTGCCGGGTTTAGGACTGTCGCCGGCGGCCGGCGCCGCGGTCTCCGCCGCTCCGGCCGCCGGCGCCGCGGGCGGAGCGGCAGGCGCCTGTACAGGCGA
>DASXMQ010000278.1:0-12595 GCA_036495625.1 Binataceae bacterium (SeqCode) | reverse complement strand
GCGACCTCGCGTTCGATGATTCGGTGATTCGCGCGATCCGGCGTGCCGCGCCATTTCCGCCGCCGCCGGAGAAGTACCGCTCGGAGTTCGGCGAAGGTATCGATGCGGACTTCAAGCTCGGCGAACTGAAATCGTAAGGGGAGGAGAGGCGGCGGATGGGCAGGCGCGAGGCGCGCGGCGGGCCCGGATGCCTTGAACGGAAAAGCGATGATCAGGCGGTGGACCTATATCCTGCCGGCGATGCTGGCGGCGCTCGCGCTGCTGTCGATTGCCGGCGCCGGCGTTGCGCTGGCGCAGCCGATACATATGACTATCAGCGGTCCCGGCTCGACCGCCGCTCCGATCGCGATCTCGGAGTTTAAGAACCTCGGCGGCGACGACCAGGGCACGATCTCGCACGACTTCGTGCGCATCCTGCGCCGCGACCTCGAATTGAGCGGCTTCTTCTCCATCCTCCCGCCCAAGTCGTATATCGAAGACCCGCAGAACTCGGGCTATGACCTGGGCAAGTTCAACTTTGCCGACTGGAGTTCGCTCAACGCCGAGTTCCTGGTCAAGGGCGCGGTGACCAACAGCGGCGGCCAGGTTTCGGTCGAGGCGCTGATGTTCGACGTCGCGCAGCAGCGCCGGATGTTCGGCACGCGCTTCAATGGCGGACCGGGCGACGTGCAGCAGATGGCGCGGCGCTTCGCCGACTCGGTGCTCAAGGCGGTGACCGGCGAGCAGGGGCCGTTCGACACGAAAATCGCGTTTGTCTCGACGCAGGGCGGGCGTTTCAAGGAAATCTATCTCGCCGCGCCCGACGGCGGCGGCCTGTTTCGCGTGTCGGACAATCCGACCATCAACCTCTTTCCGAAATTCGCGCGCAGTCCGGCGAGCGTGCTCTATCTTTCGTATAAGAGCGGCGCGCCCGCGCTTTACCTGTTCGACGTCGCCGGCCGCAGCGAGATTCGGATCGACAGTCCGCACGGCAACGTGATCGGCGGCGCGCTCTCGCCCGACGGCAGCCGGATCGTCGCGGCGGTTGAGAACGCCGGGCGCACCAATCTGTTCCTGCTCTCGCGCAGCGGCGAGGAAATCCGCCAGCTTACCCAGGGCGGCGCGATCAACGTCAACCCGGCCTTCTCGGCCGACGGTCAGCGACTCGCCTTCACTTCGGACCGCTCGGGCACGCCGCAAATCTACGTGATGAGCCTCGGCGGCGGCGCGGCGCGCCGCGTCACTTTCCAGAGCGATTACAACACCTCGCCGTCGTTCTCGCCCGACGGGAAATGGATCGCCTATCAGAGCCGCTCCGGCGGGTTTAACATTTTCATCATCCCGAGCGTCGGCGGCCAGGCCGTGCAACTGACTCAGGATGGGCGCTCCAACCAGTCGCCGTGTTGGTCGCCCGACGAGCGTTATCTGGTTTTCAGCTCGAACCGCGATGGCCACGAACGGCTTTACCTGATGCAAGTCAATACAAACTCGCAGACCGGCAAAGTTATTTCTGCCTTGATGGAGGATGAGGGCAATGACACTTCTCCCACTTGGTCCTGGTGGCTTGGTGGATAACCGGCGACGGTTGGGGCGATTGACCGTGATCGTGGCGGCGGCGCTGGCGCTGGCACTGGCCGCGGGATGTTCGTCGAAGAAAAGCGGCGCCGGCGCGGGGGCCGGCAATCAGGGCGCAGGCGGGATCGGCGAAAACGGACTCGGCGCCAACGGCAGCAGCTCGCTCAGCCAATTTTCCAAGAACGGCACCCTGGGCGCGAACGGCGAGGGGCCGCTGAGCGACATTCATTTCGACTACAATGACTATTCAGTACGCGCGCAGGACGGCGAAATCCTGAAGTCCAACGCCGACTGGATAACCAAGAATGCGGGCGCGCGGGTGCAGATCGAGGGGCATTGCGACGACCGCGGTTCCGAGGAGTACAATATCGCGCTCGGCGCCAAGCGGGCTCAGGCCGCCAAGGACTATCTCGAAACCCTGGGAGTTGCCGCCGACCGGATGTCAACCATCAGTTACGGCAAGGAGCTGCCGGTTTGCAACGAGGAAACCGACGAATGCTGGGCACAAAACCGTCGCGACCACTTCGTGGTCCAGCAGTAGCGCGGGCCGCGCGGATGCTCGAGGGGCGCATTTTCGGATGGGTGGGCCTTGCCGCGATGCTCGCGATCGTCGGCGCGGGCGGATGCGCGGGGCGCGCCGACATCGATCAGGTCTCGCAGAACGAGCAATCGATGCGCGAAATGATCGCCAACGATCAGCAGCAGATTGCCGCGATGCACGATCAGATCGCGCGGCTCAACGACCACATCACCGAACTCCAGCATAGCGGCACCGACAGCGGCGGCGACTCCAAGGAGGTTGCAGCGCTCAAGGACCGCATTGCCAAGCTCGAGGCGCAAGTCAACGCGCCTGCGGCGGGCACGCCGCCCGCCCCGGGCGTTCCAGGCGCCCCTGCGGCGCCAGGCGCCGTCCCCGGTGCCCCCGGCGCGGCGCCCCCGGGCGCTCCCGGCGCGCCGCAGACCGGCTCGGTAGCGCCCGGCGAGGGTGCGACGGCGGATGAAGGCGAGGCCGCGCCGGAGGGCGAAGCGCCGCCGCCCGCGGAATCGGTACCGGCGGTGGCCGGATGGCAATCCGCGCTGGACCAGGAACTCGCGAACGCCAACAACAGCACGGAGTCGGGCTCGCGTGTTTACCGCGACGGCTTGATCGACATGAAGGCGGGAAGATACCCCGACGCGGTCGCCAAATTCCAGGCCTTTCAGCGGGCCCACCCCAAGTCGCCGCTGGCCGAGCCGGCGGAGTATTTTTCAGCCAACGCGCTGTTCGAGATGGGCGCGCGCGACTCCTCGAACTACAACCAGTCGATCCTGCAGTTCAACGACCTCGCCATGCGCTATCCGCGTGGCCGCTTCGCCGCCAACGCGCAACTGCGCGAGGCGCAGGCATTTCTGCGCACCAATGACTCGCTCGACGCCCGCCTGACCCTGCAGAAACTGGTCCGCGATCATCCGGGCACGCCCGAGGCCGCGGCCGCCGATGCGATGATGAAGAGCATGGCGAGCAGCTAGGCCGCGAGCGACCCGCGCGCCCGCCGAGCAGACGCCGGCGCGCCGCGCCGCCGCCCGCCGCGCAGGTGACGCGCGCCGCGTATGCGTTGACCGATGGAAATAATCCGCAATATAGAGGCTCTGGCGCCGCACCCTCATCCGGTGGTCGCGCTCGGCAACTTTGACGGCGTTCACCTCGGACATCGCGTAATTCTGAAGACCGCGATCGATCGCGCGCGCGCGGCTTCGGGAACCGCCTTCGTCCTAACTTTCGATCCGATGCCGGCCAAGGTGCTCGCGCCGGCGCGCGCGCCGCAACTGATCCTCGCGCCCGAGGACAAACTCGAACTGCTGCGCGATTCGGGAATCGACGGCGTGATCGTCCTTGAGTTTACTGTGGCGCTGAGCAGGCTTACGCCCGCCGATTTCGTGCGCGAATACCTGTTGGGCAAAATCGGCGCGCGCGAAGTCGTGGTCGGACACAGCGTGAGCTTCGGCCACGCGCGCGCCGGTAACGCCGAGGTGATGGCGGAGTTGGGCCGGCGGATGGGCTTCGCGACGGTCGTGGTCGGGCCGGTGACGGCCGGCGGCGCGGTCGTGAGCTCGACGCGGGTGCGCGAGCTGATCGCCGCGGGCGAGATGCGGAGGGTGACCGAGTTGCTTGGGCGCGTGCACTTTCTGAGCGGTACGGTCGTCCATGGGCGCGAGCGCGGCCGCACTATCGGCTTTCCCACCGCCAATCTCGACCCCGCGACCGAATGTCTGCCGCCCGACGGCGTTTACGCGACGCGCGTGATCTTGCCGGACGGCGCGTTCGCGTCGATAACCAATATCGGGATGCGTCCGACGTTCGCCGAACCGGCGCGCACGATCGAAGCGCACATTTTCAATTTCGATCGCGACATCTACGGGGCGAAGATCCGCCTCGAGATCGTCGAGCGGATCCGCGGCGAGCGCAAGTTCGAATCCGGCCAGGCGCTGGCGGCGCAGATCGCCGAGGACTTGAAGCGCGCCAAAGAGATCCTTGCCGCCGCCGCCGCGTGAGCGTGCGAGTTTCCGAAACCGGCGGCTCACGCCGAGCGTATTTCGTACGGGCGCCGCTGGAAGGCGGAGCGCGGGCCTGATTACGACGCGCGACGGGGCGTAGCGGCGCGCCGCGGCTCTTACATGCCCAACAAAGCCACCACCTTTGCCTGCATCCTGATGATGCTCGCCGCCGCAACGGCGGCGCCTGCGTCCGCGCCCGTCCTCGTGCGGGTCGCGCGTCGCATTCCCGCCGCCGGTTTGCACGTGCGCATTGCCGGTCTTCGCGATTCGAAGGGCCAGGTGATTTGCACGCTCTACGATTCGCCGGACGCCTTTCCCTCGGATTCGAATCGGGCCATCGGGCACGCGGTCGTGGCGATCAGATATCGTAGCGCCGAGTGCGATTTTGCGGGCATCGCACCGGGCAAATACGCGCTGGTCGCTTTTCACGACGAGAACAGTAATGGCGAGTTCGATCGCAACTGGTTCGGAATGCCCAAGGAAGGCTACGCGTTCTCGAACAATGTCAGGCCGGTGTTCGCCCCGCCGTCGTTCAAGGCCGCGGCTTTCGACTACACAGGCGGCGAGCTATGGCTGACGGTCGCGATGCACTACTAGCCGCTGCGCGCCGCGCTCCGATCCGCCGCTGGTCAATCGGCTAGCAGATTTCGCGAATTCCGCGGACTTCGCGCTACTTGATATAGAACGCCTCGGGCGCGGGCCGATATACGCGCGCAAGCCAGGTCGGACGCCGCAGGCCGCCGGGGCCGGGCGCGGGCCGCGTCATCTCGAGCCAGCGGCGATAGACCTCGTGCGACTTGCGCGTGTCGACAAAGATGTCGCCGTAACGATCCTCGGGTCCCGTGCCGCCGACCATGACCTTCTGATGCCAGCAATGCTGGCCGCTCACGGGATCGGGCTGCACGGGGAAGATCAGGTTCTGATGCACGCCGGCGTCCTGCCACCAGACGCGCTCGGAGTCGGGGTCCGCGCTCGCAAACGGCCGGACGCCGTGCACCTGCCGCATCATCCAGGCACCCTCCTCCTTACGGGTCAACTCGACCAGTCCGCTGGCCCATCGTTCGCCGCCGCTTTCCTCCTTGAGACGCCAGCGTCCCAGATGATGCGAGCACGCGATCACGCCCGGCCGAATCGATTCGGTCACCCATACCTTGTCGATGAAATAACCGATCTCGGTGGCGATCTTGAGCAGCCCGCCGGTATCGACGCCGAAGCGGCGCGCGTCTTCGGGATTCAGCCAGAGCGGATTGCGATTGGATATTTCGTATAGCCACTTGGCGTTGGCCGAGCGTGTGTGCACCAGCGTCGGCAGGCGAAACGTTGGCAAGAGCAGCATCTCGCCGCGCGCGCGATCGATTTTGCTCCAGTGCACGTGGCTTCTGACGTAGGCCGGAATCGAGTGCTCAGGCCATTTCCATTCCTTGAGCGTACGTGAATAGAACTCGAGCTTGCGCGAGGGCGTGGGAAAACCCACGTGCGCGCGGCCGTCGATCTCGACGCCGATCGCGGCGCCTCCGCGCGTGATGACCTTACTCGCCGGATCGACCGCGGCGTCCTGCAGGTCGCGCGCGGGCGGTTCTTTTTCGTGGACCCGGTAGGAGCCCTCCTCGATCAGGAACGCGCCGTACTTGCGCATGTAGGCGAGCGGCGCGAGCCCTTCCTGCGCCGCCGCGGCGGGCAGGCCGGGCACGCTGTTCTCGAAGATCCAGCGATAGAAATCCTCGACCGTCAGTTTTTCGCCCGGGCGGTAGGGCGACTCGAAGTATTTGCGGATGCCGAGTGCGCCGTCGGGGTCGATTCTCCACGACAACTCAATCCAGAACTCGTCCTCTTCCCAGACCTCGCCGAGCCCGGCCTCGCGATGCGCTTCGTAGGTGAAGTTGAAGCGCTTGCCCGCGCGCTCCAGCGCGACGCGCGCGACCGGCTGGCGAAATCCGATCCAGCGCGCGGCGTGGGTCTCCTGGCTCAGCAGGTCATGGCGCTCCGGCCCGTGGCCCATCGGCAGCACGTAGTCGGCGAACTGCGCGGTCTCGCTCCAGATCGGCGTAAGGCACGCGTGGCGTTCGATTTTACTCTCGTCCGTGAGCGCCTCGATCCAGCTCATCCCGTCCGGATTGGTCCACACGGGATTGTAAACGCGGGTGAAGTAGGCGCTGATTTTTCCGCGGCTCTGCTTGAGGAAATGCGGCAGCAGGAAGCTCATCTCGAAGAACGCGAGCGGAAACTCGCGCGGCCACATCAGCTCGTTCCACATCTTGGCCGGCGGCGGCATCATCGGCGGCGCCGGCACGAACTTGTTGGCGGAGTTGGGCGCGGTGCCGCCGGGCGTGTCCACCGCGCCCATCAGGACCACCAGGAACTCAAGTGCGCGCGCCACCTGCCATCCGCCCAGGTTGCCCGCCGCCGCGTTGCGCCATACGTGGGTCGCGAGCGCCCCGCCGGCGCGCCCTATCTCTCTCGCGACCTCGATGATGACGCTCGCCCTTGCCCCCGACTCGCGCTCGGCGAACTCGGGCGTGTACTGCGCGTAAACCTCGTCAAGCACCTCGAGGAACGCGTCGAAGGTCTGCGCGCGGCCGGGATGCTCTTCGCGCAGGTACTCCTCCCAGTTGACCCAGCGGCGCAAAAATTCGCGATCGTAGAGCCGCTCGCGCAGGATCACGTGGCACATCGCGAGCAGCACGGCGCCCTCGGTGCCCGGCCAGGTTGACATCCACCAATCCGCCTTGGTCGCGGTGTTGGAGAGCCGCGTATCGATCACGCAGACGCGCGCGCCGCGCTGCTTCGCCTCGATAATCCGCTGCGCATGCGGGTTGAAGTAGTGGCCGGCCTCCAGGTGCGAGCTGAGCAGCAGGATAAAGCGGGCGTTCGCGTGATCGGGCGAGGGCCGGTCCGCGCCGTGCCAGAACGCGTAGCCGGTGCGCGCGCCGGCGGAGCATACGTTGGTATGGCTGTTATGTCCGTCGATTCCCCACGCGTGCAGGATGCGATGGTTGTAAATCAGTTCATGACCGGGGCGCCCCACGTGATAAATGATCTCGTTGCGGCGTCCCTCGACGAGCGCGCGGCGGATTCGTCCGGCCAGATCGTCGAGCGCTTCATCCCACGTCACGCGCTCCCACTTACCCTCGCCGCGCCGCCCCGCGCGCCGCATCGGATAGAGGATGCGCTCGGGGTCGGTGACTTGATTGATCGTCGCGGGGCCCTTGGCGCAGTTGCGGCCGCGGCTTCCCGGATGCGCCGGATTCCCTTCGAACTTGCGGATCGTGAAGTCGTTCTTGTCAACGTATCCGAGCAGGCCGCATCCGGCCTCGCAGTTGAAGCATACAGTCGGCACCAGCGTGTAGCGTTTCTCGACCTTGCGCGGCCACGCGGCCGGGTCGTACTCGACCCAGTCGTCCCATCGCTCTACCGGAGGAAACGCGCTCAGCCCGCCGGCCGGCGCCTCCAGTTCCAGCGCCGCCGGATTGAGCGGCCCGCCCGTGTCGTTCGCTTCCGCCATCGTTCCCCTGTCCGAGCGATGCCGCCCGTCTAGCTGAGCGGCACCGCCTGTCCGGCCTCGATAAAGATGTTCTCGAACACCCACAATCCGAAGAGGCTGAGGACGGCCGCGGCGGTCGCGAACGCCATCGTGCCGGTTGCCATCGCGACCCCGAGCAGAGCGGACGGCACGAGGGTTCCGAGCACCACGGTTGCGCCCCAGAAGCGCCGGCTGAGAGCGCCATGCAGGATGAGTTCGGCGGCGCGGCGAAAATCCTCGCTCATTGCCGGCAGCGTGAGTTCGACAAGGACCATCGCGAGTCCGAGGATCAGCGCCAGCAGCAGAACCATCGCCGACATGTAACTCGCGGCGACCGTGGAGCCGAGCAGCGCGGCCGCGAGCAACAGAACGGACGCGCCGCCAATGAGCGCCTGCACCAGCAGGTGCCAGATGAAGACCGGGCTCTGCCAGAGATCGCGGCCTTTGGCCTGCGCGAACAGGAATGCCGAGTAGCAGGCCGAAGCGATCGCAAAGATCGCGGTCGCAATCGCCAGAACGCCGGGGACCGAGCCGGCGAAAATGCCGCAGGCGAGCCACGCTGTCGCGAGCGCGCCGTAAATCATCAGGATGTAAGTGCCCCACACCAGCCACGAACTCAGATTCGGTTTGGTCAACAAATAGTGGAAGCGCCACGGTTGCTTGAGATCGGCGATCAGCAGCACGACCGTGACGCCGAGAAACAGCAGGCTAAGAGTTGGACCGGCGACGTCAACCAGGACCCGGTCGCCGCCGCTCGGCGTCGCGAGCAGCATCGCGGCGACGACCAGCACGCCGGCAGCGATCGATTTGGTCCACAGGTACGCCGCGGGAATCGCTCCCCAGGGCGCCGGGTGCGCGACGTCATATACGATGCGCGCTGAGCCGGGCGCGGCGTCGCTGGCTTCCTCGCCGGTCGGCGGACGCCCGTCCCCGAGCGGATTGTGGTCGGCCCACATCGAGCTTTCTTCCGGCCGCATCATCGATGGCTGCAACAGGTCGCCCTCGATGCCGACGTAGAAGAGCTTGGGCTGGGTGCCCTTGTGCGGCTTGCGGGCCGCAACTTTCTGCGTCGCCACGATGCGGCTTACGCGGCTTTGCGGATCGTCGAGGTCGCCGGTCATGATCGCCTGCGTGGGACAGACCACGACGCAGGCCGGCTCGAGGTTGGCTTCGACGCGATGCGCGCAGAAGTTGCACTTGGCGGCGGTGCTGGTCGTCGGATCGATGTAAAGCGCGTCGTAGGGGCAGGCCTGCATGCATGATTTGCATCCGATGCAGCGGCTGTTGTCGAAATCGACGATTCCGTTGTCGCGCCTGAAGAGCGCGCTGGTCGGGCAGATCTCGATGCAGGGCGCCTGCTCGCAGTGATTGCAGCGCATCACGCCGAAATGGCGGCTGGTCCCAGGAAAGGAACCCTTCTCGATGTACTTGACCCAGGTGCGGAAGACGCCGACCGGGACCTTATGCTCGTCCTTGCAGGCGACCGTGCATGCGTGGCATCCGATGCATCGGTTTTGGTCGATCACGAAACCGTAGCGCACGCGCGAGTCTCCCCTCATCACCGCCGCAAGGCGCCGGCAGGAGCGCTAGCGAAGCCATCCAGGGAAATCATGGTCCGGCAGCCGCCATCGGCGGCGCCGACGCCTTACCTCTTACTACAGGAACAGCAGGGCTGCGAAACCGTAAAAGCGGCGCCCGCCTGCCGCATCCGGGCTCAGGGCTCCCAGAAGGGAATTTCGGCGACCAGGGTCAGGCCGCGGTTGGCATGCGTGCGCGCGCTCACGGTACCGCCGTCGGTCTCGGTAAGCGCGCGCGCGATATATAGCTTCCAGCCCGACGAACCCATCCCCTGCCGATCCTGCATCGGCCGCTCGAACAGGTGCGAAAATTGTTCCTGGCTGAGTTGCGCGCCGGTGTCCTGAACCTCGATGATCGCCTTGCCGCCGCTTAAGAAGGTGCGCAGCACCACTTCGCCGCTTTCGGTGCGCTGGATGCCGTTGCTCAGCAGGTTGGCCGCGATGCGTTCGAGATGGAGCGGGTCGAGGCTGCCGCGCGGCATCCCGCCCAACTCGGTGCGCATCCGCAGCCCCTTGAGCCGCGCCTCGCGACCGTAAACGTCGGCGACTTCCTGCACGATGACGTTGGGGTCGATGACTCGCGGATGAGGCTGGAGGTTGTCCTCTTCGAGCAGGTACATGTCGAGCACGTTCTTGACCAGCAGATCCATTGCGCGCGAGGTCGAGCCGACGCGGGCCAGCAGATGGGTGGTCTCTTTTTCGCTGAGCTCGTCCTCCTCGAGCAGCGTGACCAGTCCGACCAGCGTGGCGAGGGGATTGCGGATGTCATGGGTCATCGTGCCGACCTGGCGCTCGCGGAACTTGGCCGCCGCCGCCAATTGCTCCATCTGCGCGCGCAGCTTGCCCCGGTAGCGGTCGAGAAACACCGCCGTGAACCACGACAGCACCAGCGCGGCGAGAAACCCCAGCCAGCGATAGATCGTGTACTGATCGTCCGCCGGCACGAACACCTCGACCGCGCCGAACAGCGCGAGACATCCGAGGTTGAGCATCCCCTGCCATCGCGGCCCCCACATCACGAAGGCCGCGGTCGCGAACGGGCACAGAATGATGGCGATAAAGGCGAGTTCGGGAGTGTGATGGAGCGCCGCGATCTTTATGAACAGCGCGATGATGACGACGCAGGTAGTCAGCGTCCAGGCTTTCCAGTAGCGGCGAAACACGCTCAGCCACGTAAGGCCGAAAAACGCCGTGACGATCGCGAATGCCGCGTACTCGTAGAGGCTCAGTTCATGCTGACCGAAGCGCAGCACCTCGAGGCCGCAATAGGCGAGCAGAAAGAAGATCGCAATTGGCCCGGCGACCTTGAGGGTGCTGATAGCTTCGGCGTCGTGATCGATTTCGAGCAGAACGCGCCGGTCGGCGGCTACAGGACGCCGCGGACTAAGCACCAGCCCCGGCTGGTCAGCGCCGACTTCGTCCGCCGCGATGAACTGAGCTGTTGCCATACTCCCCCCCCGGGGCGCTCAGACTCTAGATTTGCCGATGGCGCGGGCCGCTTCAAGCGCCTCGCCCATCACCCGCAGGGCGAAATCCACTTCGAATGCTCCCAGGTTGAGGGGCGGCGCGACCCTGACCACGCGCTCCGCGTTCAGCGTCCAGTTGACGATCACGCCGCGGGCCAGCGATTCGCGAACGAAAGTCTGGGCAGTCTCCACAGTCGCAAACTCTACGCCTATAAGTGCTCCAATGGCACGCACGGCCGCAAGCTCCGGCTTACCCAACCGTAGGAGCCCCTGCGCCAGTTGCTCGCCAAGCGTGTTTGCCCGCTCCCACAGCCGTTGGTTGACGATTACGTCAAGCGCAGCGAGGCCGGCCGCGCAAGACAATGGATGACCGCCGAAGGTGGTGATGTGTCCGAGCGGTGGATTGCGCGCAAGTTCCCCCAAAAGCTCGGTAGACCCGCAAAACGCGCCCAACGGCAGGCCGCCGCCCAGCGCTTTCGCCATCACTACGAGGTCAGGCACTACGCCAAAGTGCTCCATGGCAAATAACCGCCCGGTGCGGCCCATCCCGGTCAGCACTTCGTCGAAGATCAGCATGGCCCCCGCCTGATCACATCGCTCGCGCAGCGCCCGCATGAAGCCGGCCGCAGGGATACGGACGCCACCCTCGGCCTGTACCGGCTCGATCACGACCGCGGCAACCGTCGCATCGATCGCTTCCAGCGCGGCGGCGTTATCGTAGGGCAGGTGGGTTACCGGGCCCGGGAGCGGTTCGAACGGGGCGCGAAAGGCCGGGTTTCCCATCAGCGCCAGCGCGGCCATCGTGTCGCCGTGATAGGCGCCATCAAATGCGACGAAGCGCGAGCGGCGCGTATGCTTGCGCGCCGTCTTGAGTACGCCCTCGATCGCTTCGGCTCCGCTGTTGGTGAAATATACGCATCCAAGCGGAGCCGGCAGCAACTGCGCGAGGCGTTCGGCGAGCCGCACCTGCGCCTCAATGACGTATTCGCCATACACCATCACGTGCAGATGGTGGCGGGCCTGCGCCGCGATCGCCTCGAGCACGGCCGGATGACCGTGTCCGAGCGCCGAAACGCCGATCCCGGCGATCAGATCGAGGTAGCGCCGTCCGTCGGCCGTGTACAACCACGCACCCTCGGCGTGTGTGATTTCCAGCCCGATCGGAGATTCCGACGTCTGCGCGACGTGATGCAGGAAGCCCTCTTTCAACGCGCTCAACGTCTTCGATGCGCTCATGGCGCCGCCTTGCGCAACAGTTCGAGCATCGTGCCGCCGCCGTGCGGCCAATCGAGCGGAGGCGACTGCATTCGTCCCGGATCGCACACGTACGTCACGCCGAGTCGCCGCAATTCGGCCGCGAGCCGCTCGCGAACGTCCAATGGCGAGGCCAGCGCAAAGGCTTCCAGCCCTCCGGCAGCCGCACCGAGACGCGAGCCGAGTTCGTCAACGCACTCGAGCGCGCTGACGAAGACCGTGCGATAGCCGGGCGAGGCCGAAAAAGCGGCTGCGGCGTCGCAGATGACGGTCCAAGCCATGCGCGGGCCTTCCCATAGATCCACGCCGCCGCCTGCTGCGGGCTCCGCGAGCGCGCGCCATCGCGCGCGCTCGCGGAGCTCGCGAATCGAGGCGGCGGCGCCAAGCGGCAGCCGCCGGGGCGCTGGCAGCCGCCCCTCCAGGCGCGCAAGGGCGCGGGCGAGGCGCGCGGCGGAGTCGCGCGCCTCGCCCGCGCGCCCCGCCACGAAGATGTGATGCGGCGAGAGGCATCCGCGCTGCTCGAACAGAGTGATGTCGCGAGCAAGCCCGTCCGCCGCCGTATCGGCGGCGGACGGGCCCGCCCCCGGGGCCATCACCAGCAGTGCGCCGCTTAGCCGGCTGCCGAAGCCGGCGAGCGGGCGCGCATCCGCTGATGCGCGGCGGGCGGTGAGCGCAGCGATGGAGGCGTC
>DASXMQ010000277.1:0-5317 GCA_036495625.1 Binataceae bacterium (SeqCode) | reverse complement strand
GGATCGCCCTCCTGGTAGATATTGGGATGGCGAAAGTAGCGCGTCGCCTCGAGCCCTGGCTCGATTTCCTTCGCATGGATTCCGAAGGTGTCGCTGTAAATCGTGTTGACCACGTCGTTGAACGGGACGAACCGCGCGGGCGCATCCTTGGGAAAGATCTTCCCGCCTTTGCACTGCAGGTCGGCGGGCAGAACCTCGAGCATGTGACCCGCGACCTTGAAAATCTTCTCCCTGATATCGCTCGCCGCGACGAAAGTCGCCGAGCCGCCCATGATCACCGCGCGCGAGCTGTAGTTGCCGAGCCCCCACGGGCACAGCTCCGTGTCGCCCTGAACAACGCGCACCGCGCTTATATCGACGCCGAGCGTATCGGCGGCGATCTGTGCCATCGCGGTTTCGTTGCCGCTCCCGGGCGAGGTCACGCCCGTCAGTACCGTCACCTGGCCCGAGGGATTGACGCGCACCGTCGCGCCGTCGTAGCCCGCGACCAGCAGCGAGGTCGGCAGCGAGCAGCCCTCGGCGACCAGCTCCTGGCCAAGCCCGAGGCCGATTCGCCGGCCCTCGCGAAGCGCGTCGGCCTGCAGCCGGGGAAAATCCGCGTAGCCGACGAGGTCGAGCAGCTTGCGCATCGCGCCGGGGTAATTGCCGCTATCGAGAATCACCCCGCTTGCCTGCTGATAGGGAAACTCCTCGGGCTGGATGAAATTGCGCATCCGCACCGCGACGCGGTCGAGCCCGGTCTCCTTCGCGACACCGTCCATCACGCGGTCCATCAGGAACGAAGCGGTCTCCTTGCCGAAGCCGCGATAGGCGTTCCACGGGCATTTGTTGGTGACCACCGGGTAAAGCTCGACATGGCAGTTGGGAATTTTGTAAACGGTCGGGATACAAAAAGTGGTGACCAGGCTCATCTCCCATCCGGCGAGCGCGGCAGGTGCGCCGACGTCGGCGACGATCTTGACCTTGAGCCCGGTGACCTGGCCGTCGCGCTTGTAGGCGGCCTCGAAGTGGACCTTCTGCTCGCGCGCGTGTCCGCCAGTGAGCAGATTCTCGCTGCGCTCCTCGATCCATTTGACCGGCCGTCCGAGCTTGCGCGCGAGATAGGCGGTGAGCGGCTCTTCCTGGTAGGTCGGAATCTTGGAGCCGAAAGCACCGCCCACGTTGGGCTGAATCACGCGGATGCGGCTTTCTTCCATGCCGATGATGTGCGCGATGAAGGTGCGCAGCGGATGCGGAGACTGAGTCGAGGCCCACACCGTGAGCTGGTCGCGGAAGGTGTCGTAGCTGGCGAGGTAGCCGCGCGGCTCCATCGGAGCCGCCATGTAGCGCTGCGTCGAAATCGTTCCTTTGATCACGCCGTCGGCCGCAGCGAACGCGCCGGCGACGTCGCCGGCCTCGGTCACGCGGTCCATCACCAGGTTGGTGCCCCATGACGGCTCGATGAGAGGGGCTCCAGGAGCCATCCCGCGCTCGGCGTCGGCGACCACCGGCAATTCCTCGTATTCGACCTCGACCAGTTCCGCGGCCTTGTGCGCGGTGTACTTGTCCTCGGCGACGACGACGGCCAAGGCCTCGCCCACGTAGCGCACCTTGTCGTGAGCGAGCGGGTACCAATCGTAGGCGCGCACCCCGATTCCCGCCTTGTTGTAGGGCTGGGGAATCGGCTTGGTGTTACGGCGAATCTCCTCGCCGGTCACCACGCATACGACGCCGGCGGTGGCCTCGGCTGCGCGCGCGTCGATCGACTTGATCAGCGCGTGCGCATAGATGCTGCGCACGAGCGCCATGTGCAGCATGCCCGGGAGCGTTACGTCTCCGACATAGATTCCGCGTCCTGCGACCAGCGCCCTGCTGTTGAGCCCCGGCACGCGGCCGCCCAGCGCGGACTGCGAATCATGCCCGCCGCGCGCCGTGGCGCCGGCGTCAGTCTGCGATTGTTCGATCGCCATGAAATTTCCAACCCCCAGATCTCATCTAGTCAGCGTCGGAGCGCCTGGCGCCCGCGCGCCGCTGCCGGGACTGTCCCCTGATGCCCGGATAGCTGCCTCTTATCAGAGAGCAGCGGCTTCCGGATAGCGAATTCGCAGGGCGAACCTTTACCAAACGCCCGCCCTTGATGGTCAAGCGAAAATCCTGAGCCGCGAGCCTTGAGGCCCGGGGAACGCGAGATGCTGTTCAAAGCGGCTGTATGCGGCGATAGCATGGCGGACGGATTCCAAGGATGACTATAGTGCCAAGGCACCGGGCCGGCGCGCGCAGGACTAGGCCAGGCCCGACGGAAGGGGCACGAAATGGCTGGCAATAAGAACGACAGCAGGCCGGGCGCGAGCCCCGTATCGATTCTCGCGGAGCGCCGCGCGGCACGGACGCGCACCGGCGCGCAAATCCTCGTCGATCAGCTTCTCATCCACGGCGTCGAGACGGCTTACTGCGTGCCGGGCGAGAGCTACCTCGCGGTGCTGGACGCGCTTTACGACATGCGCGAACAGATTCGCCTCATCGTGTGCCGCCAGGAGGGCGGCGCCGCCTACATGGCCGAGGCCTACGGCAAACTCAGCGGCCGCCCGGGCATCTGCTTCGTGACGCGCGGCCCGGGCGCAACCAACGCCAGCGTCGGCGTACACACCGCGTACCAGGACTCGACGCCGATGATCCTCTTCATCGGCCAGGTCGCGCGCTCCTTTATCGGACGCGGCGCGTTCCAGGAACTCGACTTCTATCGGATGTACGGCCAGATGGCGAAATGGGTGGCGCGAATCGACGATGCGAGCCGCATCCCCGAGCTTATCGCGCGCGCATTTGCGCTCGCGACTTCAGGACGACCGGGTCCGGTGGTGATCGAACTGCCGGAAGACATGCTGTGCGAGGCGGCAACGGCCGTCGACGCTGCGCCTTACAAGACGGTGCAAGCAACTCCGGGCGCGCCCGAGATGGCGCGGCTGCGCGAGATGCTGGCGGCCGCCCGGAGTCCGCTGATGCTGCTCGGCGGCAGCACCTGGACGGCGCAGGCCGTCGCCGATATCTCCGCCTTTGCCGAAGCCAACCGGCTCGCGACCGCCAGCACCTTTCGCCGCCAGGACCATATCGACAATCTCCATCCGTGCTACGCGGGCGATCTCGCGATCGGTCCAAGCCCCAAGCTGGCCGAGCGCGTGCGCGACGCCGACCTCATCCTCGCGATCGGATCGCGCCTTAGCGAAATCGTGAGCTCCGGCTACACGCTCTTCGACGTCCCGCGCCCCCGGCAGACCCTCATCCATGTGCACATGGGAGTCGAGGAACTCGGCCGCGTGTACCAGGCGGAGCTGCCGATCAATTCGGGTATGACGCAGTTCGCGGCGGCCGCACGGGCGCTGAGGCCGGTCGATTCCGCGGCCTGGGCCGCGTCAACCGCGGCGGCGCACGACGAATATCTCGAATACAGCCTGCCGGTGTCGAATCCAGGCGCACTGCAACTGGCGGAGATCGTTGCAGCGCTGCGCGACCAGTTGCCGCGCGACACCATCGTCGCGAACGGCGGCGGCAATTTCGCCGGCTGGGTGCATCGCTTCTGGCGCTATCGCGAGTTCGGCACGCAACTCGGGCCGACCAGCGGCTCGATGGGCTACGGCGTGCCGGCCGGGGTCGCCGCCGCGCTCGCGCATCCGGAGCGCACGGTGTTGTCGTTTTCCGGCGACGGATGCTTCCTGATGAACGGGCAGGAGATCGCGACCGCGATCCAGTACGGCGCCGCGCCGATCTTCTTCGTGGTCAACAATGGCATGTACGGCACGATCCGGATGCATCAGGAGCGCGAGTACCCGGGACGCGTGAGCGGCACCGCGCTGACCAATCCGGATTTCGCGGCGCTCGCGCGCGCCTATGGATTGCACGGCGAGACGTGCGAGCGCACCGCCGAATTCGCGCCCGCGTTCGAGCGCGCGCGCAAGGCCGGGCGCGCCGCGCTTATCGAGCTGCGCCTCGATCCCGAGGCGATCTCGACGCGCACCACGCTGAGCAAGATCCGGGAGGCGTCGCTGGCGTCTCGGGCCAAAGCAAAATAGTCAGTGCGGAGAGAATAGTCAGTATGAAGTGCGCAGGTAATCGTTGATGGCCGGTCCGCTCAGCCATGTCCGCGTGCTGGAGCTCTCGCGCGTGCTCGCCGGACCGTGGGCCGCGCAGACCCTTGCCGACCTCGGCGCCAGCGTAATCAAGGTGGAAAAGCCGGGCGCCGGCGACGACACCCGCACCTACGCTCCGCCGTACGCGCGCGCCCGCGACGGCGCCGAGAGCGGCGAGTCGGCGTATTTTCTTTCGACCAATCGCGGCAAGCGCTCGGTGACGATCGACTTCTTCCACCCCGAAGGCCAGAAACTGATGCAGGCGCTGGCGGCGAAGAGCGACGTGATGATCGAAAATTTCAAAGTGGGCGGGCTCGCGAAATACGGCCTTGACTATCCTTCGCTGCGGGCGCTCAATCCCGGACTCGTCTATTGCTCGATCACCGGCTTCGGCCAGACCGGACCGTATAGTCACAAGCCCGGCTACGATTTCATGATCCAGGGTATCGGCGGCCTGATGAGCATCACCGGCGAACCCGACGAGCGCGCCGGCGGCGGTCCGGTAAAGGTGGGCGTCGCCGTGGCCGACGTTTTTACGGGGCTGTACGCGGCGATCGCAATCCTCGGCGCACTGTCCCATCGCGACCGCACCGGCGAGGGCCAGCACATTGACCTCGCGCTGCTCGATACGCAGGTGGCGGTCCTCGCCAATCAGGCGATGAACTATCTCGTGACCGGCGTCGCGCCGAAGCGGCTTGGCAACTCTCATCCGAATATCGTCCCCTACCAGGTGTTCGCCGCGAGCGATGGCCACCTTATCGTCGCCGTCGGCAACGAGACCCAATTCACACGGATGTGCGAGGCGATCGGGCGCCCCGAGCTGGCGCGCGACGCAAGGTTTGCGACCAACGCCGCGCGGGTCAACCATCGCGAAGAGATTGTCGCGATCCTGCGGGAGGTTTTCGCGACGCGAACGATGCGCCACTGGCTCGACGCGCTCGAGCGCGTCGGCGTGCCGTGCGGGCCAATCAACACGATCGCCGACGTGTTCGCCGATCCGCAGGTGCAGGCGCGCGGCCTGCGCCTTGACCTGCCCCATCCGGCGGTCGGGTCGGTTCCTTCGGTCGCAAATCCGATTCGATATTCGGCAACGCCGATCGCTTACCGCTCGGCGCCGCCGATGCTCGGCGCCGACACCGACGAAATCCTGCGCGAGATGCTGGGTGTCGAGGCCGCGGAGCTCGCGCGCCTGCGCAAGTCCGGCATCATCTGAGGAC
>DASXMQ010000276.1:0-13484 GCA_036495625.1 Binataceae bacterium (SeqCode) | reverse complement strand
GGCGCAGCCAGCGGGATGGGCCGTGCGACCGCTCATCTGTTCGCCTCCGAAGGCGCGCTCGTGGCGCTGACCGATATCAACGAAACCGGCCTCAACCGCGTGCTCGAGGAAATCTGCGCTCACGGCGCGAATGCGCGGGCCTGGCGTTTGGACGTCCTCGACCACGAGGATATCAAGCGCGTCGTGAATGAAGCGGCACGGCATTTCGGGCGCCTCGACATTCTTATCAACAACGCGGGATTCGCGGCGTTTCACGCGCTCGAGACCGACGGTTACGACGAGACCTGGGATCGCGCGCTCAGCGGCTTGCTTACTGCCCAGCAGCGGCTGGTTCGTGCAGCGCTGCCGCACCTGCGGAAGTCGGACGCGGCTCGAATCGTCAACATCGCCTCCACCGAAGGTCTCGGCGCAACCCCGCACGACAGCCCCTACGCGGTGGCGAAGACGGGGGTTATCGGGCTTACTCACGCTCTCGCCGTTGACCTTGGCCCTTCCGGCATCACCGTAAACTGCATCTGCCCCGGCCCGATACGGACGGGACTGACGGAATCAATACCGGAAGAGCACAAGGCCACTTTCGCCAAACGGCGCACTGCGCTCAAACGTTACGGCGACCCGGAGGAAGTCGCGCATATCACTTTCAGTTTGTGCCTGCCCGCTGCTTCATACATCACCGGCGCAGTCATACCGGTCGACGGCGGGTTGACAATCCGCAATGCGTGATGGGCGATTGCCTGTCCAGCTGAGCCGCAGATGACACCGAGCCCGCCGCGCGCAGCGCGAGCGTCGCGACGCGATAGTGTGAGGCTGGCCCGATACGATTACGGTCACGCGGTATAGAGCAGAATTACGGTCGAACGCGGCGCGACCGCGTACTTCGATTGCGTCACAGGCTCGGCATCCTCCCAGGCGCAAATATCGTCAGGCGATAGGCGGCCCGTGTCGATCCATCGCCGCCATTGCCTGCCATCGCGCGCTTCGATGGAGGGCAATTCGAAGCTCAGGGTTTCCCAATAGGCATTAAGCATCGCATGCAGTGCAAATCGGCCGTTGAGACTGCCGACCGTGAGCGCGATCGAGTGCGAATCTTCGCTCCAGTCGGGACGATTCAAAACCACGCCATGCCATTGAATCCGCGCCTGCCTCAATAGCTCATTCAGGGTAAGGCGGGGATTTTCGATGATAACCTCGCGCCGAGCTCGAAAGGCGAGCATCATGCGTATCGAGCGATAGACGTCGGCGTGCTTTTTAAGCAACCCCCAGTCGAACCAGCTGATTTCGTTGTCCTGACAGTATGCGTTGTTGTTGCCCCGTTGCGTCCGCCGGACCTCATCTCCCATCAGCAACATTGGAGTTCCGACCGCCAGCAAGTTCAACGTCAAAAAGTTCTTAACCTGGCGATTGCGCAGCGCCTCAATCGCGGGATCCGAGACCTCGCCCTCCGCGCCGCAATTCCAGCTAAGGTTTTCATCCGTGCCGTCGAGATCGTTCTGGCCGTTCGCTTCGTTGTGCTTGCGGTCATATGAAACGAGGTCGTTCAGGGTAAAGCCGTCGTGACAGGTGACGAAATTGACGCTTTGCTCCGGCTCTCGTTCCTGATGGCTATAGATGTCGGGGCTGCCCAACAGGCGGGCCGCGATCTTTGACACTGTGCCCCGATCGCCCTTGAGAAAAGCGCGAGCATCATCGCGAAAGCGTCCGTTCCATTCGTGCCAGCTATCACCGGTGAAACTGCCGACCTGGTACAGGCCTGCGGCGTCCCACGCCTCCGCAATCATCTTGGTCCCCGCCAGGATCGGATCTGTTTCGATATCCCAAATGATGGGAGGGTTGACCACAGGTGTTCCCATCTCGTCGCGCGCCAGCACGGAGGCCAAATCAAAGCGGAACCCGTCGACATGCATTTCCGTGACCCAGTAGCGGAGACTATCCACGATCATTCGCCGCACGATGGCCTGATTGGCGTTGAGCGTGTTGCCGGTGCCCGTGTAGTCGGCGTAGCGGCTGCGGTCCTGGTCGAGCACGTAGTAAGTCTGGTTTTCTAGCCCGCGAAAGCAGAACGTCGGACCGTCGCGACCGCCCTCCGCGGTGTGGTTGAAAACGACGTCGAGGATGACCTCGAGACCCGCTCGATGCAGCGCCTTGACCAGGTCGCGAAATTCGTCGAGCGGGCCGAGCAGGTCCTGCCGCGAACTGTACGCCCGATGAGGCGCAAAGAAGGATACCGGCGAGTACCCCCAGTAGTTGACCCGGCCCACTGGCGCGGCGGTCGCGTCGAACTGGAAGATCGGCATCAGTTCCACCGCGGTTATGCCGAGATCGACGAGGTAGGGGATCTTTTCAATCAATCCCGCATAGCTGCCCGCCTTTTCGCGCGACACTCCCGATGCCGGATGCCGCGTAAAGCCGCGGACGTGCATTTCGTAAATTACCGTCTCTGCGAACGGACGAAGGAGCGGCCGGTCGCCGTCCCAGTCGTAGCCGGAAGGATTGCTCACAATACTCTTCATTGCGTGGCCGGCGCCGTTCCCGATCCGGCTATAGGCTTTCGGCACGGCAACCGCACGACCATAAGGATCCAGCAGGACCTTGTCGCCATCGAAACGCAGGCCGCGCGCAGGATCGAACGGTCCCACGGCTCTGAAACCATAAATTTGGCCTGGCTTCAGTTCCGGAACGAATCCATGCCAGTAGTGATAAGTGCGATGTTCGTCAGGATCCAGCGAGATCACTCGCGACGGGCCAACCGCATCCGCGCTGTCGAACAGCAGCAACTTTACGAGCGTCGCGTTTTTCGAATAGACACTGAAATTAACGCCGTCGGGCCGCACCGTCGCGCCCAGGGGGGCGCTTGTGCCGATTCCGAGTTCATGAGGCGCTTTCAATGCCGTCGCGTTCACTTCACCGGAACGCTTTTGACGTTCCGGATTTGGCTTGCGCCAGGCATGCTCGAATGCCGGCACCTGGATGCCCGCCACCGGGCGCAAACCTTCGCACCTCAATCATAGCAGAGGGAGGCCAACGCAATCAGGGGGTTGCGATCGGCGAGCAAGAGAGAGACGCGCGGCGGGGCTCCATTCGGAACGCGCCGAATTGAGGCCGCCGCTATGTTCGCGAGCGAATTGGCGGTAAACGTAAACGGGCCTGACCCGCAAGCAACTGGCCCATAACGAGGAGGGAGCGCCATGTCGCAGACGTTAACGCTGACCGCCGATGAGCAGAGACTCAACGATCTCTGGGAGGAGCATCTGCGCACCGAGTTCGCCGCGCACAGCGCCGACGAAGCCATCACCACGATGGTCGCGAACCCGCTCGTCAACCAGGTGCCGGTGATGATCGGCGGCAACGGGCGGGAAGAGCTGCACGAGTTTTACGCCAAACATTTCCTGTCCCAGATCCCGCCCGACACGGACATGGTGCCCATCTCGCGGACCATCGGCCAGGGGCGGCTGGTCGAGGAGATGATCTTCCACTTCACTCACACTATACCGATGGATTGGATGCTGCCGGGTATCCCGCCCACCGGAAAGCGGGTCGAGGTCGCGATGCTGGTGGTTGTGCAGTTTGAGGGCGACAAGCTCGCGCACGAGCATCTGTATTGGGACCAGGCCTCGGTGCTCGTGCAACTCGGACTGCTGCAACGCGACGGGCTCCCGGTCGTTGGAGTCGAGGGCGCACGATCGGTGCTCGATCGGAGCATGCCGCTCAACGAATTGCTGCGCCGCTCGAAGAAGACGGCGCGCAAAAACGCCGCCGCCGGTAGCCGCTAGCTCCCGGCACGATCTTCGTCCGGCAGCGGCGCCTGAACCGACCGCGAACTTCGCGAGAGATCAACGATGACGCAAGCGTCGAATACTGTCCTTGAAGCCCTACGGCGATCCCTCGGCGACGGCGCCGTCGATACATCCGAAGAGACGAACGCACGCTATAGCCGCAACCTGCTTCCGGGCGGAGACCGCCGTCCGGCGGGCGTCGTGTATCCTTCCTCGACCGCGGAGGTCCAGACGATCGTTCGGCTCGCGAACGAACATCGGGTAGAGCTCTACGCTTTCAGCACCGGCGAGAACCGGGGACTGGGCCTGCGAAGCCCCATCGCGAACGGACAGATTATCGTCGATGTCGGCGCGCGCATGAATCGCATTCTGGAAATCGACGAGACGCTCTGTTTCGCGGCGATCGAGCCCGGCGTGACCTATCAGCAGATGTATGACGAGCTGGGGCGCCGCGGCCACAAGCTGATGATGGACACGACCTCGGGCCCGCCCGACGGCGGCATCGTCGGCAACACGCTCGACAAGGGCGCGGGCTACACGCCCTACTTCGATCACTTCGGGATGAGCTGCGGTCTGGAAGCGGTGCTGGGCGACGGGCGAATCCTGCGCACGGCCGACGGCGCATCTCCGGGCGCGCGCAGCTGGCATATCGCCAAGTACGGCTACGGACCGTTTCTGGACGGACTCTTCCTGCAATCGAACTTCGGCATCGTGACGCAGCTCGGCGTGTGGTTGATGCCGCGTCCGCCGGTGATCCGCACTTTTTTCTTCATGTTTCCGGACGACGAGGATTTCGGCGAGATAATCGAGCTTGTCCGTCCGCTCAAACTCAACAACGTCGTACCCTCGCTGATAAAAGTGACCAGCGACCTCTATGCGCTCGGAACCGAAGCTTCGTATCCGTTCGAGCGGACCGGCGGACGAACGCCGCTGCCGGACGACGTCCGCCGCGAGTTGCAGCGCCGGCACGGCGTCGGCGCGTGGTGCGTTTCGGGCGCATTTTACGGCGCGACCGACGACGCCGTGCGCCCGCTCATCGAGCGGATGAAACTGCATTTTGGCCGGTCGGGCAAGGCGCGCTACGTCTCGCATGAAGAGGCGAGCGACAATCCGATCCTGCAAATTCACATCGACACTTACAGCGGCCGGCCCACGCGCGCCGAACTCGATCTGCTCAATTGGCGTCCGGGCGGCGGATGCTGCTGGTTTTTGCCGTCGATGCCGATGGTCGGTGCGATCGCCAATCAGCATCAGGCACTGTCGCGCCGCATCCTGCGCGAGCACGGGCTGGAGTTCATCACCGAATACGTATGCGCCGCGCGCATGAGCCGGGCGCTGCACATCATCATCTTCGACCGCCACGATCGCGAAGAATGTCATCGCGTGATCGCCTGCTGCCGGGCGTTGATGGCGGCCTATGCACGCGAGGGCTATCCGATCTCGCGCGCGCCGCTCGATTTCCAGGAAGAAGCGATGGCGCGGCTCGAAATGGTCCCCGAGGTATGCGCTTCGATCAAGCGGGCGCTCGATCCGAACGGCGTGCTCTCACCGGGCCGCTACGGAATCCGCTGAGCGATCGCGGGGCGCAACTTTTCATCCGGCTTCGACGCCTTTTCAAGGCGCATCGAGCGTGACAGACTATACGCGCGAGAAGCCCTTCGGCATCCGGATTTTTTACCCGGGCATCGACACACCGCTTCCGTTGCGACCGGACTCACCCCCGACCTGCGGTGAGACTGTCGCGACGACGGCGCCAGCGAGCCCGAGGAGGAGAGCGTGACAACCCCGACCGAGGAAACCGTCCGCGCAGCGGGCGTCGAAATGGTCGTCATTCGCGGCGGCGCCGGCAAACCGCTGCTGGTCCTGCACGACGAGCTTGGCTACACAGGCTGGCTTTCATGGAACGAGCGCCTTGCTCAAGAGCGCTCGCTGATCATTCCGCTCCAGCCCGGATTCGGCCGCACCGAGCGCGTCGATTGGGTTCGCAGCTATCGGGACCTCGCCGGCCTTTACTCGCAAATCATCCGCGAACTCGGCGCCGCGCCGCTCGACGTGATCGCGTTCTCGGCCGGCGGATTCATCGCGGCTGAGATGGCGGCCGCCGATCCGAAGATCTTTTCGCGGATGGTGTTGGTCGCCCCGATGGGGATCAAGCCCGTGGACGGCGAGATCATGGATATGTTCGCGGTGACCGTGCGCAACCATCTGCTTGCCACCGTCGCTGATCCCGCGGAGACGCCGGAATTCATCAAAGTGTACGGCGGACACATAACGCCCGAGCAATTCGAGGCGTTCGAGGATGCGCGTTCGGAGACCGCCCGCATCGGCTGGGAGCCGTTCATGCACAACCCCAGCCTGCCGTATCTGCTCCGCGGAGTGAAAATTCCCACCTTGCTCGTATGGGGCACGCGGGATCGGATCGTGCCGCGCGGATGTATTGACGCATATCGCGCGGCGATCGAGGGCGCGCAGGTGGCGCTGGTTGAAGGCGCAGGCCATCGCCCCGAGATGGAGCGGCCGGCGGAGTTCGATCGGATCGTGCGCACATTTCTGGCGGCGTGAGCCGCGACGGCCGCAGAAGGAGTTGACACCGTGCAGGTAGGCTATTTCACCGAACGGCCCTATCGATGGCTGCCGGAAGAAGAGATCCTCAAAAACGGCGGATTCTTCGGAGTTTCCAACCGGTTCTACGATCGCGAGAAAGCGGCCGACGACTATCATTACTACCTCGACGAAAATTGCTACGCCGAGGAGCTTGGCTTCGACGCCATCGCGCTGAACGAGCATCACGGCAATCCCATCTGCATGGGCTCGGTGATGAACATCGAGGCCGCGGTGCTGGCCTATCGCACCAGGCGCGCGCGCATCGTGCTGATCGGCAATCCGCTGCCCGTGATCAAGCATCCGCTGCGGATGGCCGAGGAACTGGCCGAGATCGATCTGATCTCGCGCGGCCGCCTCGTAACCGGATGGGTGCGCGGCGCGGGCAGCGAGCAATTCTTCAACAACGCCAATCCGGCCTACAATCGCGAGATGTTCAACGAGGCGCACGACTTCATCGTGCAGGCCTGGACGCGGCCCGGGCCATGGCGTTACGAGGGCAAGCATTTCCACTACCGCCACGTGAATCCGTGGGCGCTGCCGTACCAGAAGCCGCATCCGCCGATGTGGATTCCGGGAACGCTGAGCCCCGAGACCGTGCAATGGTGCGCCGAGCATCGCTACCCGTATATCGGGCTTGGCACGCCGCTGGTCCCGACCTGCGACCTGTGGGAGTTCTACGCCGACGAGGCCGCAAAGCACGGCTATCAGGCGGGGCCCGAGAACTTCGGCTACATGGTCGCGACCGCGGTCGGCGAGACCGAGGAAAAGGCGCAGCGCGCGGCGGCGGGTTTCGTGTACGGCGGCGGGCAGAATGCGTTTTCGGCGCCGCAATACACGATGCCCCCGGGCTACAACTCCAAAGCCGCGATCCGCATCCTCGCCAAGCAGCAGACGAGCGCCTGGCTCGGCATCAGCGGCGAGAAGGTGCGCGAGCAGATGCACGGCGCCGACGCCGCATCGATCGACTACGCCGAGATTCGCCGCAAGCTGCACGCGGCGCTGCTGCGCGGTCAGCAGAACATGCAGGTGATCGCCGGCACGCCAAAGACCGTCATCCCGAAGATCAAGACCATCATGAGCGTGCTGCGCATCGGCATCTTCGTCATCCTGAGCATCCAGGGTCCGGTTGGCGACGACGATCGCCGCACCAGCATGCGGCTATTTGCCGAAGAGGTCATACCGGCGCTCAAGGACCATGCGAAGGCGATAGGACTGCTCGATCCGTTCGAGCGCGCGCCCGGAAGCGTGCAACTCGCTTCCGGCGCCAAACGCGCTTCCGTCGTGGATCGCGCAGGGCTGAAGGAACTGGGATTCAAATAGATCGCTCCGCCGCCGATCCGCCGGCGGTTCGGTGAACTCACCCATTAACGCCGCAGCACCCGAGCCGGCACGCGCTAACCGCGTAGCGGCGGGCGTCCCAGCACGATTCCGCCGTCCACCGCCACCACCTGCCCGGTGATATTCGCGGCCCGCTCGGAGCAGAGAAACGCGACCGTGTTGCCGATATCCTCGGGCGTCTGTTCCCGCCCAAGCGGCGTCAGCATCCGCACCGTCATGTCGAAGGTGTCGCGGGCGCGCTCGAGGCCGCCCCCGAGCGCGGCGCCCAGCTCTTCCCAGATCTTCGTGTAGATGAGGCCCGGGGCCACCGCGTTTACGCGGATTCCCTTGGGCCCCATCTGCAGCGCCAGCGTGCGCGTGTACGAGATGACCGCCGCCTTGGCCGCGGCGTAAGCGGCAAGGACCGGCGTCGCGAGCATCCCCGCGATCGAAGAGGTATTGCACACCACGCCGCCCGCAACCATCCGCGGCACGACTTCCCTCGACACGACGTAAACCGAGTTCAGGTTGAGCTCGACGTAGCGCCGCCAGATCTCGACGCTATGCCATTCGGCGTCCTGCCCGCTCTCGAACCATCCCGACTCTCCACCGCCCGCATTGTTGCACAGCACGTCAGGATGCGGACCGAACTTCGCCGTGATCGCTTCCACCGTCGCGTGGATTTGCGCTTCGTCGGTCACATCGCCGTTGAATCCCTCGATCCGGTCGGCAATATCCGCGGGCGCCGGCACGAGCGCAAGATCGATAACCGCGACGCGATCTACCACTTGACCGGCGAGCAGCGCGCGCACGATTCCCAATCCGAGTCCGCGAGCGCCGCCCGTCACGATTGCGTACTTCATCGTGTCTCCTTTACCTGTCTTGATGCGTCTCTTGATGCGTCGACCGCGATGGTGGACCTTCATCGATGGCCTGACCTATAGTTACAGTTTTTATCGTTATTGAACGCCGGGAGAAAGAACTATGAAGGGCAAACTGGAAAGCAAAGTCGCGGTCGTGACGGCCGGCGGATCGGGTATCGGCGCGGCAACCGCGCGCCGCTTCGCGCGGGAAGGAGCCTCGGTCGTGATCGCGGATCTCAGTGGGACGCGCGCCTCGGCGGTGGCAAATGAGATCGCGCAGGCGGGCGGCAATGCGCGCTGGCTCAAAATGGACGCGTCCGACCCGGAAGGCGTGCAGGCGGCGATCCGTCTTGCGCTGGAGAACTGGGGCCGGCTCGACGTGATGTTCAACAATGCCGGGCTGGGCACGGTCGAGGCGCTCGAGACGATGGCGCTCGAGACCTGGAACCGGACACTCGCGGTGACGCTGACCAGCGCTTTCCTCGGCATCAAGCACAGCCTCCCGATCATGCGCAAACAAGGCGCAGGATCGATCGTAAACACCGCTTCGATCTCGGGCACTGCAGGCGACTTCGGGATGTCGGCCTACAACGCGGCCAAGGCCGGCGTTATCAACCTCGCGCGCGGCGCGGCATTGGAAAATGCGCAGTACGGAATTCGCATCAACTGCGTGTGTCCCGGCGCGATCAATACTCGCGTATCGCAGGTGCTGGGCGGCAGCGATGTCGAGGGTTTCAAGCGCAAACTCGGCAACAATCCCGTGGGCCGGATCGGCGAGCCCGAGGAAATCGCGAGCGCTGTGGTCTTCCTGGCCTCCGAGGAAGCCTCCTTTATCACCGGCGCGGCGCTCATCGTCGACGGCGGGCTTACCGCCCATACGGGCCTGCCGCATTTCATCTGATCGTCGGTCCGGAAGGCGCGGACGGCCGTGGTCGACCGGTCCGAATCAGGCGATCGCGCCGCCCTGCACCCTTTCTTCTCGCGCCTCGCGCGCAACGGGACTAAGCTACGATGCGTTCGGTGAGTATCCGGGAAGGCAAGGGGAATCTGCCGATGCATAACTTCACTCCGTTCGCATCCTTCTTCGGCGGTGTGCTGATAGGACTTAGCGCGTCGGTGATGCTGTTGCTCGACGGCAAGATCGCTGGCATCAGCGGAATCCTCGCCGGTGTGCTGAAGCCGATCAAAGGCGACTGGGCCTGGCGCGTCTGCTTCCTCGCGGGTCTGATCGCGGGCGGACTGCTGCTCGAACAATTGCTGCCCGGCGCTTTCGACTTCGGCCTCATTCGCCCGCTCCCGCTGCTCGCAATCGCGGGGCTGGCGGTCGGATTCGGCACCCGGCTGGGCAGCGGATGCACCAGCGGGCATGGAGTGTGCGGCGTGAGCCGGCTCTCGCCGCGCTCGCTCGTCGCGACCGCAACATTCATCTTCACGGGAGCCCTGACAGTTTACCTGTTGAATCATCTGGCGGGAGGTTCTTTATGAAAGGCCTTGTGACCTCGTTCATCTCGGGAGTGGTCTTCGCTCTGGGCCTGGGAATCTCGGGAATGACTCGGCCGATAAAGGTCATCGGCTTCCTGGATTTTTTCGGCGCCTGGGATGCCAGCCTGGCGATTGTGATCGTGGGCGCGATCGCGGTTTACTTCGTTGCCTACCGCTTCAGCAGCACGATGCCGTCGCCAGTGCTGGCGCCGGACTTTTCTATCCCTCGACGAAGCGACATCGATTCGAAGCTTGTTTTAGGAGCGGCGATTTTCGGCGTCGGATGGGGACTCGGCGGCTTCTGCCCCGGACCCGCACTGACGTCGCTCGCCTCGGGTGCGCCCGCCGTCGCAATCTTCGTCGCCGCGATGGCCCTCGGAATGTATATTCATTCGTGGGTCTCGGAAATTCGCGCGGCGGCACCAGCCTTTGCGGGGGCGCCGTCAGAAGGCATGCAGGATGCGTAGATCGAGCCACGTGCTCTTGTTTGGAGGCCGCGCCATGAACTGGTACCGATTGGCTGCCGCGTTACTGATACAAATCGCGCTGGCGCTGACTCCAGCCGGCAGGGCGTTTGCGGTGCCTCCGCTGGCGCCCACGGCGGCCGAGATCGATCAGAGCGTGTCCGTCGCCCTGCATAATCTTTACGCGCAGAACGCAGCCGCCAGAGCGCTTGGAGCGAAGGCCAAGGCGATACTCGTTTTCCCCGACATTAAGAAAGGGGCCTTTGTCGTCGGCGCGCAATGGGGCTATGGCGCGCTTCGGAAGGGAACGAGAACGGCAGGCTATTACAGGACGGCAGCGGCGTCCTACGGATTTCAGGCTGGAGTGAAGAAGTTCGGCTACGCGCTCTTTTTCATGAGCGACTCGGCGCTCGCGTACCTCGACAAGAGCGGCGGCTGGGCCATCGGGACCGGGCCGAGTGTCGTCGTCGTGGACCAGGGCATGGCGCGGTCGCTGACGACCACGAATCTGCACTCGGATGTTTACGCCTTCGTGTTCGATCAGAAGGGCTTGATGGCCGGCATCGGCATCGAGGGATCGAAAATCACCAGAATCAGCGTCGCTGACTAGCGCGCATCTTTGTTGCATGAGATCCGTGCTTTACCATAAGGCTTCTCTCCGCAGGCGGCTCTCAATAGATTTCGGGCACAACGTTGTAGCGGCGGTTTCGCGGCTCCACGTATCCATGAGGCTTTTGCCGCCTGGGAAGTTTGATCGGCTCGTGCTTGATCGCTTTATAAGGAACCAGGCTCAGCAAGTGTGAAATACAATTGAGCCGCGCGCGCCGCTTGTCGTCGGCATTAACGATATACCATAGAGCGAACGGAGCGTCCGTGGCTGCAAGCATGTCGTCCCGCGCCCGTGAATAGTCATACCAGCGGCGATGCGATTCGAGATCCATCGGGCTCAGCTTCCATATCTTGCGCCCGTCGCTGATCCGGCTGAGAAATCGGCGCGTTTGCTCTTCCTGACTGACCTCGAACCAGTACTTGATCAGAATAATACCCGAGTCCACTATCGCGCGTTCCCACTCCGGGCACAGCGTCAGGAATCTTTCGACTTCCGGCTCGGTGCAGAATTCCATAACGCGCTCGACGCCCGCGCGGTTGTACCAGCTGCGATCGAAAATCACCACTTCGCCTGCCGCGGGCAAGTGCGGTATGTAGCGCTGCAGGTACATCTGCGACTTCTCGCGCTCGGTCGGCGCCGGCAATGCCACGACGCGGAACACCCGGGGACTGACGCGTTCGACGATACGCTTGATCACTCCGCCCTTTCCGGCCGCGTCGCGCCCCTCGAATATGACCACAACCTTGAGGCCTTCGCTCTTTACCCAGGATTGCAGCTTGACGAGTTCCGCCTCCAGCTTCGCCAGCTGGCTTTCGAACCCCTTGTTCTTGAGTTTCGGAGGCTTTCGGCCGGGCGCCTTCAAAGGCGGCTTTGCCTTGGCCTTGTCCGTCGGCTTCTTGCGCAAGAAGATCGTCCTCCTCCGTCCCTCCAAGATTCGTTTTGAGAGCGAACGTTGTCAAATTCGGCGGCGACGGCGGGTCGAATGCGCGGATGCGGGTCTAACCTCAGCGGCGGCAGCCTACAGGCCGCGGCCGTCGCAGCGCGACAATATCATTCGCCGCGTTGTCGATGGACGTGATCCTCGAGCTTCCGCCGGGCGGCCTCGAAGGCCTCTCTGATCGGACCGCAAGGTCGTCCCGCGCTTGATGGTTGATACTCAAATCGCCGCCCGGAACCGTGAGATCGCACGTCGAACGGGCCGCCCCGGTGGTGATGGCCGACGGCGCCCTCCACCACGACGTGACATCCGCTGATGCGGTCATAAAGATGCCCGAGCTTGGCGACTTTCGTTCGAATCTCGGCTTCGATAGTTTCGTTGAGGGTGAAATTTCGTGCTGTGATTTGCAGCTCGGTTTGCATGTTCCGCCTCTGAAGATTCGTACGCGCTACGGGCCGGCGAGCAAGGTCGGCGACCTACCGCGCGGTTTCGACCGGGACCTTCTTGGCCATTCCTTCGTCGAGCAGCGGTATCGTGACTTCCACCACGCCGTTCTTGAACGTGGCCCTGGCCTTGTCGGCCTGCGCTCCCTCGGGCAGTATCGTGCGTCGTTCGAATTCGCCGTACGAAATTTCGGCCCGAAAGTAGTCTTCCTTTTTGACCTCCTGGTTTTCCTCGCGTCTGGCCTTGATCGTACTTGTTGATGTTCTTGTACTTGTTGGAAACCGCACCCGACTGGATGAGCGCGGCAACCGATGTCGTCATCAACTCGGTGTGCACTCCGAGATCCTTGTGATTGACCAGGGCGCTGCACACGGCATTCGGCACTCCGCCCACGCCTATCTGCAGGGTCGCGCGGTCGGGCACGAGGTCAACGATGTGTTTGCCGATCGCGCGATCCAGATCGTTCACCGGGCGCGGCGGCAGCTCGGTCAGCGGGCTTTCGTTCTCGACAATCGCGGCGGCCAGAGAGATGTGCAGCGACGAATCGCCAAAGACCCGCGGCATCCGCGGATTTACTTCGAGGATGAGCCGCTTCGCGGTGCGCGCGGTCGGGATCGTGTAATCGCCGTTCGTGCCGCAACTGAAAAATCCGCCCTTGTCCATCGGCGCGACGCATCCCTTCTTCCCGACCGTGATTGAGAGAGAACTGGCGCGTCGGGGGGTTCGAGATCGACGCCTTCATGGTGATGGAGAACCGCCGGGTCTTGTTCTATATGCCCGGCAATTTCAGCAGCATGCCGCAGATTCTCGCCTGCCTTTATCCGCGCCTCCAGCGCCTGCAGCAACGCCGGCGGTTCGCTAATCGCCATCCCCATCGATAACGTGCCGCGCGCCGGGACAAGCCGCACGGCCGTCTCGGGTATCATCAATTTCGACGCATATTCCGATTCATACATTTGGTCAGGCTCTCCCCGGCCGCTGGGAGCGGCA
>DASXMQ010000275.1:0-12315 GCA_036495625.1 Binataceae bacterium (SeqCode) | reverse complement strand
GTGTGCAGGATCCGCGACCAGTCAACTGACCAGCGCTGCAGCTGATTCGCGCGATCGCCGGGCCGGCGGCTCTCCCATAGCAATCCGAGCACCAGCACGAACCCATAGAGGTACGCCATGCTGGGATTGACGAAGCAGGACGCCGTGGCCAGCGCGAGAGCGGACGAGCGCCTTCGCGCCGCCTGTTCGGCGAGCGCGTTGGACAGCAGCGCGGCCTCCAAGGCATAGGTCAGCGTAAAGGTCGGAAACGCAAACGGCATCGCGAGCATCAGCAGTCCGATGCCGGGCGCGCCCAGGCGCAGTGCTGCCGCCATCCGCGCCATCCCGATCGCGACCATGAGCGCGCAGACGACCATGATCGCTTCGTTCGCCTGCGCCGTCGCGCCAAAGAGCGCAAACCACGCCTGCGCCAGCATTATCGGCAGGAGTCCCCAATGGTAACCGAAATCGATCGCCGGACGGCTGCCATGTCCGACCAGGTATGCGATCGAGAGGAAGTCCCCCCGGTCGCCAAAAGCGTTGGCGTCAAACCCCAGATCGGTCGGCAAGCGAAAGAGCGCGTACGCCAGCATTTCCGCGCCCAACAGGAGGCAAAGCGTCAACGCGCTGCGGCGGCCTTCCGCAGCTCGCGGCGGCCGTCCCGCGCTCGCCGAAGGAGCTTCCTGCCCGGGCGCGCTAGCCAATCGCCCCGGCCTTGCGCAGACGGCTTAGCTCTTCGGCGCTGAAGCCGCGCGCCGCAAGGATCTCGGCCGTATGCTCGCCGACGAGCGGCGGCCGCGTGATGCGGCCCGGCGTTTCGGAAAGTTTCACTCCGAGCCCGGTCGTCAAAAACTCCCCGCGCACCGGATGCGGCAGGTGCAGCAGCATCTCGCGCGCCGCGATCTGCGGATGGTTGAACATTTCCTCCAGCGTCATGATCGGACCGGAGGGGATGCCCGCGCGATTGAGCAAGTCGATCCAGTGGGCCGCCGTGTTGGAAGCGAGCGCGCGATTGATCTCCGTGGTCAGGGCCGCGCGGTTCTTTATCCGATGGCCGAGCGAGGAGAAGCGCGGATCGTCCTTGAACTCGGGCTGCCCGATCGCCTCGGCTAGCGCACGCCACATCGCCTCGTTGCCGCAAGCGATATTGAATGGGCGGTCGGATGCGGCGTGGACGCCGTGCGGCGAAGCCAGTGGATGATGATTGCCGGCGGGGCCGGGCGCGCGTCCGGTATCGAAGTAGATTCCCGCCGACCAGGTGAGCACACTCACGATAGCCTCGAGGAGCGAGGTCTCGACGCGCTGGCCCCGGCCGCTGCGATGGCGCGCCTCGAGCGCGAGCAGGATGCCCTGGGCGGCGAAGATTCCGCCCAAAAGATCGCAGATCGCGATCCCGACGCGCATCGGCCCGCTCTCCTCGGTCCCCGTCACGCTCATCAAGCCCGAGAAGCCTTGCGCGATTTGGTCGAAGCCCGGAGTATCGCGCATCGGGCCGCTCGCCCCGAAGCCCGAGATCGAGCATGCGATGATCCGCGGATTGCGCGCGGCGAGCGTCTCGTAGCCGAGGCCCATCGCCTCCATGACGCCGGGGCGAAAATTGTCGATCACGACGTCTGCCTGACCGGCAAGACGAAGCATCACGTCTCCGCCCGCGCTCTGGCGCAAATCGATCTGCACGCTCTTCTTCGAGCGGTTGGTGCTCATGAAAAAATAGCTGTCCTTGCCGGTATATCCGCCCATCTCGGCGCGCGCGCCCTCGACCGGCTCGACCTTGATGACCTCGGCCCCATAGTCGCCGAGTATCTGCGTGCAGAACGGCCCGGCCAGGTAGCGGGTGAGATCGATGACCGTTATTCCGGCAAGCGGGGGCGAATCGGACATCGCGCTTGGAACCTCCTGTCGGCAACCGATGGCGCAGCCGATCGGAATCGACGGCAGCGTGCAACCATCGAATCGATGCGATGACCATATAGCGGATGGAGCGGCGCGGCGAAACGAGCGCCCCAGGGCCAGCCCGATCGTGGATGACAATGGGGCGACGCCGGTGTTAGCATCGGGCTATCTCGCCCACGGAGGATCCCTATCGTGGCAGTCATGCGTATCGGACACGTCTCGGTCCGAGTAACCGACATCGAAAAGGCTCGCGACCATTACTCCAACGTGATCGGACTCATCGAGACCCATCGCGAAAGCGGCGGAACGACGTACTACAAAGCATGGGATGAATGGGATCGCTACAGCGTGGTTCTGACTCCCGGCGACCATGCCGGGGCCAACTACATCGCCTACAAGGTGGAGCGCGACTCCGAACTCGACGCCTTCAGCGACGCGATCGCCGACTGGGGCATCGAGGTCGAGGAGCTGGCGCCCGGCGCGATCCCATTCGTGGGCCGCGCGATCCGCTTTTCCCTGCCGAGCAGCCATCGGATGGTGCTGTTCGCAGAGAAAGAGGCGGTGGGCAGAAGCGTGGGCTCGGTCAACCCTGACCCGTGGCCCGATGACATCAAGGGCGCGGGCGCGATGCATCTCGATCACTGCCTGCTGGTCGCCGAGATCGAACCGTCGACGGGGATCAACCGGGTCGCCGACAACTGCCGCTTCTTTACCGAAGCGCTCGGCTTCCAATTGACCGAGCAGGTGCTGGTCGGTCCGGGCAACAGCATCCAGGCCGGCGCTTTTCTCTCCTGCTCGAGCAAGCCGCACGACATCGCGTTTGTGGGCGGTCCGCGGCCGGGGTTCCATCACTTCGCCTTCTACCTGGACAGCTGGAACGACGTCCTGCGCGCTGCCGACGTGATGTCCAAGCATCGGGTCAAAATCGATATCGGCCCGACCCGCCACGGCATCACGCGCGGCGCGACAATCTATTTCTTCGATCCTTCGGGGAATCGCAACGAGACCTTCGCCGGGCTGGGTTACTTCGTGACCCGCGACATGCCGATTATCACCTGGACCGAGGAGCATCTCGGCGCGGCGATCTTCTATCACGGACGCGTGATAAATCCCGACTTCACCAACGTATATACCGACGCGACCTGACGTCATCGCAACATCGGTCGCGAGCAGGCCCGCGCCGAGCCGACGGCTCCCGACGGCGGCTCTGACAGCCGCTCCGGCTGACTCGGCAGGGCTTCAATTCAGGGAACCGGCGGGCTCGCATGCGGGTTGATCTCCCTAGAGCGATGGAACTGCACGCCTCGAAATCGCGATGGAACGGGCTGGCCGCGGGCTGCGGTCTGCTGCTGGCCTTCATGCTCGGCGCGCTTCTGCTGGACGGCGAGGCCGCTTCAGCCCAGAGCGCCAAGGCGGACGAGGACGCTCCGGTGGTGCTGGAACTGTTCACGTCCGAAGGATGCTCGAGCTGCCCGCCGGCCGACGAACTGCTCAGCCGGATCGGCGCGTTGACCCCCGGCGTGATCCCGCTCGCATATCACGTGGACTACTGGAACAGCCTCGGATGGTCGGATCCACTCTCGTCGAACCAGTGGACGATGCGCCAGGTCGAGTACGTCCGCGCGATGCAACTGCGCGGCTCGTACACGCCGCAAATCGTGGTCAACGGCAGATGGCAGTGCATCGGATCGAACCCCAACGGTATCACGCGCCTTATCGCCGCCGCCCGCGCGACGCCGCCGCCCGCCGTGGTCACGGTGCGCGCGATGCCGCTCGCCGCGGACTCCCGCAAGCTCAACCTGAGCGTGAGCGCGCACATCGTGCGTTCGGCGGGCGACAAGTCGTTGATCGTGCTGGTCGCGATCTATGAGAACGGACTGACGGCCAGCATCGACAGCGGCGAGAACAGCGGCCACCGGATCAAGTACGACTATACCGTCAGAAAGATCATTCCCGCCTTCGAACTGAGCCCGACCGCCGGCTCGGCGCTGGAGAACGAACTCAGCGTCAACCTCGATCCGTCATGGCGCCTGGACCATCTCGGCGTCGCAGCATTCATCCAGGACGAGACTTCGCTCGCGATCGACGGCGGCGCCACGCAATACCCGCTCGGCAAACCCGCAAGCCAATAGCGGAGACCGCGCTGCCCGCCCGCGCCCTATTCGACTGTCACCGATTTGGCCAGGTTGCGCGGCTGATCGACGTCCGTGCCGCGATAGACCGCGATATGGTAGGCGAGCAACTGTAGCGGCACCGTCGTCAGCACCGGCATCAGCAGCCGATGCGTCGTGGGAATTTCGATAATTTCCCACGCGACCTCGGCGAGTTCAGGCGTGGGACGATCGGTGACGGCGATGATGCGTCCGTTACGCGATTCGACCTCACGCAGGTTGGAAAGGGTTTTTTCGTAAACGCTGTCGAACGGGATGATCACCACTACCGGCATCTCATCGTCGATAAGCGCGATCGGGCCGTGCTTGATCTCGCCCGCCGAATAGCCTTCGGCGTGGATGTAGGAAATCTCCTTGAGCTTGAGCGCGCCTTCGAGCGCGACCGGGTAGTTGATGCCGCGGCCCAGATAGAGAAAGTCCCGCGCCTTGCCGTACTTGCGCGCCACGCGTTCGATCTGGCGCTCGCGCTTCTCCAGCACCTCCTTGATTTGCGCCGGAATCGCCAGCGCCGGCTGCAGCATCGCGTTGACTTCGCGCTCGCTCAGCCGGCCGAGACGCGCCGCAAGATGAATCGCGAACAGGTAAAACGCCTCGATCTGGGTCAGGAAGCACTTGGTCGTGGTGACGCTGATTTCGGGGCCGCAGCGGGTGTATAGCTGCGCATCCGCCTTGCGCGCGATCGAGGAATCGACGGTGTTGGTGATCGCGAGCAGATGGCATCCGCGCCGTCGCCCTTCTTCCATCGCAGCCAGCGTGTCGGCGGTCTCGCCCGACTGCGATACCGCGATCATCATCGTGCGTGCGTCGATCGGCGGCTGGCGGTAGCGGAATTCGGCCGAGTAGTCGACCTCGGCCGGCACGCCGCAGAGCTCTTCGATCATGAATTTGCCGATGAGCGAGGAGATCCACGAAGCGCCCGCGCTGACCATCACGATTCGCCCGATAGACTCCGGCCCGGCCGCCGGCCACAGCTCGCTCTCGAAGCCCACCGCGCTGGAGCCCGCCGCCGCGCGCCCGCTCAGGGTGTCGATCCAGGCCTGCGGCTGCTCTGCGATCTCCTTGCGCAGATAGTGCTGGAAGCCGCCCTTGGTCGCGGCGACCGCGTCCCATTCGATGAGCCGCGGCGCGCGTTCGATCGCGGCGCCGTCGAAGGTCATCAGGCGCACGCCCTTGGCGCTCAGCTCGGCCAGTTCGCCGTCCTCGAGCACGATCGTGCGCCGCGTATGGCCCAGGATCGCCGGAATATCGGAGGCGACGAAACTCTCGCCGTCGCCGAGGCCCAGCACCAGCGGCGTCGCGGTCTTGGCGGCGACCAGCGTGTCAGGCTCGGTCTCGGACAGGACCACGATCGAGAACGACCCGCGCAATTCGAGCACGGTCTGGCGCACCGCCTCGGTCAGCCCCACACCGGCGCGCACCCGTTCTTCGATAAGATGCGAGATGAGTTCGGTATCGGTCTCGGAGCTGAGCTTGTGGCCGCGCGCGATGAGCGCCGCGCGCAGCTCGACGTAGTTCTCGACGATGCCGTTGTGAATTACCGCGATCGGCCCCGCCTTGTGCGGATGGGCGTTGCCCTCCGAGGGGCGGCCGTGCGTGGCCCATCGGGTATGGCCTATCCCGATCGTTCCCTTGAGCGGCGCGCTTTCGATCGCGCGGCGCAGGTTCTCGAGTTTGCCGACCGCGCGGCGGATTTCCATCCCCGCGCCGTTGATCGTCGCCACGCCTGCCGAGTCGTAGCCGCGATATTCCAGCCGCGCGAGGGCGCCGAGCAGAATCGGGACGGCTTCGGAAGGCCCCACGTATCCGATAATTCCGCACATCGATGTTCAACCCTTTCCCGACCCCTGTTAAGTCTGCCGGGCCGGGCGGCGCGGCGCTAGTCCGAGCCTTTGGCTTCTGCGCGCCCGCTATGGCGGCGGCGCCAGTCCGCGGTCCATCCGGGCTTTGTTTTCTGCGGATGATGCGACACGCAGAGCGCGCCGTCGGGAACCTCGCGCAAGATCGTCGTGCCGGAGGCCACGTAAACGTCGTCGCCGACCGTCACCGGCGCGACCAGCTGCGTGTCGCATCCGATCATGCAGCGGCTGCCGATCCGGGTGAGATGCTTCTCGTAGCCGTCGTAGTTGACCGTGATCACGCCGCATCCGATGTTGGTCTCGCGGCCGATTTCGGTGTCGCCGAGGTAGCTCAGATGGCTCGCCTTGGTGCCCTCGCCGAGGCGCGCCTTCTTGGTCTCGACGAAGTTGCCGATGCGGTTGCGGCCTTCGAGCACGGTGCCGGTGCGCAGATTGGCGAACGGGCCGATTTCGCAATGCGGCCCGATGCGACATTCCTCGGCGCGCACGCCGAGCTTCAGATGGCATCCGTCGCCGATCTCGACATCGCGCAGATAGGCGGTGCCTTCGATTCGCACGCCTTCGCCGAGCTTGCTGCGGCCCAGAATCTGGACGTTGGGGCCGACCGTCGAGTCGCGGCCGATTTCGACCTGCTCGCCGATATAGGCGGTCGCGGGATCGACGATCGTCACTCCTGCATCCATCAGTTTGCGGTTAACCGCCGCCCGAATCTCGGCTTCCATCTGTGCCAGCTCCTTGAGCGAATTTATCCCTGCGAATTCAGATGCGGCGGGCGCGCGCCACGCCCGCACCGCCGCTCCTCCGCGGCGCACGATTCCCACCAGATCGGTAAGATAGTATTCGCCCTGCGCGTTATTTGGGCGCATCTCGGCAAGCGCGGCGCGCAGCACGGCAGCGCGCGCGAGATAAACGCCCATGTTGATCTCGCGAATCGCAAGCTCGGCGGGCGACGCGTCGCGCGCCTCCACGATTGCCGCGACCGTACCCGTATCGTCCCGCACGACGCGGCCGTAAGCGCCCGCGTCGTCCATCGTCGCGCTGATGAACGATACGGCGGCTCCCGCGCGGCGATGCTCGGCGATAAACGTCTGCAGCGTCGCCGCCCGGATCATCGGCATGTCGCCGTAAAGAATCAGCACGTCGCCGTCGAAGTCCGGCGCGAAAGCCGCAAGCCCGCAGCGCGCCGCGTCGCCAGTGCCCTTCTGCGCGGGCTGGAGCGCGGCCTCGACACGCAGGCCTCGAACGGAATCGCCCGCCGCCGCCGCGACCGCGCCGCCCTGATGGCCGACGACGACCACCAGCGGCGAGGCGCCCAGCGGCACAAGCGAGCGCATCACCCGCGCGATCATCGGCTCGCCGCCAAGCTCGTGCAGGACCTTGGTCCGAGCCGAGCGCATGCGCGTGCCGAGCCCGGCGGCGAGCACAATCGCTCCCGGAGCGTCCGTCATGATTTCTTCTTCTTGAACAGCGCGTCGAGCTCGGCGCGCGCGTCACGCCCGGGCGGGCGCGGCGCCGCGGCGTTGCGCTTGCCGGCCCCCCCGGCGGCGGCGGGCGCGAAGTATTCGCAGAAATTCGATCGTTCCTTGTCCACCACTCGCTCCGCCATCGTCTCGCGGCACTGATTGTTGTAGGAGGCGTCGTATAACGAGCAATTGTGGCATACATGCAGCGGCCGGTCGCAGCGCTCACAATGCGCATGAAATCCGACCCGCTCGGCGGTCTCGATCCGATGTCCGCAATTCCAGCAGTTCATCGCTCGGCAACTCGTGGTCTTTGCGCGTGCTTTTGCGTTTTGCGCCTGCTTGATAGCATAGCGTTTGGTTTGGACGCGAGTCGATGCAGGCGGAAATAGAGTCATTCGCGGCGGCGCTGGGCAAAGCCTCGCGCGCGGCCGACAATACGGTTTCGAACTACCGCCGGGACTTGTGCGATTTCCGCCGATTTCTGCTCGAACACAGGGCCGCGCTCGACTCGGGCGGCGCGGAAGCCGACCCCGACGCGATCACCACCGATCATATTCGCGGCTATCTTTCCGATGCGATGAAGACGCTGAGCCGCGCCACCGTCCAGCGCCGCCTCTTCGCGATCAAGGCGTTCTTCCGCTGGCGCGAAACGATGGCCGGGGCGGCCAGTCCCGCGCGCGCGCTCCGATCGCCGCGTGCCCAGCGCCGGCTGCCGGCGATCCTGCCCGAAGACGACGTGCGCCGGCTCATCGAAGCCGACGCCGAGAAACCGTCGCCGGCGGCGCTCCGCGACCGCGCGATCCTGGAAACGCTCTACTCCTCGGGCCTCCGCGTGAGCGAACTGGTCGGCCTCAACTGGCGCGATATCGACGACGACGTCGGCATGGTGCTGGTGCGCTCGGGCAAGGGCAACAAGGATCGGATGGTGCCGATTGGCGAGCCCGCGCTCGACGCGCTCAAGGCATGGCGGCGCGCGATGCCGGTCGCGTGGGAACTCGACGGGCCGGTGATCACCAATTTGCGCGGCGGACGGCTGACGACGCGCGCGGTCGAAAACGTCCTCGCGCAGCGCATCGTGGCGGCAGGGCTGGGCGCGTCGATCACGCCGCATGGATTGCGTCATTGCTTCGCCACCCACATGCTCAATTCGGGCGCCGACCTGCGTTCGATCCAGGAGATGCTCGGCCATGCGAGCCTCGCCACCACCCAGCGCTACACTCACGTCAGCGTCAATCGTTTGCGAGAGGTTTACCGCCGTGCCCATCCGCGCGCCTGAGTCCGACACCGCCATCCACGGCACGACCATCCTGTGCGTGCGCAACGCGGACCACGTGGTGGTTGCCGGCGACGGCCAGGTCAGCGTCGGCCAGACGATCATGAAGCATGGGGCGCGCAAGGTGCGTCGGCTGCACGACGACAAGGTGCTCTCCGGCTTCGCCGGCTCGACCGCCGACGCGCTGACGCTGTTCGAGAAATTCGAGGGCAAGCTGCAGGAGTTCAACGGCAATCTGCGCCGCGCCGCGGTCGAGATGGCTAAGGACTGGCGCACCGACCGCGTGTTGCGGCGGCTGGAGGCGATGCTGATCGTCGCCGACCGCGAAAGCTCGCTTTTGCTCTCGGGGCTGGGCGACGTGATCGAGCCGGACGACGGAATCCTGGCGATCGGATCGGGCGGCAACTACGCGCTCGCTGCGGCGCGCGCGCTGGTGCGCCATGCTCCGGCGATGAGCGCGCGCGAGATCGCCGAGGGCGCGATGCGCGTGGCCGCGGAGATCTGCGTGTACACCAACGATCGGTTTATAATTGAAGAGCTGTAGAAAGCCGGCGCCGCCGGCGCGCGTCCGCCCGCAGTGGCGCGCAAGGCCGCGCCCCCGTTGAAGGAGCAATGGTAAGTTCCCACGTGATGACGCCGCGAGAGATCGTCTCCGAGCTCGACCGCTACATCGTCGGTCAGCACGACGCCAAGCGCGCCGTCGCGATCGCGCTGCGCAACCGCTGGCGGCGGCAAAATGTCGCGCCCGAGCTGCGTGACGAAATCGCGCCCAAGAATATCCTGATGATCGGCCCGACCGGCGTCGGCAAGACCGAGATCGCGCGCCGCCTCGCGCGCCTCGCGCAGGCCCCATTCGTCAAGGTCGAGGCCTCGCGCTACACCGAGGTCGGCTACGTCGGCCGTGACGTCGAATCGATGATCCGCGACCTGGCCGAAATCGCGGTCAAGATGGTGCGCGACGAGGAGCGTGCGCGGGTTGCGATCCAGGCCCGCGACGCCGCCGAGGAGCGGCTGCTCGACATCCTCTTTCCACCGCCCGCCAAGGTTCGCCGCGCGGTCGGGATCGCGCCCGACGCCGGCGCCGCCACCGGCGATTCGCACGCCGATACTCGCGAGAAGCTGCGCAAGCTGCTGCGCCAGGGCAACCTCGACGATCGCGAGGTCGAGGTCGAAACCAGCGCGCAGGCCTCGCCGATGGTCGAAGTGCTCGCGCCGCAGGGGATGGAGGAGATGGGCGCGAACATGCGCGAGCTGCTCGGCCAGTTCATGCCGAAGAAGTCCAAGCGGCAGAAAGTCAAGGTGCCGCAGGCGCTTGAGCTGCTGACCCAGGAGGAGGCTGCGCGCCTGGTCGATATGGAGAAGGTCGCGCAGGAAGCGATCAACCGCGCCGAGCAGTCGGGAATCGTCTTTATCGACGAGATCGACAAGATCGCCGGCCGCGAGGCCCACGGCCCCGACGTCTCGCGCGAGGGCGTGCAGCGCGACCTGCTGCCGATCGTCGAGGGCTCGACAGTCAACACCAAGTACGGCGCGATTCGAACCGACCACGTCCTGTTCGTCGCCTCGGGCGCGTTCCACACCTCCAAGCCGTCAGACCTCATTCCCGAATTCCAGGGCCGCTTTCCGATTCGAGTCGAGCTGCGCGCGCTGACCCGCGACGACTTCATCCGTATCCTGACCGAGCCTGAGAACGCGCTGACCCGCCAGTACGTGGCCTTGATGGAGACCGAGAACGTGCATCTGACCTTCACCGCCGACGCGGTGGCGGCGCTGGCCGAAATCGCGGCCGAGGTCAACTCGCGCTCGGAGAATATCGGCGCGCGCCGCCTCCATACCGTGCTCGAACGCCTGCTCGAAGAGCTGTCGTTCAGCGCGCCCGAGCTGAACGACCGCACGGTCACGGTCGACAGCGACTACGTTCATCGGCGGCTCGACCCGATCGTCAAAAACGAGGACCTGTCGCGCTACATTTTGTAGCGCCGTCGTATAGCATTGACGGCCCGGCCCGAGCGGGAGGGGCGCGCGGCTATGCGCGGTCCGACGCGGGCGGCCGGATGCGCCGGGGAGGTCCGGCAGCGGAGAAGGAGACGGTGCAGGATCCAATCACAAGTGCGTCGGTTCTGGTCGAGGCGCTGCCGTACATCCAGCGCTTTCGCGGCAAAACCCTGGTGATCAAGTACGGCGGCCACGCGATGGAAGCCGCCGATCTGCGCGAGAGCTTCGCCCAGGACGTCGTGCTGCTGAAGGCGGTCGGAATCAATCCGGTCGTGGTCCACGGCGGCGGCCCGCAAATCAACCATCTCATCGAACGCCTCGGGCTCAAGTCGAGCTTCGTGCGCGGGATGCGCGTGACCGACGAACCTACGATGGAAGCGGTCGAGATGGTGCTGCAGCGGCTCAACAAGGAAATCGTCGCGCTCATCTCGCGCCACGGCTGCCGCGCGGTCGGGCTTTCGGGCAAGGACGGCGACCTGATCGTCGCGCGCCGGCTCGAGATGACGGTCGCCGATGAAACCGGCGCGTCGGCCAAGGTCGATATCGGCCTGGTGGGCGAAGTCGCGGAGGTCAATCCGCAGGTGCTGCGCACGCTCGAGACCGCGGGCTTCGTCCCTGTGATTGCACCGGTCAGCCATGGCCGCGACGGCCTGACCTACAACATCAATGCCGACGTGGCCGCCGGCGACCTCGCGGCCGCGCTCGGCGCGGAAAAGCTCATCCTGCTGACCGACGTCGAGGGCGTGAAAGGCAAGGACGGCAAACTCATCCCGACGCTTAGGGTTTCCGAGGCCAACAGACTGATCGCGGCGGGTGCGATAAGCGACGGCATGATCCCCAAGGTGGAATGCTGCATCGCGGCGCTTAAGGGCGGCGTCGGCAAAACTCACGTGCTCGACGGGCGCACGCGCCATGCGATTCTGCTCGAGATTTTCACCGAGGCGGGGGTCGGTACCGAGGTCGTGGCGGACAGCTAGAACCGGCGCGGGGCGAGCATTCCGCGCCGCCATGTGGCATACAGCTTGGATGGCTCGCGGCGCGATCCGCGCGCCCGCCGTGCGACCGCATCGCCGCCAGGCCTTTTACGGAGCCGGGCCTCTTACGGACAGGAAGGACCACGATGAACAACGCTGAAATCGTCGATCTCGCCCATCACAATCTCATGAACACTTACGGCTGCGTGCCGCTCGCTTTTGTGCGCGGCACCGGCGCCTATCTCTACGATGCCGACGGCAACCGTTATCTTGATTTTTTCTGCGGGCTCGCCGTAACTTCGCTCGGCCATTCCCATCCGCGCGTGGTAAGCGCGATCAAGGAACAGGCCGAGAAGCTGACACACGTCTCCAACGTGTTCCACACCGAACCGATGGCGCGGCTGGCGGCGCGGCTATGCGGCCATTTCGGCGACGGGCGGCTGTTCTTCTGCAACTCGGGCGCGGAGGCGAACGAAGCCGCGCTCAAGCTCGCGCGCCGCTGGGGTCACGACCGCGGCGCCGGCCGCTTCGAGGTCGTTTCCACGCTCGGCTCGTTTCACGGCCGCACTTTCGGCACGCTCAGCGCGACCGGCCAGGAGAAATACACATCGGCTTCCAGCCTCTGCTGCCGGGCTTTCGCCTCGTCCCGTACGACGACGTGGACGCGCTGGACAAGGCCGTCCACGACGAAACCGCCGCGATCATGATCGA
>DASXMQ010000274.1:0-3414 GCA_036495625.1 Binataceae bacterium (SeqCode) | reverse complement strand
GATTCAAGGCGAACCCCGTATCTTTCCAGCAGTGCAATGTTACGGGGTTCGCCTTGAATCACCTCGTCGAAGGCAGCAGCTGTCCATAAACGATCGAGTCAGACAGAGCCAGCCGGCTTCATCCGGGAAGCCGGCTGGCATAGTCCGTTCTTGAACGCTGCCGTCGCTTTGGCAGCGCCATCGATTCAGCCGGCCTTCGTCCATCTGCGAGGTCGTGACGGCGAGCCGACGGCTCCGTCGCGGCGTCATTTGCGCATCGCGATACTCTTTTGCGACAATCGCGGGTAACTCGCGCCCGAAAGATCGCGCGTGGAACTGAATCCGCCGAAATCGGAGGAGCGATTGAAAATGAAATCTACAACTCGTTGTCTGCCAAGTGCCGCGGCCCTGATCCTGACAATCTCATTATGCGCGCTGCCCGCTCGCGCCCAGGAGCACAAGATGACCGTGCGCGCCGGCTACCTCACCTGCCACGTCGCCAGCGGATGGGGATTCGTCTTCGGCTCTTCTCGCGAGGTGAACTGCGCCTACACGCGCGACAAGAATTACACTGAATACTATCACGGCTCGATTACCAAGTTCGGCGCGGATATTGGCTATCTTTCCTCCGCGGTCATCCTGTGGGCGGTGGTCGCGCCGACCACCAATCTGGGCGAAGGTGCGTTGGCCGGCCATTATGGCGGTGCAACCGCGAGCGTCGCGCTCGGAGTTGGCGCGGGCGCCAATGTCCTGATCGGTGGATTCAAGAAGTCGATCGCGTTGCAGCCGATCTCGATTGAAGGTGAAAACGGCCTTAACGTCGCGGCCGGAATCGCCGAGTTGAACCTCAAGTTGGAAAGGAAAGAGACGCATCGAGAGTAACACCGCGCCAGCCGTGCGACGCGCGTGGCATCTGGCGAGATTCGCGTGAGCCTTGCGGAGTAGGAGCGATGGCTGAGCAATTCACAATCTGTGTGGGAACGGTCGGCGCTGGCGTCTGGTTCAGTCCGGATGGCGGCGATCATTGGCGGCGGAGCAAAATGGCGTTGCCGTTCCATGCCGAACCCGGCGAGATCCAGATTCGCGCGCTCGCGCTCTCGCCGCATAATCCGCATCGGGTGTACGCCGGCTCCGAGGCCGGCCTCTACCGCAGCGACGACAACGGCGCGAGTTTCGAGCTGGTGCCTTCGCCGATGGATGGGATGCAGATCTGGTCGGCCGCGGTCCATCCGCAGGACCCCGAAGTCATTTATGCCGGGACCAAGCCGCCCGCGGTGTTCCGCACGGGCGACGGCGGCCGGCGATGGGAGCGGCTTGCGATTCCGATCGCCGAGAAGTGCCTCGCCGGAGCGCCCAAGGTCACCAACGTCGTGTTCGATCCGCGCGATCCGCGGACCATCTGGATAAGCGTCGAAATCGACGGCGTGTATTGCAGCCGCGACGACGGCGGCTCGTGGAGCCATTGTCCGCCGCTCGGCGACAAGCCGCTCAACCAGGACATCCACGGCCTGGCGGTGAGGCTGGGCCGGCAGCCCGAAATTCTCGCGACCACGCCCGACGGCATCTGGCGCAGCGCCGACGAGGGCGAAACGTGGTCGCTGCACGGCTTTCCGCGGTTTGCCGAGCGCGACACGATTTCCTACTGCCGCGGCGTCGCGCTCGCGCCGGGCAACCCCGAGGTCATGTTCGTCGCCAACGGCGATTTCATCCCAGGCAAGCGCGGCGCGATCCAGCGCACCACCGACGGCGGCGCAACCTGGGAGAGATGCGAGCTCGCGGTCGAGCCGAATTCCACGATGTACTGGTTCGGCGTCAACCCGGCGAATCCCGACGTCGTGGTCGCCAACAGCCTGCATGGCTATGTCTATTTGAGCCGCGATGGCGGCGAGACCTGGGAAAAGCTGCGGCGCGAGTTCGGCGAGGTTCGCGCGCTCGCCTGGCTGCCGAACTGACGCACCAAAGGAGCGCGCACGCGATGAACGAAGTAAGCCATCACTTCGTCGAGACCAACGGCATTCGGATGCACTACGTCGAGGCCGGCAAGGGGCCGTTGGTCGTTCTGTGCCACGGGTTTCCGGAATCCTGGTATTCCTGGCGCCATCAGATAGCGGCGCTCGCGGAGGCCGGCTTCCGGGTCGTCGCGCCCGACCAGCGCGGCTATGGGCAGACCGATCGCCCCGCGGCCGCTGATGCCCACAGCATCTTTCACCTCGTGGGCGACATCGTCGGCCTGGTGAACGCGCTCGAGGGGCGCACCGCCGCGATCGTCGGGCACGACTGGGGCGCGCCGGTCGCATGGTCCTCCGCGCAGTTGCGCCCGGATCTCTTCCGCGCCGTCGGCCTGCTCAGCGTTCCGTACATCCCGCGCGGTCCGGTCCGTCCGGGCGCCATCGTCAAGGCAATCTTCGGCGACAAGGTTTTCTACCAGGAATATTTCCAGGAAGAAGGCAAGGCCGAACGCGAGTTTGAGCGCGACGTGCGCGCCACCATGCTCGCGAGCTTCTATTCGCTCTCGGGCGACGCTGCGCCGAACGAGCGATGGCGCTATGCCTTCGGCCGCGATGAAGGCTTTCTCGACGGCGTGACCGTGCCGAAAAGTCTGCCGCCGTGGCTCAGCGAGGCCGACCTCGACTTCTTCGTCGGCGAATTCAAGCGCACCGGTTTTCGCGGCGGACTCAACTGGTATCGCAATATCGACCGGATGTGGGAGCTGACCGGCTTTCTGGCCGGCGCGCGCCTGGCCCAGCCGACGCTGTTCGTCGCCGGCGACAAGGACGCGGTGATCGAATTTTACGCCGACGCGTACCAGGCACTTGAAGGCAACGCGCCGAACCTGGCGGGCAAAGTCCTGCTGCCGGGCGCGGGCCATTGGGTGCAGCAGGAACGCCCAGCCGAGGTCAACCGGCTGCTGATCGATTTTCTGCGCTCGGTGTGACGGCGCGCGGCGCGGCCCGCCCGCGCGGCGGCTTAAAGAATCTTGTCCGTCACCGAGCGCGGATCGCGCGTGCTCCAGCGGCCAGCCTCGACCTGATGGAAAAAGTCATCCACCAGCGCGTTGAAGAGCGCCGGCTCCTCCAGGTTGAGCGCATGGCCGGTCCTCGGCAGCACTGCCAGCGCCGCGGTCGCGATCGACCGCTTCATCAGCACCGACGCCTCGATACACGGGTCGTCTTCGTCGCCGGTCATCACCAGCGCCGGCACGGAAATCTTCTTCATCTCGTCGGCCAGGTCGAAGAGCGAGGGGCGCTGCTTCTGCACGCCGCGCAACGTGTTGGCCGATCCGAGCGCCGAGTGCTCGGCCATCTGCGCCGCAAACTCGTTCCATCCGCGCGGGTCCTTGTTCTGCAATTGCACGCGCGTCGAGCCGAGCGCGTAGCGCTTGGCGCCCTCGGCCATCCCGATACGGTCGAACATCTGGGCGGCATGCTCCGCTTC
>DASXMQ010000273.1:0-6354 GCA_036495625.1 Binataceae bacterium (SeqCode) | reverse complement strand
AAGCCGCGAGTTGGACAACCTCGTCGCTTAGTTGACGTTGAGCATCGCTTTCTGGACGACGAGCTCAAAATCTCAAAAGATCTGCAGAAGAAATCTGGTGCCCCCTGCGGGATTCGAACCCACGGCCCCAGGATTAGGAATCCTGTGCTCTATCCATCTGAGCTAAGGGGGCGCCCAATGGATTCACGACCTTAGCTCCGCCATCGCGCACGCTCAAGTTCAAGCGCCGCCCGCGGCTGCCGATGTGCCGCGTCAATCGTGCTTGACGCTCGACCGGCGTGCAAATCGGACCTGGCCAATAGCCCGCGATCGGCGTGCGGCCGAGTGCGGCTGCCGTTAGGACCAAGGTCCAATTTGCGAACTCCTCATAAGTCGGACAACATGGTAGCCGTCAACCGCCCGAAGATTACCGGGCGATCAAACATATCAACCCGGAATATGGGGGAGTGCCACTATGAGAATGGAACGATGGTCACAGGCAAAGGAATTGGCCGCGTCGCTCGGTTTGTTGGCGGGCGCGGCGCTGCTTGCCGGCGCGATGTCCGCCTGCTCGGCCACCAGCCAGGGTCAGGTTGCGCTGCAACAGGAAACGCCTACCGGGCAGGAATCTCCAACCGGCGCAGCGCAGTTTCTCGGCAGTGACGCCGCGTTACTCAAGCCCGGAGGCGAGGGCCAGGCCGCTTACGTTTACATCAACCCGAACGTGCAGTGGTCCAATTACCAAAAGGTCCTGCTCAAACCGGTTGAGTTCTGGGACACTCCGGATAGTTCGATTTCTCCCGATGACCAAAAGATGCTGGCGTCTTACTTTTTCAACTCGCTGCAGAAGAACCTGTCGCAGCATTTCACCCTGGTCGATCAGCCGGGGCCCGGAGTAATCACCTTCGCGATCGCGATCATCAATGCGGAATCGGCTACGCCCGGTTTGCGATCGGTTTCGCTGGTCGTTCCGCAAGCTCGCATCCTGAACTACGCGCAATCCGTTGCGACCGGCCACGCGGCTTTTGCCGGTTCCGTCGAGGCGGCCTTCAAGGCTACCGATTCGGTCAGCGGCACGCTGCTCGCGGAGTCGGTTGACAAGCGCTACGGCGGGATGGCGGTGAAAAACGCAGCGCAGATCCAGTGGGGTGACGCCGAGGCCGCAATGGACTACTGGTCGCAGCGTATAACTGAACGCGCGGTGGCGCTCGGCGCGGGTAATCCGACACCGGCAGCCGCCCCGACCGCGGCGGCTCCGGCTCCGACGGGCAGTTAGTCCGGGGCTTTGACTTGGCTCCTTGCGCGCTTGGCCAATATCATCGGAGCTCAGGATTTGTTGCGAACGAGCCAATTCAAAGGAGACCACGCGTGAACTTGAAGAAGTCCTGCTCCCAGGCACTGCTGATATTTGCAGGCGCGGCGTTCGGAGGCTTTCTGAGCGGCCACGTCTGGCCCGTGGATTCTTCGGCGATAGCCAGCATCCGGCATCCCAAGACCCTCACCGCCGAGAAATTCGTTCTCGTTGACAGCGCCGGCAAACGGCGCGGGTCGATACAAGTGACCGAAGGCGGGATGGCGACGGTTGCGCTCAGCGACGCCAATGGGATGGACCGCACCGAGCTGCGCGTAGCCGCCGACGGCGGCGCGGGCCTGGGCTTCTTCAACAAGGAGGGCCGCGAACTCTCGGTGTTTGGCGAAGGCGTCGATGGACGCACCGGACTGAAAATCTTCGGCGCTCAGGGCAAGCAGGTGGTAACCCTGAGCTCGCGTCCAGACGGTGAGAGCGCGCTCACGCTCTACGACGTTAACACGGGCAAGGCGCGCGCTGGCCTGGGAGTCGCAGCCAAGGGCGAGCCGGCGCTGATCCTGCTCGATCAGAGCGGCGCGGAACGCACGGAGTTGAGCCTGCGGACCGATGGCAGGCCCGGGCTGGCGCTGCTCGACGGACAGGGCAAGATCATCGCGGGGCTGCCGGAGATTCAACCCGGGGCAGGAACGAGCCACTAAGGGCTGAGCCGTTACGGCAAGAATGTGCAAAGGCGGATAGGACGCTTGCGAATCGCGGGCGTGGCGATGCTTGCCGCGTGCGCGCTGGTGCTCATCAACGGATGCTCCGGACAGCCGCTCTCCACGCGAGAAAAAGGAGCGGCGTACGGGGCGGTCGGCGGCGCAGCGACTGGCGCGATTATCGGGGCGTTCACAGGCAATCCCGGCGCGGGCGCGGCGATCGGAGGCGGCCTCGGTCTGATCGGCGGAGCGCTTGTCGGCAACGCGATGCAGAATCGCGAGAATCAACAGGCTCAAACCCAGGCGCAGATCCAGCAGCAGCAACGCGAGATTCAGCGCCAGCAATACGAGATCGCCGCGCTGAGGAACCAGACGGGTCAATAGACGTTCGCACGGGTGGCTCGTTCAGCCATCTCGTATAGTCATTTAGTCATTCCGGCTTCCGATTCCACTCTCGGCGAGGGGCGGCGCATCGCAGCTCTACTGCGATACGGGCTGCTCACGCGACCAATCGATCGTCTTCTCCTTCTTTTTTCGCCTCGAATTGGTTTGTCGCGGCGACCCGCTCCATCATCGCGTCAATCGAAGCCGGCACCGCCGTGCTAATCGGCTGCTGCCAAGCGGGACGGGCAACCTCATCTCCACCTTTGCGAACGGAGTGCCGGTAAGGCCGAACACGCGCTCGGCGAAACCGCACTTATCGATCATGCGCTGTCCGCGATGGAAGCGATGTTCGGAGCGCGGTCAGCGCGGCGTTTATTAGGGGCAGCGCCTCGTCCTGGCTCACCGATCCATATAGCCTTGGCGCGTACACTTACGCCGCGCCCGGAGCAGCGCCGCTGCGAACTGCTCTGGCGGGGCGCCGGTCGGCAATCAGATTTTCTTTGCCGGCGAGGCGCTATCGGTTTCTAAACACGGCTCTCCGCCCGAGGCGTAACGATTCGCGGCAAGCGGCGGCGCGGCTGGTGCTCGAAGCGCTCGCGGGCTGAGCGCAATTTGGAGGAGCGGAAAACGAGGATGATGCGTCGTGCGTATGGAGCCGTGAGTCTGACCGCGCGCGTGACCGTGGCGATCTGCCTCGGTCTTGCGGCCGCCCTTGCCGCGCCGTCGAGGGCGTGGAGCGGCGGCTTCTGGCTTTACGAGCAGGGGACTCCGGATACCGGTCTCGCTTCCGCCGGTCAGGGCGCTCGTGCGCAGGACGCCGCAACGGTGTTCACCAACCCCGCCGGGATGACGCAACTTAACGATTCGCAACTGCTCGCCGGACTGGCGCCGTGGTACGGAAACCTTACCTTCAGCCCCAATGCCAAGACCACCCTCAAGGGCACCAACGGCGGCAACGCCGCGGTGCCGCTCCCGGGCGGGAGTTTCTTTTACGTTCATAGCCTGACGCCGAACCTGAAGCTCGGTTTTGCCAGCTATTCATATTTCGGCGCGCCGCTCGAGTACAATCTCAACTGGGTCGGCAGGTATCGCCTGCAGGGCGCGACTATCCTGGGGATGTCGTTTCAGCCGTCGCTAGCGTTCCGCGCGGCGGACTGGCTTTCGATCGGCGGCGGGCCGAACGTGATGGTGGGATTTCTGCGCAACAAGGCCGGCATCAACACCCTCAACCCAAAGCTCGGGGACGGCCAGGTCAGATACCAGAACTGGCAAGTGAACGTCGGCGGCAACGTTGGAATTTTACTGACTCCGCGCGACGGCACGCGGATCGGAATCGACTATCTCACGCCGGTGAATCTGAATTTCAGCGACGCGCCGCATTTCGTGGGCCTGGGGCCGCTGGTGACCCGCGCGATCAGCAACGACAAACTCCGTTCGCCAAAGACGAATCTCGGGGTGCAGGTGCCGCAGCAATTGATGGGCGACGTCTATCAGAAAATCACCGAACGCCTCGCCCTGCTCGGCAGCGTCGGCTGGCAGAACTGGAGCCGGTTCGGCGAGGTGGACATCAGTATCGATACGCGCAACCCCAAGAGCCTGAGCAAGAGTCTGCACTTCCAGGATACGTTCCATATCGCAACCGGCTCGCAATACCGGTTGACGCCGCAGTGGATGCTGTCGTGCGGATTCGCCTTCGACAATTCGGCGGTCGGAACCCCGATGCGCACGGTCTCACTGCCGGTCGGCGATCAGTACCGTTTCGGCGCGGGCGTCCAGTACGCGTACAGCAAGAAGCTCACGCTCGGATTCGCCGAGGAGTTCATGTACACGGGCGAGATGCCGGTGTATCAGGCCGGAGGGCCGGTGCTGGGCACTGTGGCGGGTCAGTTCACCAATACCTTCATCAACTTCTTCACTCTGAACGCGACCTACAAGTTCGGCGGCGCCTGATTGACAGTTCCGCGCTGGCCGCGTTTCTCCCCCGCGTTCTCTCGCGCACTTTGAGCAAAGCGCCGTCGACCTTCTCTTCATCCTCTCTGCGTCTCGGTGGAGGGAATGGATTACGGAAAAAAAACAGGCTGCATCGGCGCGCGCCGATGCAGCCTGGTAATTTTCGCGAAATCTGCCGATCCGGCTCAGTAGCCGCCATACCGGCCGTAGCCGTATCCGTACTCGCGGTTCTGTACCTGATTGCCGATCAGGTAGCCCAGACCGGCGCCACCGAGACCGCCAATCGCAGCGCCGGCGACCGGCGAACCAACCGCCGAACCAACCAGTGCGCCGCCACCGACGCCTACCGCGCCGCCGATCAGCGTATCTTGTGCGCGCGGGCTGACCCCATAGCATCCGGCCAGCGAGAGCGCCCCGAGCAACGCCAGCACCCCAGCGTAATACCGCCGCGCTTTCCCCGTCTTCGGCCGGGCCGAGGCCTTGTTCACGCATGCGATCGCCGCAGATTTTCGTGCATCCATTGCTCAACTCCTCCGCTTAGATGATACGAAGGGGACAAACGCCGGTTACACGGGAACCGTCGCGCGCGCCCGCGAGACAATTTCGCCAGCAATCCTTGAGAGTTTTCGCGGCTAGAGCGAAGGAGCTTTCGCCTGTGCGAATTCTTTCGCTACCGTGGCAAGGCGCTGATAGAAGGGTTCGCCGAATCCTGCCTCGATCGCCATCCTGCATTCGACGAACATCGGGTCGCCCTGTTCCACCTTCAGGCAGGGAAGTTCCGTATCCTTCTCGCGCCCGAACAGCGGGCCGGTCTCGCGCGAGGTTGCGGTCAGCAGAGTCTCGCCGTTCTCGAAGCGATAGATCACGATCGGGAAAAGCACGCAGGCGAGCGGTTTGATCGACGCCACGGGGACGCCTTTCTCCAGCGCCAGCGAATGAATCCCGCAGCGCAACTGGCCACCGGCGTCGCGGTACGAGAACGCGCATCGGTTCCGCTCCTTGGCCAGCGAAATCGTATGCGATTCGAGGAAAAATTCGCCGATCTTGCGCCCCGCGGCAACTCTTTCGCCGTCGTGGCGGCGGAGCAATTCGATCAGCGCGTCGCCATTTTCGACGATTCGCGCGTGCTCTTCGGGCGTGATTTCGACGTCGTAGTCGGTGCAGCAGGACTCGATGCCGGGGCCGCGATCGACGCCCGCGCAGGTGCGGGTGTCGCAGCGAAAGCGGGTTTTGAAGATCGTTCCGGCGTCGACCATGATGCCGTTCACGTCGGCCAGCAGCTCGCGCTCCTTGAGCGAGAGGATGTACCTGCGCCACGGCGCTTCATTGAAGTCGCGCAGCCATCGCTCGGCGAGCGGAGTCATCTCGGCGGTCTTGTTTGCGTTCATTCGCTTCTTCGCCAACTTCAAATTCTGCGGGGCACGATTGGTTGAACACGCAAACAGTTCCAAATCGTCGGGCGCTGCGCAACACGAGCTCGCTTCGGTTGTGCCCAGGGCTCCGCACCCGAGGTTGCGTGCGCTCCGGATCTTCTGCCAGATAGAGGGCTCGTGAGTTCCGCGCCTGACATAACCGCCGCCGCGCCGAGAACCGAAGACCCCGACTACAAGTCGATAGCCCTGCTTTCCGCCTGCCACTTCTCCGACGACATCAACCAGGGCGTGGTGCCGGCGATGCTGCCCTTCCTGATCGCGGCGTACCATCTGACTTACGCCGCGGCGGCGGGATTGGTGCTCGCGCAGACCCTGTTTTCGTCGGTCGCGCAGCCTTTGTTCGGCCTGCTCGCCGACCGGCGGCCGTCGCCCTGGCTGATTCCGATCGGACTCAGCTTCGCCGGTCTCGGCGTTGCGCTGACGGGCCTGACGCACAGCTACGTCATGATTTTCGCCGCGATCGCCACGAGCGGAATGGGCATCTCGGCCTTCCATCCCGAGGCCGCCCGGCGCGTCAGATACCTCGGCGGCGCGCGCGCAGCGACCTCGATGAGCTTCTTCACGGTGGGCGGGATGGCGGGCTTCGCCGCCGGGCCCCTGA
>DASXMQ010000272.1:0-33832 GCA_036495625.1 Binataceae bacterium (SeqCode) | reverse complement strand
CGTCAATCCAGAGATAGAGCACAGGCAGGGCGAGCGGCTCGCGCGCCTGCGCGCCGAGCGCAACGCGGCGGCCGCGCGCGACGCGCTAGGCCGGGTCGAGGCGGCCGCGCGCGACGGCGGCAACCTGATGCCGGCGATAGTTGATGCGGTGCGCAACTGGGCGACGCTCGGCGAAATCTCGGACGCGATGCGCCGCGTGTTCGGCGAGTACCAGCCCGTCAACGTCGTCTAGCCGGCGATCCCCCTCGCCCTTGTGTATCGCGCAAAAGCTTGCTGCTACGCTTATTGAATGAGCCCGCGACCGGCGGGTCGGCATCGAGGCTTAAGGGAGGGCGTAGATGGGGCCTTTTCCTAAGGGCGTGTTTCTTACCAAAGGGGTTGGCAAGCACCGCGAAAAGCTCAACTCGTTCGAGCTCGCCCTGCGCTCGGCTAACATCGCGGAATATAACCTTGTCCGCGTTCAATCGATCTTTCCGCCCTACTGCAAACTGATCACGCCGCAGGAAGGACTCAAGCATCTCAAGCCCGGCCAGATCGTTTTCGCCGTGATGAGCGACAACGCGACCGACGAGCCCTATCGCCTCATCGCCGCCTCGGTGGGCGTGGCAATTCCGGCAAATCCCGGCCAGTATGGCTACCTCTCGGAGCATCACAGCTTCGGCGAGACCGACCAGAAGGCTGGCGACTACGCCGAAGACCTGGCGGCGATGATGCTCGCGACGATCCTGGGCGTCGAATTCGATCCCAACTCGAGCTACGACGAGCGCAAGGACGTATGGCGCGTCTCGGATAAGATCGTGACCACGCGCAACGCCACGCAATCGGCGATCGGCGACCGCGACGGATTGTGGACCTCGGTGGTCGCGGCGGCGGTATTCGTTGATCTGCCGGAGAGCAAGTGATCGCGGTTATGAACTGAGACAGGAGAGTTTGATGGCGACTGAAATTCTTTACTGTGCGGCTTGAGGGTACAAACCTCGCGCGGTCGGTCTGGCCGCGTCGCTCCATAAGCGCTTCGGCGAAGAGGTCGAAGTCAGGCCCGGCAAGACCGGCCAATTCGACGTCGTGACGGACGGCCGGGTGATTTTTTCCAAGGCGGAGGCCGGCCGTTTTCCGACCGACGGCGAGGTCGAAGAGATTTTCGCCGCGCTAAAGCCGGGCGCCAAGGCCTCGGTTGAGAGCGCATCCGCTGCCAAAACCGCCGACGAGCCCGGCGATGGCGGGCGGTCCCGGATCCTGCGGCGCATAGCCGACAGATTCCGCAACTGACGCCTTGGGAGCTGCTTTCGGTTAGCAGCGCTTCCGTTGTATCTCAGCGCGCAGGCGGCTTCGGCACGAGCAACGTGACGGTTACCTTTGCGATCAATCGCGATTGATCGTCGAGCACTCGGACGTCGGCGACGATCGTGCTGCGACCGCGATGAACCAGTTCGGCCTCCGCGGTGAGAGCGCCGCGATCTGTGTTGCGGATGAGGTTGGTCGAGACCTGGATCGAGAGCGGGAAAAGCTCGGGGCGGAACTCGCCGTCCGGATTCACCTCCCACATCGCCGCCGCCGTCGCCGTCGTATCGGCGAGCGCCATGATCGCTCCGGCATGGAACAGCCCGGTGAGTTGCCGCAGATGAGGCTTGAATTCGAGTCGTCCGCGCGCGCCTCCCTCTCCCGCATGGAGCATCTCGATGTCCTGCATCATCGTGCCGGCGTACAGACGGTTCAGATGCCGCGCGAACTCCTGCGGTGTCATGAGGTTCCCTTTCTCGCGGACGGGCGCGGTCGCGCCCGCGGCGCTCGCGATCGTATAACACCGCGCGGCCGGATGCGTGAGAGAGTGAAGGACGCGGCGGTGGCTCAGGCCGCGGTGTGGCTGAAGATCGCGCGCTGCAAGTCGTCGGCGCCGATCCGGATCGAGACGATGAACGGGCCGAACTCCGCATAGCGCGCGCTCGATTCGTCGAAGCGCATCTCGTAGACCAGTTTCTTGAACACCAGCGGATCGTCGGCGAAAAGATCGACTCCCCATTCCCAGTCGTCGAAGCCGACCGACCCGGAGATTATCTGCGTGACTTGACCCGCGTAGCGTCTGCCGATCATCCCATGCTCGTGCATGAGGCGGCGGCGCTCGTCGATCGGTAACTGGTACCAGTTGTCGGCGCCGGCGCGCCGCTTGTTCATCGGGTAAAAACACAGATAGCGGCGTTGGGGAATTTTCGGCCACAGCCGCGAGGCCATCTTTGCGCGCTGCTCGGCCATCTCTTCGTCGACCGCCCGTTTCCATTCCGACGAATGCGGACGCAGGCCTTCGCCGGCGAGCCGCGCGTTCAAAGCGACGGTGGCCTCGTAGAGCCCGATCTCAACCGTCGAGACATAGGATCCGGATTGTTCGAGAAACGCGCTCAGTTCCAGCGCCGCCAGCGTCGCCTGCGCGCGCTCCAGGTCGTCGAATGTTCGGCGGAAATGGATCGCGAGCAGATCGCCCTTGTGACCCAGGATCGAAAAGAGCGCGCTTTCGCCGTCTTCGCGCCGCTCCATCGCGGCGATCGCGGCGGCTGCCTGGCGCAGAATTCGTTCGCGCCGTCCGGCGTCGAGCGCGCCGAGCGCGCCGCGCCGCAGGCGGAACACCTGATGCAGCACGCTCCATCCCTCGAGCGTGTTGGGCGCCTCATGCTCAAGCGTCAATGATCCATGTGGACGGTCGTCAGCCATGAGAGCGATTCTAGAGTGTCGCGGCGCGGATGTCTTGAGGGACGCAAGCGCCGGATCGGGCGGTACGGGCTATCTTATCCCGGCGTTGGCCTGGGATTTCGCGCGCGCCAGGCGGCGCAGGAGCTGACGAACCCCTCCGCCGCTTTCGGACTCGACGCCCAGTGAATATGCACGTAGGAGGCGAGCACGTTGCCCGTCCGGTAGCCTTCGACGAACGCCTCGCCCCATCGCGGACGCACGGCGTACACGCGTTCCATCCGTTCGGGATCCGGCGTGAGCGTCGAGTAGCGGAACTGATGGCCGCGCATCCGCAGCCCGCCCGGTCCCAGGACCGATTCCGCGCGCGTCTCGACCTCCACATAGCCGAGCGCCTGCAGACGCCCGGACATCACCGCCTCGCTCGCTACCAGCCCGACCATCGGCCACGAGCGCCCATCCAGCGTCCGAATACCCGCGCTCAGATACATCAGGCCGCCGCACTCGGCGTAGATCGTGCCGCCGTTCAGTGCGAAGCTGCGCACCGCTTCGATCATCGCTCCATTGCCCGAAAGTTCGGCCGCGAGCGCTTCGGGATACCCGCCGCCGAAGTAAAGCCCGTCAACGTCCGGCAGCCGCGCCTCGCGCGTCGGCGCGAAACGCACCAGATCTGCACCAGCCGCTTCGAGGCGGCGCAAGTGGTCTTCGTAGTAGAAATGAAACGCGTCGTCCCACGCCACACCGATACGGCATCGCGGCGCCGCCGCGCCCCTTCGCGGCCACAGTTCCGCGGCCGCCGGAAGGCTCAGCGCCGGCGCGCTCCGCGCGATCGCCAGGATCGCGTCGAGGTCAAGCCATTGCTCCGCCATCTCCGCCCACGCGTCGAACAATGGCTGCGCGACACTTTTGTCGTCGGCGCTGAGCAGTCCCAGATGACGCTCCGGAAAGGCCGCGCGTCCTTCGCTGGGAAATCCGCCAAGCACCGGAACTTCGGCCGCGGCCGCGCGCAACAAATCGAGATGGCCGCGGCCGCCGACGCGGTTGCAGATGAGGCCGGCGAGTTTCACGTGCGGGTCGAAGCGAGCGAAGCCGTGCGCTATCGCCGCCACCGTGCGCGCCATTCCGGACGCATCAACCACGAGCAGCACGGGCGCCGCCAGCCACTTCGCAATCTCCGCCGACGAGCCTTCATCGCTGGTCGGCGCCGCGCCGTCGAAGAGCCCCATCATCCCTTCGATCACAGCGACGTCGGCGCCTGCGGCGGCGCGTGCGAAGGTCGCGAGCACCCCGGCGCGATCCATCATCCAGCCGTCGAGATTGTGCGAAGGGGTGCCAGCGGCGCGCCGATGGTACGTCGGGTCGAGATAGTCGGGGCCGCATTTGAAGGCGGCGACGCGCATTCCGCGCGCCCGCAACGCGCCCATCAGCGCGATCGTCGCAGTGGTCTTACCCGCGCCGCTGCCGGTCGCGGCAATCAGCAGGCGGGGTATGGATTGCGAGTTCATAGAGCGCGCGGCCTAGAGCAGAATGCGCGTGTCCCTTCCGCGCGCGGCGTCGAACAGACCGGGCGCCGCGCCGCGGCCGCAAAGGGTGGGCTCGGAGCGGCGCTCCGCGAGGTCAGACACCGCGATCACGACGCGATCAATTCCTCCGACCATCGGATTGGGCCGACGCGCGGCGAAAGCGCTATTGGGTGTGGCCTCTGAAATAGATCGTGCCGCCCGGATTGTCGGCGCTCTGCGAGGGCTGGAGCGTGATTTCGGCCGCTACTACGTGTGAGGACGCCGGCGGCACGGTTGTATCGGCGATCGCCGCTCCATTCGGATCGGGTTGAAAGGTCGCGGCCTTGATCGCTTCGCCGTGCACACCGATCCACCAAAGCTCGTAACTTTCGCCCGCCTGCGCCGCCGGAAGCCCATTGACCAGCAGCACGGCCTCGCTCTTGAGCGGACTCTCGGCGATCGCGGCGCTGGCGTTAGGCAGCGCGCCCAGCGGCGCAAGATGAATGATTCGCGAGTCGGGCATAAGCGCCGCCTGCACGCTCTTGCCACTCGTCGCCAATTGCTGGCGCAGCGAGGCGATCTCGCTATGCGCCGCGACCACGTCGTGCTCGAGGCTGGTGATGCGCTCGTTGAGTGCGGCGCGCGCCGCGGAGTCGGTGATCGAGTCGTAATGGAGGGCCGCCGCGTACTTACTCGCCAGCAGCGCCAGCACCACCACGGCTGCGAAGGCCAGCAAGGCCAGCCCGCGCCATACCGGTGATACTCCGCGCGCCGGCGATGCGGCCGGCATTATGTTTTCGGGCGTGTCCACTTCGGTACTCTCCCAGTATATGTTTAGGCGATGGCAATTTCACAATCGCCCGAAGGGTCACCGTCCGCGCAGCGCTGGAAGGCCGAGCGCTACGCCGAGCATGCTCATTTCGTTCCGGCGCTCGGGCAGCCCGTGCTCGATCTGCTCAAGCCGCTTGCCGGCGAGCGCATTCTGGACCTGGGATGCGGCGACGGCGTGCTGACCGAGAAAATTGCCGCCGCGGGAGCGGTCGTGGTGGGCGTCGATGCCTCCGCGGAGATGGTCACGGCGGCGCAAAGGCGGGGACTCGACGCGCGCATTGCCGACGGCGCGCGGCTTGCCTTCGCGCGCGAGTTTGACGCGGTCTTTTCCAATGCGGCGTTGCATTGGATGAGGGACGATCCCGACGCGGTGATCGCGGGCGTCGCGCGCGGACTCAAGCCGGGCGGGCGCTTCGCGGGCGAGATGGGCGGTCACGGATGCGTCGCCGCGATTACCGTCGCGTTGATCGCGGTGCTCCAGCGCCGCGGTGCGGATGGCGTGGCCGTGCGCCCGTGGTATTTTCCGACCGTCAACGACTATCGCGCGCGGCTCGAGCGCGGCGGTTTCTCGGTCGAATATATCGAATTGATTCCGCGGCCGACGCCGCTGCCGACCGACATGGCTGGATGGCTCGACACGTTCGCGGCGCCGTTCCTGGGCCGGCTGCCCGCGGGCGAGCGAGCGCCGGCACGCGACGAGGTTATTGCGATGCTCAGGCCGGTGCTGTGCGACGAAGGGGGGCGCTGGACCGCCGACTACATGCGGCTGCGCTTCCTTGCGCGGCTCGCGTCCTAGCAGCGCGCCAGTTGCCTAGTATGGGCGCGCCGCCTTGCCGATGATCTCGCGCGCCACGAGGCTCTTCATGATCTGCGCGGTGCCGTCGCCGATTTCGAGCCCGATAACGTCGCGCAAGCGCTGCTGATGCGGCAGGTCGAGGCTGAAGCCGAGATGGCCGTGCAGGAGCAGGCATTGATGGATGACCTGGACCGCCAGTTCCGGCGCCCACCATTTGCATCCCGCCGCGAGCCAGCCGTGCGGTTGATCCCGATCGCGCATCCATAGCGCTTCGTAACACAGCAGACGCGCGGCGCGCAGCTTGACCGCGGCCTCGGCCAGCGGGAACGACACGCCCTCGAAGCGTGCGAGCGCGGCGCCGAAGGCCTGGCGCTCGGCTACGTACTTGACGGTTTCGTCAACGCTTTGCTGGGCGGCCCCGATGCACATCAGACCGATGAGCGAGCGGCTGAAGTCGAAACCCTGCATCACCTGGACGAAGCCCGCGCCCTCGGCGCCGATGCGCGCGGCAGCCGGCACTCGCACCTCGTCAAAGAAAAGCTGGCCGCGGCCGATTGCGCGCGTTCCGAGGTCGCGGAAGCGCGCGCGGCTGACGCCGGAGGCGTGCAGATCGACGTAAAAGGCGCTCACGCCGTGCGCGCCCTGCTCGAGCGTCCCGGTGCGCGCCATCACCAGCGCCGTGTCCGCCCACGACCCTAGCGAGATCGAAGTTTTTTCGCCGTTCAGCACGTAGCTGTCGCCGTCGCGCCGCGCCTGCAGGCGGATATGCGCCGCGTCCGAGCCGCCGCTCGGCTCGGTCACGGCGAGCGCGGTTACCACGTCGCCGCGGCAAATCGGCGGGAGATACTCGGCGCGCTGGCGATCGTCGGCGCGCGCGGTGACGATCGCGCCGATCAGCCCCGAGAGCAGCAGCACATAGGCCGCGTTGAAGTCCGCGCGGCCGACCTCCTCGTGCGCGATACCCAGCGAGACGTAATCCAGTTCCTGGCCGCCGTGGCGCTGCTCGGCCATCGGCGCGAGCAATCCCAGTTCGCCGAGCTTGCGCACGAGCGATCGCGGCAGGTCTTCATCCTTGTCGCGCCCGGCGTAAGCCGGGGCAAGCTCGCGCGCGGCGAAGGCCGCGAGCGTGCGGCGAAGCATCTCCTGGTCCGGGTTGAACGCGAACTCCATCGTAAGTGTGTCCTCAGTGCAGCTCGCTCGATTCGGTCGCGAGCAGGCGGTTATTGTCCGAGCGGCGCGGGAGGCTCTGCTCCGTCGGCGCCGCTGCTCTTGAGATATGAGGGCAGATCCTGCAGACCTCCGCCCGGGGGCGAAAGTTGAACCTGTTTGGGCGCCGAGCCGTCATCGTCCTGCTCGGAGTAATGCTCGTCGATGGCCTGCTGCACGTCGCCGTGCGATACGCTTGGCCGGATGCCCTCGCCGCGTTCGAACTGCGCGTGTTGGTCGGGGGTCATCTGCAGCCACATTTGGCTCGCCTGCGCCGAGTTGCCCTGCTTGAGCGCGTCGAAGTACTTCTGTTGCGGCGGCGTGCTGGAGCATCCGCCGAAAACAATCGCGCAAGCGGCGAGCGCGATTGCGATCAAACCAAAAGGTGCGAGCCGTGGCTTGCCTTCCATCACGCGTCGATTCCGCCTTGACGCCGCGACGTCATGAAGTCCTGCTCGGAGATCGTGCGAATCCAGGCCATCATCGCCTCCCACCAGCCGCAAAGGGGCGCGTCTAAGAAATATACCCCGCCCCGCCCGCAAGTCCATTAAGGGTCCGGCAAGAGCCTCCCGCAAAGGGATTGCCACGGCCTCTGCGCTGGTGGATATTTGGCGCTATGATGCGCGGGCTTGCGGGGGTAGCTGGGGCGGTAGCGATGGCGGTGGCGATGTTGATGCTGGGACGCGCGCCTGCGCCGGCACACAGTCCAACCGTCGCGCCCGCAGAGTTACTTCACTCCACCGGATCAGGCGTCATCTCCACTTCCGTCGATGCGTCGGCGGCGCAGGGCGATTCCAGCGACGACGTGCCGCCGTCGGACCAGGACATAGCGCAGCGCCGGCATGAATACGCGAGCGCCTTCGCGGTTGCCGCGGCGATTTTGTTTCTCGCGATCGTCGTCGCGCTCGTTCTTCGGCATCGCGGCGCCGCCGCCGCCGGTATCGCCGCGCTGGCGGCGCTCGGAATCGGCGCCCTGCTGCAATTCACCGCCTCCAGGGGGCTGCCGATGTTCTTGTGGCCGCCGCCCCATCTATGGCTCGGCACTTTCGCCGCCGACTTCATGCTGGCCGTGATGGTCGCGGCGGTGGCCGGAACGATGCTGCGGCCGGGGACGCGCCGTGTTATGGGATCGATCGTGATCGCGGAAATAGCGTGGTGGGGAATTCCGGCATGCGCAGGCGCGGTCGGTCTTACGCTGAGCATCGCGCGGCAACGAATGGAAGTGAATTGGCTGGTCTTTATCGGGACCGCCGTCGGCGCCGTGGCGGCCCCGGCCGCCGCATGGGCCACCGCCTCACTGGCCTCTGCGATAGCGGAGCGGATGACTCTCAGCCGCACCTGAGCCGCGGGACGCACCGATGCGCGGGAGCATCGCAGGCCTGACGGCGCGGCGACCCGACAAGCGTCAGAACCTTACCACCGTGCGAATCGACTCGCCGCGATGCATCAGGTCGAAGGCCTCGTTGATCCGGTCGAGCGTCATCGTGTGCGTGATGAGGTCGTCGATGTTGATTTTGCCTTCCATGTACCAATCGACGATTTTTGGCACGTCGCGCCGCCCCCTGGCGCCGCCGAACGCGGTGCCCTTCCAGGTGCGGCCGGTAACGAGCTGAAAGGGACGGGTCGAAATCTCTTCGCCCGCGCCGGCCACGCCGATTATCACGCAGGTGCCCCATCCGCGATGACAGCACTCCAGCGCCTGGCGCATCAGCTTGACGTTGCCGACGCACTCGAAGGCGAAGTCGGCGCCGCCGCCGGTAAGATCCACCAGGTAGGGTACGAGTTCGCCGCGCACCTCGGCCGGGTTGACGAAATGCGTGAGGCCGAACCCCTCGGCGACCGCGCGCCGCGCCGGATTGAGGTCCACGCCCACGATCATGCGCGCTCCGGAAATCCGCGCGCCCTGCACCACGTTGAGCCCGATTCCGCCCAGACCGAAGACCACCACCGTATCGCCGACCTGAACCTTGGCGGTGTTGATCACGGCGCCGACGCCGGTCGTGACGCCGCATCCGATATAACAGATGCGGTCGAACGGGGCGTCTTCGCGCACTTTCGCGACGGCGATCTCCGGCACCACGGTGAAATTGGCGAAGGTCGATGTCCCCATGTAGTGATGAAGCGTCCGTCCGCCGAGCGAGAAGCGGCTTTTCCCGTCAGGCATCACGCCGCGGCCCTGGGTTTCGCGGATCGCGGTGCACAGATTGGTCTTGCCCGAAAGACAGGAGGGACATTGCCGGCACTCCGGGATGTAGAGCGGAATCACATGGTCACCGGGACGCAGCGTGGTCACGCCGGCGCCGGTTTCGACGACCACGCCTGCGCCCTCGTGGCCGAGAATCGCGGGGAACAGCCCCTCGGGATCCTTGCCCGACAGCGTATAGGCGTCGGTATGGCATATGCCGGTCGCCTTGATCTCGACCAGCACTTCGCCCTGCTTCGGGCCCTCGAGATCGACGGTTTCGATCTCGAGCGGGGCGCCGGCTTGATGTGCGACGGCTGCTTTGACCTTCATTTTTTCACCATTTTCCCGAGGACGCGGCTGGAGAGTTTCGGCGCAGTTTTGCGATCGTCGGAAAAGCTCCTGCAACGGAGCTTGCGATCCTCGAAACGCTGAGCGCCCCGCGCGCCTGCCGTCCTATTCGCCGAGCAAGACCATTCCGTCGCGAATCGCCCGGCTGCCGTCGGCGTTCAGAACGTCGAACGAGACCGCTTCGCCGCCGCTTGCCGGCGCGCGCGAATTTATTCGCACTGTCACCATCGACGGCATCAGCACCATCGCGGCAAACCGCCCATGGATACGCCGCACGCGTTCGGGATTGTAGCCGGCCTCGGCGGCGACGATTTTCGACACCGCCATCGCCATCGTGGCCGTGCCGTGCAGAATGATCGCCGGCAGACCCGCGGCGGCGGCGACGGCGCTGTCGGTATGCACGGGGTTCCAGATGCGCGCGCACTCGGTATAAACGTGCGCGGCGCCCGCGGAGATCGCGAGCGGAATTTCCGCGCGCGCCGTATCGCCCGCTCCGAGAGCCTTAAGCGGCGCTGGCGCGTCATCGGCAGGACGGTCGGGGCCGTCAATCTCGACGCCGCGATAGATCGTGCCGTACCAGGTCGTGCAGACTGGCCGGCCCTGCGCGTCTACCGTGTCGAAGCGCATCAACTCGTACGCCCCGGGCTTGAGCCGCTGCACGGCCGCGAGCGTAAGCGTGGTGGTCAGCCGCTCGGGCGGGCGGATCGCGCGATGGAGCGTGACATCGTAGGTCGCATGAACGCCGCGCGCCGCCTCGCTCTGGGCGAGCTTCGAGCTGCGCATCTTGTCGTGGAGCGCGATCGCGGCCGGCCACTCGATACAGACCGGAAAGACCGGATGGGTGACGATGCCGTCGGCGCGCCGCGTGTCGAGGTAGCACGGCAGATAGTCTTCGAGCGCCGCCGCATAAGCCATCGTCCAGCGCACGTCGACTTCGGTCGTGGCAGGACCGATTTTGGTTCCGACCAGCGATGATTCAAGTGGCATGGGATATTTCTACAGAGCTTGGACGCCGGATGTCCATCGCGGCGCGCGCGCCCGCACCGTCAGCCGCGCAGCACGACGAAGCCGTCGCGAATCGCCTGTCCGCGGTCGGCGCCCAGCACTTCGAAGAAGACCGTTTTGCCGTCGGCGCCCGGCTCCCGCGCGAAAATCCGCACTTCGATCGCCGACGGCATCAGCACCATCGCGCCGAATCGGGCATGGATCCGCACGACGCGCGCCGGATCGCCATCTGCCTCTGCGGCGATCGCGCGCGAGACCGCCATCGCGAGCGTGGCGGTGCCGTGCAGAATGGTCCCCGGCAGTCCGGCCTTCTTCGCGGTCGCCATGTCGGTATGGATGTTGACCGGGTTGCCGAGCCGAGCGCAGGCCCCGTAAATGTGCGCAGCGAGCGGCGAGATCGGTATCGCGAAGCTCGCGTGTGCAGCGGCCGCACTGCTCGACGGCGCAAGCGCCGCAGGCGCATCCGGCGGCGGCCGATCGGGCCCTGCGACATCGACCCCGCGGTAGAGATTGCCGTACCAGGTGGTGCAGACCGGCGCGCCTTTTTCGTCGATCGTGTCAAACCGGGTGAGTTGATAGGCGCCGGCCTTGCGGCGTTCGATGCCGGCAAGCGTCGCGCGTGTGAACAGGCGCTCGGGCGGACGAATCGAGCGATGGACGATCACCTCGTCGGTCGCGTGCACGCGGCGGAGCATCTCGGCGCGCGGAAATCCGGACTCGCTCAGCACCTGGATAATCTGGATCATCGCGCGCCACTCGATTCCGACCGAAAACATCGGATGAGCGACGATGCCGTTTTCGCGCGTGGTGTCGAGGTAGCAGGGCAGGGCGTCGCCGAGGCCTGCGGCGTAGGCCATCGTCCACGCGACATCGACGTCGGCCGCGACCAACTCGGAGGCGGTTCCAACCAGCGATGAGTCGAGCGGCATGAGGCGATCTTTACGCCCGCGCCGCGCCCACTGTCCACCGCCGGAGAGGCGGATTGCGCCTATTCCTCGGGGTCGTCGTCCGCCGCCGAGCCATTGGCGCCGTTGGCCGCGCCGCCGTTTTCGTCCTCTTCGGGTTCCGCCAATCCCGCGACCGCGCGCACATGCTCGCCCGGTTCGAGTTTCACCAGGCGCACGCCCTGCGCGTTGCGCCCGGTGATTCGCACGGTGCTCACGTCGAGCCGGATCACCTTGCCGCCGTCGGTTATCAGCACCACCTGGTCGTCGGTGCCGACCTGGCGCACGCTGATCACCTTGCCGGTCTTGTCGGTGACGTTCATCGTGATGACGCCCTTGCCGCCGCGATGGGTCAGGCGGTACTCGGCGGCGGCGGTGCGCTTGCCGAAGCCCAGCTCGGAGACGGTGAGCAGGGTTTCGTCCTCGCGCGAAGTCGCGATCGAGACGATCTCGTCGGAGACCAGGACGACATTCTTGCCGTCCTTGACGCTGTAGGATTCGAGCTCCATCCCGGCGACGCCGAAGGTCGCGCGGCCCATCGCGCGCACCTCTTCCTCCTTGAAGCGAATCGCCTGGCCCTCGCGGGTCGAGAGCACGATCTGTTGGTTGCCGTCGGTGATACGGACGCCGACCAGTTCGTCGCCTTCTTCGAGATTGATCGCGATGAGGCCGTTGGAGCGGACGTTAGAGTATTCGTCGAGCGCGGTCTTTTTGACCATCCCGCGGCGGGTGGCGAAGAAGAGGTATTTGCCCGCCGTTTCCTTGGGCGCCGGAATGAACGCCTCCATCTGTTCATCGGCAGCGAGGCTCAGCAGGTTGGCGATCGAGCGCCCCTTGGCCGCGCGCCCGCCTTCGGGAACCTCGTAGGCCTTGAGCTCGTAAACCTTGCCCTTGCTGGTGAAGAACATCAGCCGGTCGTGAGTGCCGACCGACACCAGGTGCTCGACGAAGTCGGCTTCGCCGGTGGACGCGCCGATCTTGCCGCGGCCACCGCGGCGCTGGGTGCGATAGAGCGACAGCGGCGTGCGTTTGATATACCCGCCGTGCGTGACGGTCACGAGCACGTCTTCGTCGACGATCAGGTCTTCGACCGAAAAATCGCCTTCGGCCTCGACGATCTGGGTGCGGCGGGCGTCGCCGAACTCTTTTCTGATGTCCTGGATCTCGCTGGCGATGAGCGCGCTCATCTCGCGTTCGTCGCCGAGCAGCCTGGCGAGCCGCGCGATCGTGTCGGTGGTCTCCTTGTGCTCGGCGAGGATCTTGTCGCGCTCGAGCGAGGTCAGGCGGCGCAGGGTGAGGTCGAGGATCGCCTGGGCCTGAATCTGGGTGAGCGAGAACTGGCTCATCAGGCCGGTGCGCGCGGTCTCGGCGTCCTTGGAGGCGCGAATCAGCTTGATCACTGCGTCGAGGTTCTTGAGCGCGATCAGCAGGCCGTCGAGGATATGCAGCCGCGCCTCGGCCTGGCGCTTTTCGTACTGCGCGCGGCGCGTCAGCACCTGGCGCCGGTAGAGCAGGAAGGCCTGGAGCATCTCGAGCAGACTGAGCTCGCGCGGACGGCCTTCGTGAATCGAGAGCATGATTAGGCCGTAGCTCTGCTGCATCTGGCTCATCTTGTAGAGCTGGTTGAGCACGATTTTCGGCTCGGCGTCGCGTTTGAGCTCGATCACGATGCGCATCCCGTCGCGGTCGGATTCGTCGCGGAGGTCGCTGATGCCGTCGATGCGCTTTTCGTTGACCAGCTCGGCGATGCGTTCGATGAGCCGGGTCTTGTTCACCTGGTAGGGGATCTCGCGCACAATGATCGAGCCGCGTCCGGTGCGCTTGTCGGTTTCGATCACCGCGAGCGCGCGGATCATCAGCGATCCGCGCTTGGCCAGGTAAGCCTGACGAATCGCATGGCGTCCGAGCAGCAGCCCGCCGGTCGGAAAATCGGGGCCCGGGATGATGTCGAGCACCTGCTCGAGCGTCAGCGCGGGATTCTCGATCAACTTGAGCAGCGCGTCGCAGACCTCGGTCAGGTTGTGCGGTGGGATGTTGGTCGCCATCCCGACCGCGATCCCGTCGGCGCCGTTGATCAGCAGGTTCGGAAGCTGGGCCGGCAGCACCTCGGGTTCCTGCTGCGAGCCGTCGAAGTTATCGACGAAATCGACCGTCTCCTTGTCGATATCGGCGAGCATCCGCTCGGCCATTCGCGTCAGCCGGCATTCGGTGTAGCGGTAGGCGGCGGGCGGATCGCCGTCAATCGAGCCGAAGTTGCCCTGGCCGTCGATCAGCGGGTAGCGCATGCTGAACGACTGCGCCATCCGCACCAGCGCGTCGTAAACCGCCATGTCGCCGTGTGGATGGTAGCGCTTGAGCACCTCGCCCACGACTCCGGCGCACTTGGAGTAGCGCCGGGTGCTGAGCAGCCCCTCGCGGAACATCGCGTAGAGAATCCTGCGATGGACGGGCTTCAGCCCGTCGCGCAGATCGGGCAGCGCGCGCCCGATATTCACCGACATCGCGTAGTCCAGGTAGGACTGCCGCATGTCGTCTTCGATATTCAGCCGGGCCGGTTCGTTGCGATGCGGTTCGTTGCCGTTGGGCGTTTCAGCCATTTAATCGAAGGCCTCTCGGAAGGACATTGCGTACGGGGCGCGCGCTCGGCGCCGCGCCGGAATCTTGTGGCCGGGCGTCAGATGTCGAGATTGCGAACGTTGAGTGCGTTTTCCTCGATGAACTGGCGGCGCGGCTCGACCTGATCGCCCATCAGCTTCTGGAATATCTCCTCGGCTTCCTCTTGCGAGCCGATTTGGACGCGCAGCATCGTGCGCGTCTCGGGATTCATCGTGGTCTCCCACAACTGGTCCGGGTTCATTTCGCCCAAGCCCTTGTAGCGCTGGACCTCGACTCCCTTGCGCCCCGCCTCGAGCACCGCGTCGGCAGCCGCCTTGAGCGATTCCACCGTGCGCTCCTCGTCGCCGTTCTTGAGCTTGTAGGGGGCCTTGAGCGCTTCGAGGTCGGAGTCGAGCCGGCGGATTTCGCGCAGCTCGCCCGCGCGCAGGAGCGCAAGATCGGCCACGGTCGGCGGGGTGGCGCCGTTCTGCACGTGGCTGAAGACCGCGCGGAAAGCGCCGTCGCTATCCGGATCGACTTTAAAAATGAGGTTGCTCTTGAGTTCCTTGACGATCGTCTCGGCCATTTCCTTGAGCGCCTTCTCCGTGCGAAAGCTCTCGTCGCTAGCCCGCTTGTCGACCAGCAGGCGCGCCAGCACCTCGACGATCGGCCGCTCCTTGGAGCGTCGCGCGAGCCCCTCGTACATCCGCTCGCGCTGGAGCGCCCGGCGCACCATGGTCTTGAGCGGCGCGCCATGCAGCTCGCGCATCTCCTTGCCCTTGCCCGCCTGCAGCGTCAGCGCCTCGGCGCCGAGGTCGGTCAGATAGTCCTCGAGCGCGATTTCGTCCTTCAGGTAACGCTCCTGCTTGCCCTTCTTGGCGCGGAAGAGCGGCGGCTGCGCGATATAAAGATGGCCGCCCTCGATGATCTCGACGAACTGGCGGAAAAACAGCGTTAGTAGCAGCGTGCGGATGTGCGAGCCGTCGACGTCGGCGTCCGTCATGATCACGACGGTGTGGTAGCGCAGCTTGCCCACGTCCTTTTCATCCGCCACGCCCATGCCGAGCGCCATGATGAGCGTGCGCAACTCCTGCGAGGAGAGCATCTTTTCGATCCGCACGCGCTCGACGTTGAGAATCTTGCCGCGCAGCGGAAGGATCGCCTGGATGCGGCGGTCGCGGCCCTGCTTGGCCGAGCCGCCGGCCGAATCGCCCTCGACGATGAACAGTTCGCTGCGCGCGGGGTCGCGTTCCTGGCAATCGGCGAGCTTGCCGGGCAGCGAGCCCGAATCGAGCGCGCCCTTGCGCCGCACCAGGTCCTTGGCCTTGCGCGCCGCCTCGCGCGCGGTGGCGGCCTCGATCGCGCGGTTCACGATTCGCTTCGCGTCGGAGGGATTCTTCTCGAAGTGCTCGCCGAGCTTTTCGTTAGCCACTCCCGAGACCAGGCCCTCGACTTCGGAATTGCCGAGCTTGGTCTTGGTCTGGCCCTCGAACTGCGGCTCGGGCAGCTTGACGCTGATGATCGAGACCAGGCCTTCGCGAACGTCCTCGCCTTCGAGGCGCATCTCCTTGTTTTTGAACAGGTTGTTCTTCTGCGCGTAGGTGTTGATCGTGCGCGTGAGCGCAGAGCGCAGTCCGGACAGATGCGTTCCGCCTTCGATGGTATGGATGTTGTTGGCGTACGCGAAATTGCTTTCGTGAAATGCGTCCGTCCATTGCAGCGCGATATCTATGTCGACCGCGTCGCGCTGATCGTGAACGCGGATAACCTTGTGCAGCGTTTCGCTTCCGCTCGTCAGCGATTCAACGAATTCCGCGATGCCGCCCTCGTAGTGGAACTCCTCGGCCTTGCCGGTGCGTTCGTCGCGGATGCTGATCTTGAGCCCGGCGTTGAGATACGCCATGTCGCGCAGGTAGCGCGCGATAATCTCGTATTTGAATTTGACTTCGGGAAAGATTTTCGGGTCAGGCGAAAAGATGGTCTTGGTGCCGCTCGGCTTGCCGCCCTTGGGCGCCGCGCGCTCCTCGACCTTGCTCTGCGGGACGCCGCGCTCGTAGCGCTGAGAGTACATCCTGCCGTCGCGCCGGACTTCGACTTCGAACTCCTCGCTGAGCGCGTTGACCACCGAAGCGCCGACGCCGTGCAGACCGCCCGAAACCTTGTACACGCCGCGATCGAACTTGCCGCCCGCGTGCAGCACCGTATGCACGACTTCCAGCGCCGAGCGCTTCTCGGTCGGATGCATGTCCACGGGGATGCCGCGGCCGTTGTCCTCGACCGAGATCTGATTGTCGCTCAGGATGACGACGTTAATCTCGTCGCAATAGCCGGCAAGCGCCTCATCGACCGAGTTGTCGACGATCTCGTTGACCAGGTGATGGAGTCCGCGCTCGGCCGTGTCGCCGATATACATGCCGGGGCGCTTGCGCACGGCCTCCAGACCTTCGAGGACTCTTATCGACTGCGCGCTGTAACTGTCTTGCGATTGTTTGTTTGCCATAGAAAAGGCTCAGGCCACCCCGCGATCACCACCATCCCAGAGGCCGCATGCGCTCACTTGAGAGCGATGCACGAAGTCAAACAATGGAATTTTCATCAAGTATCGATGAACTCTTGTAGCCACTACAGTTTAGTCCGCTGACCGGTCCAAGTAAAGAAAAGGAGCGCGTGAATTCGCAGGTTGCCAGTGTAGAATCAAACTATGGTTTGAAAGGTGAGCTAAAAAACCAAAAACTTAGGTAATATGCGCGAAATCGCGAAACCGAGCGGTGCTGAATGACGGGTATTTTACGAATTTGTTACGGCGCAACAATAAAATTCTGTTTGTGCGAAAATCAAGGCATGCGGAAGCCCTGCAAAACACCGATGATCCGCGACAAAATTGCCTAGGATGAAGCTGCGAGTCTCACGTAGCCCGAAGCAGGGATTGCACGCACCTCGGGCAGCCCGTCCATCTCGTCGACTTCCCGCAGATCGGCCAGAAAACGACGGGAATTCAGATAGCCGACCTCGCGTTTGAGGATCCGCCCATGCTTGTCGATGAAGACCGTGGTGGGCACGCCCTTTACCTCGTATTGCAGCGCGAGTTTAGTGTTGCGGTTGTTGCTATCCGTGATGTCGGCCTGAAGACGCACGAAGTGCGAAGCCGCTTTGATGACCTCGGGGTCGCGGAACGTCGTGTGCGCCATCTCGCGGCACGGCACGCACCAGTCCGCGCTGAAATCGATTACCACCGGCTTGTTTGCCGCGAGCGCCTGCTGGAGGACCGAGGCGTCATACGGATCGAACGCCAGTTGCCTGGCAGGCTTGGCGGGCGTGAGTGCCAGCATCCAGATCAGCGCGCCAACGGAGAACGTGCCTAGCACGCTGCGAAAAACAAAAAAGGGCCGCCACTGGCGTCCCGCGGGCGTCACGAAACCAAGATAGATTCCGGCCGCAGCCGCGTAGTACGGCATCAGCCGCGTCGGCCATCCGCGGAGCACCGGGTCGAGAAAGTAGAGCGCCAAACCGACCAGCACGAAACCGAAGAATTGCTCGACCCATGCAAGCCACTCGCCCGAGCGCGGCAGACTCCTGATATGCCCGGCGGCAAGCGCCAGCGCGATATAGGGCAGCCCGAGCCCGATCGCCAGGGTGAAGAAAAGTGTGAAGCCGAAGAGCGGACTCGCGCTCCGTTCGACCATCAGCAAAAGCCCGAGCACGATGGGCCCGATGCACGGCGCCGCAACCACGCCCATCCCGAGGCCCATCACCAATGAACCGAGGTAGCCGGGCCGCGCCGTTCCCGCGCGCCGCATCAGCCACTGCGGCGGTTTGAGCGAGAACATCCCGAAGCTCGACGCCGCCAGCACTAGCAGCATCGCCGCGATCGCGATCAACACGAGCGGATTTTGCAGTGCCGCGCCGAACAGTCCTCCGGAGAGCGCCACGGCGACTCCGGCCAGCGAAAACGTGAGCGCTATCCCCAGCACGTAGATGCACGCGAGCACCGCTATTTTGCGCGGGCCGCCGCCCTGGTTGCCGAAGTACGCGATCGTCACGCCGATCAGCGGATAAACGCACGGCGTCAGATTCAGCGCGAGTCCGCCGAGCAGCACCGCAAGCAATCCGATCAATATCCCGTGCGCGAGAAAAATGTTCGCCAGCTCCGAGCCCGGCGCGTTGCTCACGCCGGCGTTCGACGAAGCGTCGGAGGAATCGCCGCCGCCATCGCCGAAGGCGACGGCGACCAGGCCTGCGCGCTGAATCGCGGCGTGAGGCGACGCCGCCGCAGCCGCCGGCTGCATCGAGTAGAGCGGCGCGATCGCGCTGACCTTGGCCGGCGGCATGCAGATGGCGTCATTACATGGCTGATATTCCAGCGTTACCGCGACCTCGGCGTTTGAATCCGGTTTGAAGGCCGTGGACGCGACGAGCGGCGCGGTGAATTTCATCGTCCCGCTGAAGACCGAGAGCTTCTCGCCGCCGGAGAATGCGGGCGCGATCTCCTCGGCCGGCGGATAGGTGACCGCGCCAGCCTTTACCGCGGCGGGCGGAGTTACGGAAAGCGTGGTACGGATGAAATCAGCCGACGTTGGATGGTCGGAGTTGACGTGCCATCCGGAAAGAATCTCGGCTTCGACTTCGAGCCGGCTGGTGGTGCCGGGTTTGAGCGGACTTTCGAGCCTGAGGCTATCGATTTTGACGACTTCGGAGGGCTTGGGCAGGTCCTGCGAGTCCTGCGCCTTTGTCGGTCGCGGCGACGAAAGTGCGGCCGCCGCGGCAATTGCAAAAACAGCGGCAGCCAATGCGCCGCGCGACCAAACGTACGCGCCCGTGGGGCCGCATCGGTTGGTCTTTTTGCCGAAAAAGTGCCGCAGAGGCCAGTATCGGCTCATCACGTTGCAATAAATCCGAAATCTGCGGCGCGGTTCCGTGGCTCGGATTTCATCCTGTTGCGCCTCGGCTTAACCCCCAGGCACCGCTTCGCCATCGACAGGCGAGAGCCTTTCACTGCCGATAATCTCGAGGCCGTACCCCGGCAGATTTGCGAGACGCGGGGCCTGGTCGGAGAGTAGAATCATCTTGCGCACGCCGACGTCGCGCAGAATCTGTGCGCCGATTCCATAGTCGCGGAAGTCGGCCTCGGGCGGGCTTAGATGTGTGCTCGCGCGGAGGTTCCAGTTGCGGCGCGCGCCGACGCCGGCGCGGCCGTTGTCGATATCGCTCGCGATCGCGTCGGATTCTCGCTTGAGGTAGAGGATGACGCCTTCGCCCAACGACGCGATTCGCTCCATTGCGGATTGCAGCAGGCTCTGCGTGTTGCGCGGCGAATAGCCGAAGACGTCGCCGGGCAGGTACTCGCGATGCGCCCGCACGCGCACCGGGCGGTCGGGATCGATCGTTCCCATCACCAGCACGAGATGCTCGGTGGAATCGACGCGGTTGCGGTAAACGCAGGCGCGGAACTCGCCGTGATGGGTGGGCAGGCGCGCCTCGGCGATACGCTGGACCATCGTTTCGTTGCGCAGGCGGTATTCGATAATGTCCGCGACGGTTACGATTTTGAGCCCGTGGATGCGCGCGAATTCGACCAGGTCGTCGCGCCGCGCCATCGTGCCGTCTTCCTTGAGGATTTCGCAGATGACGCCGGCTGGCTTCAGCCCCGCCAGCCGCGCCAGGTCGACGCCGCCTTCGGTCTGGCCCGTGCGCACCAGCACGCCGCCCTCGCGCGCGCGCAAGGGATAGACGTAACCGGGGCTGACGAACTCGGCGCCGGTTGCATCCTCGCGCACGGCTTGCAGGATGGTAGTCGCGCGATCGCGGGCCGAGATGCCGGAGCCGCTGGCGCGCCGCGCGGTGATCGGAACCGTGAAGGCGGTGCCGAGCGGAGCCTGGTTGTCGCCGACCATCATGCTGAGGCCGAGCTGGTCGATTCGTTCGGGCGCCATCGGCAGGCAGATGAGGCCGCGGCCGTGCTTGGCCATGAAATTGATCGCTTCGGTGGTGGCCAACTCGGCGGCCATGCAGAGGTCGCCCTCGTTTTCGCGCTGCTCGTCATCCATCAGGATGATCATGCGGCCGCGGCGAATTTCTTCGAGCGCCTCCTCGATCGAGATGAACGGAGCCTTGCTCTTTTTGCGGGGGACCAGCTCGCCGAACATGCCTCCAATCTTACACCAGGGCCTGCCTCGACGTGAATCCCGGCGCAACGCGTCAATTTCAAGCGCCCCGCCGCCATACTCGCCAGCGCGCCCGGACTTTGCCAAACTGACGCCATCCCTCAAGTGAGCGCTTCGATCGACACCCCCGACGAGACCTCTTCCGGGAGCAACCCCACCGCCGCCGCGGCGCTCCAATCGGAACCCGCGCCCGTGCGGCCCGGCGCTTTCCGTGCGCTTCGCCATCGTAATTTCCGGCTCTTTTTCGGCGGTCAGTTCGTCTCGCTCATCGGCACCTGGATGCAGTCGGTGGCGCAGGGATGGCTCGTGCTGAAGCTCACCAATTCGGCCCTGATGCTCGGCGTAGTAAGCTTCGCCGGTTATCTGCCGGTATTGCTGGTGGCGCTGTTCGCCGGAGTGATCGTCGATCATGCCGACCGCCGCCGGCTGATCGTCACCACCCAGGTGCTGCTGATGCTGAGCGCGTTGATCCTCGCTGCGCTCACGTGGGCGGGCGTGGTGCGGGTCGAACACGTTGTCGTGCTGGCGGCGCTGAACGGACTGGTAACCGCCTTCGACATGCCGGCGCGGCAGACCTTCGTGGTCGAGATGGTCGGGCGCGAGGATTTGCCCAACGCGATCGCGATCAACTCGATGGTTTTCAACGGGGCGCGCGTGATCGGACCCGCCATCGCCGGAGTTCTGATCAGCGTGATCGGGATCGCCGGATGTTTTTTCCTCAACGGGCTGAGCTACATCGCGGTCATCGTGTGCCTGCTCGAGATGGAGCTGGCGGCGCGCGAGCTGCCACGGATCGGTGCGTCGATTTTCCAGCGCCTGCGCGAAGGCTTCCATTACGTCTGGCATCACCGCGCGAGCTTCTACCTGCTGCTGCTGATCGCGATCAGCGCGGGCCTCGGGATGCAGTATTCGGTGCTGATTCCGGTCTTCGCGCGCGACATCCTGCACGGCAGCGCTCGCGCTTACGGCTTTCTGCTCGCCGCGCAAGGCGTGGGCGCGCTGCTCGGCGGCGTCGTGCTGGCCTCATCGAGGACTCCGCGCGGGCTGCGCCAGAATCTCATCTTCGGCCTGTTGCTGTCCGCGGCCGGAATGTTCGTGTTCGGCTTTTCCTCCGCGATGTGGCTCTCGCTCCTCTCGCAGATGGCGATCGGCGCCGGACTGCTCAACTACATGGCGACGAGCAACACGATGCTCCAGCTGTTCGTCTCTGACGAGCTCCGCGGGCGCGTGATGAGCATGTACACGCTGTCATTCATCGGGCTTGCGCCGCTAGGCAGCCTTGAGGTCGGGTATATCGGCGAGCGCGCCAGCCCGCAGATCGCGGTCGCGGGTGCGGCGGCGGCCACTCTGCTTTGCGGGGTGGTCCTGCTCGCCAGGCTCTCGGTTATTGCCGACGCTCAAGCCGCCTACGATCGAGTTGCCTGAATCCCGCCGAGGGGGCCGAAGCGAGTCCCAGCCAGGTGAAAAAGCAAAAGGTGAAAAACGCGAAGAAAGGGACCCCGCCGGCGCGCGGGGAGTTGTTGCGCGCGATGCCGCCCGTCGACGAATGCCTGCGCGCCCTGGAGGGAGTTGCCGGATTCGACGGGCTCGGCCGCGAGTACGTCAAGCTGATGGTGCGTCGAGCACAGGCCGAACTGCGGCAGGCGGCCCTGTTGCCAGCCTTGGCCGACACGTCCACCCCTCCCCCGCGCCAATCGATACTCGATGAGATAGTCCGCCGCACGCGCGCAGCGATCGCGGCCGACGAGCCGGCCCTGCGCGCCGTGGTCAACGCGACCGGCGTCGTGCTCCATACCAATCTCGGCCGCGCGCTGCTGGCCGAGCCGGCGATCGAGGCGATGGCGGCGGCGGCGCGGTCTGCGGTCAACCTGGAATACGATCTCGAGAGCGGGAGCCGCGGCGAGCGCGACGCGCTGGTCGAAGATGAATTATGCGCGTTGACCGGTGCCGAGGCCGCGACCGTGGTTAACAACAACGCCGCCGCGGTTCTGCTCGCGCTCAACTCGCTGGCCGCCGGACGCGAAGTCGTGGTCTCGCGGGGCGAGCTTATCGAAATCGGCGGCTCGTTCAGGCTGCCCGACCTGATGGAGCGCAGCGGCGCGCGGCTGCGCGAAGTCGGCACCACCAATCGCACCCATCCCGCGGACTATGAAAACGCGATCGGACCCGACACTGCGCTGCTGTTGAAGGTTCATCCCTCCAACTATCGGGTTATCGGATTCACCGCCGACGTCGGACTCGCCGAACTGGTGGAAATCGGCCGGCGGCGCGGAATCGACGTGGTCGAGGACCTCGGCTCGGGCGCGCTTTTCGATCTCGGCCGGCTCGGCCTGCCACGCGAACCGATGGTGGCCGAGCGAATCGCGGCCGGCGCCGCGCTGGTGACGTTTTCGGGCGACAAGCTGCTCGGCGGGCCGCAGGCCGGAGCGGCGGTGGGCCGGCGCGATCTCGTCAACAAGCTCCGCGCCAACGCGCTTCGGCGCGCGCTTCGCTGCGACAAGCTGACGCTGGCCGCCCTGGAGGCGACGCTCAGAATATATCTCCGCACGGAAGATCCGGCCGCGGCGTTGCCGACGCTGCGCTATCTCAGCCGCTCGACGGGCGAGCTCCAGCTGGTCGCCGAGCGCGCACGCGAGATCCTGGCCGAGCGCCTTGGCGGAGTTTTTAGCCTCGAAGTCGTGCCCTCCAGTGCGCAAATCGGATCGGGCGCGCAACCGGCCGAGGAGATTCCCTCCCGCGCGGTCCGCGTGACTCATCCCGAGTTGACGCCCGAGCGGATCGCCGCGATGTTCCGCGCTGCCCGCCCGCCCATCATCGGCCGTATCGCGGACGACGCCTTCCTTCTTGACGTGCGGACGGTGGACGATGCGTCGGCGTTCGCGGTATCGTTCCCGAATACACGGCCATAAGCCGGCGGAGCCGCCGCGACGCCGAGCCGGCGGGTCCTGCAACACGTCTTGGCATAAGACTGCGGCGGCCATGATTGGCCGCGGGCGAGGCGTAAAGACGCTAGGAGAAAATCCGATGCCCGACAAAACCTACAAGATAGTCGACGTGGTCGGCGTCTCCGACCAGAGCATCCATCAGGCGGTGCGCAACGCGCTCAAGAAGGCGAGCCAGACGCTGCGAAATCTGGATTGGTTCGAGGTTCAGAACATACGCGGCGCCGTCAACTCCAAGGGCGAGCCCGAGTTCCAGGTGACGGTCAAAATCGGATTCCGTCTCGAGAGCGATCCGGTCTAAATAGTTATCTTCAGAAACATGCGCGAGCCGGCAAGCGGCAGCGTCGCCGCGATCGTGCGCGCGAAGGCCGCTCGCGCCGCTTCAGATAGTGCTCAGGTTTCGCGGCTCGGCAAGCCGCTGGCCGCTGGAATGGTCATGGCTTGGCCGACTCGGCCGCCTGCGGCTCTCGGCCTGTCGCTCGGCAGCGGCCGCTCGAGTGTGCCAGGCGCTCGCGCGGTCGTGTAACGCAAGCTTATGGCGTTGCGTATGACCCTGCGGCTATCATCGATATTCCAGGAATTATTCGAGGAATTTACGCGAAATATGAGAAGAAATCGGACCTCGGCGAGCTTCCAGGAGGCCATCCTTAAGTCATGAAGACCTGTCCACGATGCGCCCGGAATTATCCCGACGCGGAATCGTTTTGCGAGGCCGACGGTACCGCTCTCGCTCCCGCCCCGGGAGCAGCGGGAACAGCAAAGATGGCCGATGCGCCTCAGGCCTCGATCGAGTGCGCGGTCTGCGGCGGCAAGGCCGAGCTAGGCGAATTGATGTGCAATTTCTGCGGCGCCCGGCTCCCGGCAAACGAGGGCGCGGTATCCGCGGGCGGCTCCGGGCCGGCACGCGGCGCAGCACCCGGCGGGGCCGGCGCGGGAACCCAGCGCCAGCGTCCCGAGGCCTATATTCCCGCCCAGGACAGGCTGACTGCGAGCGGTTTCACGCCCCCGATTCCGTCCGGCGACGACGGCGAGGACGAGCCGCGCCGATCGATGACGAGCGTGGTTGGCTATTCGGTCGCCGCGATCATCGCCCTTGCCGCGGGTGCCTGGCTCGCGATCCATTTGAGTTCCGGCACCGCGGTATCACCTCCGAAGACGGTCGAGGCTTCCCCCGCGGCGACCGCGAGCCCGCCCGCCGTTGCGGCCGGTCCATCGGTGGATTTGGCGCATAGCCTGCCCGTACAGACGATCGGCGATTCGGCGGCGGTGCCCGAACGCAGCATAGACGCGGCGCGCAAGGTCTTCGACGCAGGCAAGGGCGGGTTGCTCGACACCTATCGCGGCGTGCTCGCGGGCGGGTCGCCGATCGATGACGGGATGATAGTGCGGCTGACGGTGGCGCCGGGCGGTACGGTTACAGGCGCGATGGTGCGGACCTCCACTTCGCCCAACCCGGAACTCGACGCGGCCGCGGTCAAGGCGATGATGGGCTGGACGTTCCCGCCGATAAACGGCAGCGACGTGAGCGCCGACTATCCGGTAATCTTCGCGCGCGATCCTGCGCAGGCTGCCGCGATCGAGTCCGGACTCGCGGCCAAAGTCGCCGCTCTCGGCACCGGCTCTTCGCCTGAGTATGCCTTCGCCCCAGCGGAGGCGCCGACGGTCGCGGCGCCTCCGCTTGAGGCCACCGCGCCCGTCGCGCCCCCGGTAGCCGCGGCGCCGCGGCCTTCCACGCGGCGCAGACACGTGGCTTCGGCGCGGCCGCCCAAACCCGCGCTGCTCGAGCGGGTCCAGTCGGCGCTGCGCTCGAATCGCAAGCTCAACCGGGTCAACGCCTATACGAACGGCGGGGTGGTGACGCTCTACGGCAAGGTGTTCGACGACAATGACAAGCGTCTCGCCGTGCAGACCGCGCGCAGCGTGAGCGGCGTGACCGACGTTATCGATCAGACGACTACCGACGCCGCGGTGTGGGCGGCGCAGCAGCAACAGATTGCGCAGGCGCTCGCCAGTGCGGGATTGACTGGCGTGACCGTCAAGGTCATCGGCCGCGACGCATACCTTGACGGCGAGGTTCCGAGCAAGCTTGACCGCGATCGCGCGGTAACAATCGCTGAGGGCGCGGCGCCGGTTATCGTGCGCACCAACCTGATCCGAGTTTCGGTGGGCCGCGTGTTCGGATTTTAAGAGCACGCCGGGCTTTTAGAGCACCCGAGAAATCAGCGGCGTCCGAACGACTAACGCCCGGCGCGGGCGCGAAAAATTGGCTCGATCCGCAGCGTAATGGCGCTTGATCGGCCGGTAACAACACGGCGTGCTATTGACATTGTTTTCGGCCGACGCTTACACTGACCTTCAGGAGTCTTTTCCAGCGCGCGCCTTCAGGAGGCCTCGTTTACAAAATGGCTGAGACTGCGTCTTCGTGCAAAGAGGTCTTCGACAACATGGCGTCGCGATTCAAGAAGGACGCCGCAAAGGGCCTCAACGCCACATATCAGTTCGACCTCTCCGGCGACGGTGGCGGCCAGTGGTATGCGATAATCGCGAACGAAGCGTGCGAAGTTAAGGAAGGAAAGGCCTCCTCACCCAATATCACCATTTCCATGTCCGCCCAGGACTACCTCGACATGGTCAATGGCAAGCTAAATGGCCAGATGGCCTTCATGACCGGGAAGCTCAAGATCGCAGGAGACATGGGACTGGCGCTTCGGCTGCAAAGCCTCTTCGGCTAGGACCGAGCGCCGCCACATCATCCACGGTCAGCGCCGCAGGCTCGAGGCGAGGACCGGGAGTTCAGAGATAGAACCCGCTATTATTCCGAAAATATTCCTAAAAATTCTAAGGCTGGAGTAAGCGGCGGCTCGCCGCCACCTCTGGCGCTCAATGGACAAAGAAACAGGTGAAGAGGCCGCAAAGCGTCCCGTCTCCTCAGGCGGACCCAGAGCCTCGTTCAGTTCAAGGCCTGTCCTAAGCAGCATTTCAATCACCGGACTTAACCGGTGGAGGAGGAGCAGAGGGTTATCTCGATGAGTTCGCAGGATACACAAGACGATATCGACAAACAGCACGGGTCCACAGCGGAGGCTGATCAGAAGAACGACGACTCGCTGGCCAACAAGCTTTCGCAAGAGCTCAGTAACTGGCGGCGGCGACGGACCACGGCGCGGCCCAGGCAGGCCGATTCCGACGGCTCAGGATCCGGCAGTGCGATGCAGTCCGAGTCCGCGCGCACGATCAAGGTTCGGGGTCACGAAACCCTCGTGATTCGCAAGCCCAAGCTGGCAGCCAAGCCCGTCACCGATATCGATCGGTCCAACCAGTAGAGTTTCGGCTATCAGCGGTTTGGCGCGGCGCGATAGGCCTGCGCGCCACGCCGGGGTAAATCGGGCTCCGTGCGCGCGTCCGGCCGACGCGAATTGAATCACGCGCCTTCGCGTCGGCAACGCCGAGGCGTGTCCTTTACGAGCGAAAGACTTCGACCGGAGTCTCGCGCGAGGCCTGCTTTGCGGGATAAATCGTCGCGAAGTAGCACAGCACCATCGAGGCAATAGCCACCAGGACGAAACTCAGCGGCTCCGCGTCGATCGGCAAGGTCGAGATACCGTAGATCTTGCTCGGGATACGGATGAACTGGTATCGCGCGAGCGCGAAGCAGGTCACCGCGCCGATAATCAGCCCCATCACGGTGCCGGCCGCACCGACGATTATTCCCTTGAGCTGAAAAATCCATCGCACCTCGGCTGGCGTCGCGCCCATCGCGAGCAGCACGGCGATGTCTTTGCGCTTTTCCATCACCACCATGATTAGCGTCGCGATAAGGTTGAATGCGGCGACCCCGATCAGCAGCAGCAGCACCAGCGCGTAAATCCGCTTGAGCATCGCGAACCCGGCCGACGCCGCCTGGTCGTACTCCATCCAGTTGGTTACGCGAAAAGTATGGCCGAGCGCGGCGCGCAGAGCGTCAGTGACCGCGTCGGTCTGGTCGAGATTACGCAGCTTCACTTCGATTCCGTCGGCCTTGCCCGGGCGTCCGAAGAAGTCCTGCGCCATGGCGAGACCCATGAAGATCACTTCGCCGTCGATAAACTGGACGCCCGAATTGAAAATCGCGACGACCCGGAAATCGGCGCTCCGCGTGCTCAGCTGAGAGTTCGAGCCCGCGATTATCGGCGCGACCATCCGCACCGGGTCGCCCGGCTTGACCTTGAGCTTGTCGGCAAGCGTCTCGCCGATGAGCAATCCCGGGGCGGGTGGAGCGGGCGCCGGGCCGCCTCCGGCGGCCGCGTCAGGGCGTTCGAGCATCCTGAGCGACGCCGCGTTGACGTAGCGGCTGAGCGTCCGGATAACGACCGCGTTGTCGGGCTCGACGCCGCGCACCACCACCCCGGAGATCCCGTGCGCCGCGCTCATCAGTCCCTGGCCGATGATGTACGGATCCGACCCGGCCACACCCGCGGTTTTGGCGATGCGCGCCTGGATCGCAGCGTAGTCCGGGATCGCGCCGGCGAAACTCTGGATCTGCACCTGGGGGCTCAGACTGAGCATGCGCTCGCGCAAATTGGTTTCGAACCCGCTCATCACCGCAAGCATCACGACCAGCGCGGCCACGCCGATTGTGACGCCCACCGCGGTAAACATCGTGGTGACCGAGATGAAGGCGTCCTTGCGGCGCGCGCGCAGATAGCGCAGAGCGATCATCAGTTCGTAGCGCAAAGGTCAGACTCCGATAGCAGGGGCCTGCGCGCAGCCGCGGCGGCCGTCGTGCGCGTTCAAGAGATCACCTTTTCCTCTTTGAGCCGCGCGATCTCGTCCGCGCCGAGTCCGAGCAGTTCGCCGAAGACCTCGTCGTTGTGCTGGCCAAGTGTCGGCGCCGGCGTGCGCAACTCGCCCGGCGTGCGGCTCATCCGATGCGCCAGGCCCTCGTATGGCGACGGTCCCATCACCTTGTGATCGAGCCAGTGCCAGAAGCCGAAGGCCTCGAGATTGTCGTCGCGATGGATATCGACGCAGTTCTGCACCGGGTAGGCCGGGACGCCCGCCGCCTGCAGCGCCGCCGTGAGCTGGTCGGCATCGCGCTCGCGAACCAGCGCGCCGACGAACCGATCGAGCGCCGCGCGATTTTCCATCCGCGCCGCCATCGTGGCGAAGCGCGAGTCGGCGGTCGGATTGCCGAGCACTGCGAGCATCGCGCGCCACTCCTGTTCGCTTTCCACCGCCAGCGCGAGCCATCGCTCGTGGCCGTCGACGTCGGCGCATCGATAGGCGCCGTGCGGCGCATAGCGTTCGGAGCGATTGCCCGCCGGACCGGCGACGCGGCCGGTCGCGAAGTAATCGATCAGCGCCGGCGCGAGATTGTGCAGCGCGGCCTCGTATTGCGACATGTCGATATACTGTCCGCGGCCGGTGCGGCGGCGATAGTCGAGCGCCGCGAGCAGCGCGCAGGCTGAAAGGCGCGGAGCGATGAAATCCGTGTATGCGCCGTAGGGCGGGCAGGGCGGCTCGCCGGGCCCGTAGCCGGCGATATGATAGAAGCCGCTCAGCGCCGCCATCAGCTGTCCGAACCCGGGGTAAAGGGCATTCGGGCCGGTCTGCCCCTGCATGCAGGTCGAAAGCATGATCAGGTCGGGCTTGAGCGCGCGCAGATGCTCGTAGTCGAGCTCCCATTTGCGCAGCGCTTTGGGGGTAAAGCTTTCGGCCACGATATCCGCCCACGGCAGCAGCTTCAGCACCAGCTCGCGCGCTTTTGGTTTGCCGAGGTCCAGCGTGATGCTCCGTTTCGAGGTGTTGAAGCTCGCGAAGAACTGGCTCGTGTCGATGCCCGGCTTCGCATCCTTCCACGGCGGCGCGAGCCGCAGTATATCGGGCCGCGCCAGCGACTCGACCCGGATGACGTCGGCACCATTGTCGGCGAAGTACTTGGTGGTAATCGGCCCGACTCCGACCCAGGAAAAGTCGAGCACGTGAACTCCTTCGAGCGCGTAGCGTCTCATCGCAGCCGCTCCATTCGTCGAACTCGCATCGCGTCAGATCGCGCCGATCGCGCGCAGACGGCCCATCCGTGCGCCGTCGATTCCCAGAAGCTCGCCGAAGATCTCGCCGTTGTGCTCGCCCAGGCGCGGTGCGCGGCGTGCCGGTCCGACCGGCGTCGCGCTGAACTTGGCGAACGCGCCCGGCAGTGTGAGCGTGCGGCCGACCGTGTCGTGCTCGAGGCGCATGAAGTAGTTGCGCGCCTTCAGTTGCTCGTCGTCGGCGATGTCGGCGGCGCTCGCCACGGGGGCGAGCAGGATGCGGCGCTTGATCGCCTCGGCGTAAATCTCGCGCTTGGTCAGGATATTGAAGAAGCGCTGCACGCGCTCTTCAAGGTCCGCGATCTCCAGGTTGTCCTCCGCGGTCGCTTTCATCAGGATTCCCGGCACCCAGGCTCTCCAATCCTTTGCGATCATCCAGTCGGCGGCGAATCCGGCGGCCGCCATCCATTCGGCCAGCGCTTTCATCGAGACTCCGCCGACGCCCGGGCCGCCGGCGAGCACGGTCGAGATGTAGCCGTCCTTGCACGCGTACACGAGTCGCCGCCGCGTGCCGGTCGCGGTGTAATACATCCCGGTGCGTTTGATGTAATCGCCGTGCAGGATCGGCATCGCCTGCTCGTTCATCAGGGTCCACAGCACGCAGGCTTGCATGTCGACCGTGACGTGCTGGCCCCCGCCTTCGATCTCGCGCGGATAGTGCGCGAGCAGCGAGGCGACCGCGGCTTCGGCGCCCGCGTGCAGCCCGGCCTGCGGCAGCGCCATCTCGAGCGGCGGCCGGCCCTCTTCGCCCATCAGGAACATCGGGCCGCCCGACGCCCACGAGACGATATCGGCGGTCTTGTAGTTACGGCCCGGGCCGGCGTCGCCGAAGGGCGTCACCGAAGTATGGATGATTCGCGGATTGATCTCGGCGAGCCGCTCGTAGCCGAGCCCGATCGACTCAAGGTAGCCGACCGGAAACGATTCGAGCAGAAAATCGGATTTGCGTGACAGATCTTCGAGCAGAGCGCGGCCGTCGGGCGAGTCCAGGTTGAGCGTGGCCGAGCGCTTGCCCGCCTGGTAGGCGAGGAAATAGAGGCCGCGGTCGGGGTCTGGCAGGTCGTTGAGAAAGGGCGGGATGCGCCGCGTCGGGCATCCCGTGGGCGGCTCGACCTTGATCACGTCGGCGCCCATGTCGGCGAAGATCTTGCCGCAGAGCGCGCCCTTTTCGTCGGCGAGGTCGAGCATCCTGAATCCGCTGAGCAGCTCCGAGCCCATCGATACTCCTGTTGCGGGAAAAGCGGTCATGCGCGGACCGGGTGCGCGCCCCGGCGGGCCGCTCAGCGGATCGTGCCGGCGGCGGCGCGCGCCGCGCCGATCGCGGTCGCGTAATCCGCATGGTCGGGAATCGTGAAGTGCGAGAGCAGCGCATCCATCCGCCGCTGCCGCTGCATGAACCGGAAAACCCGGGTCAGCTTGCCGGTCAGCACGATATCGCGCTGGTCGCAGGCGCGCGCGGTCGCGAAGCTCAGCACGCTCACCACCTCGACGATCATGTTCATGATCGCTAGCGCCTTGTCCTCGTTGGTCGCGTCGGCGCTGATCTTGCCGAAGTTGGCCGCGGTGGCGCCGGGCTGCAGGTCGCCGAGCGGACCGCCCGCGATGTCGCGCACGGTGAGATCGATACGGCTCAGATCGCCGCGTTCGGCCAGCGCCTCCAGCGTCTGCAGCGTCGAGACGCCGAGCATGTGCTTGGAAAGCCCGCGCAGCGTTCCGCCGCCAAGGCCGGTGCCGCCCGAGTGCTCGATCTTGTCGCCGTGTACGGAAACCATCGCGGTGCCCGTCCCGAGCGATACCACGAGCGCGTCGGCTTTGCCGCAGAGCGACGTTCCGCCGATTCCGATCGCGGTGAATTCGCTGACCTTGACCACCGGCCGGCCGAGCAGCGTCGCCGAGAGCGCACGCGATCCCGCTCCCGTCGCCGCCACGCACGCCACCTGGTCGAGCTTCAGCCCGTACACCTCGACCAGTTTGCCGAGCGCGCCGGCGGCCGCCGCGACCGGATCGTTAGCTTCGATCGTGACGACGTGGTAATCGCCGTTGTCGACCGTTACCGCGTCAGTGGTCGATCCGCCAATATCTATTCCGACGATCATCAAAGGGTGCCGGCGCCCAAGTCCGGCCCGGCCCTAGAGGCTAGAATACGCCGCTCCCGCTGGCAAACCGAGCGGCCGTGCGGCGGCCGCGGACGGGCGCGCCGGATGGGGCCGGTGACGCCGCTGTGATACGGTCGAACGATGGGCGGGCGGCGCACCAGCGGCGGCGGCACTAAAACCCCTTCGGAGCCGGGTCTCTTTCCCGCCAGGACGCCGGCGGCGCAGCCGCTGGCGGACCGGATGCGGCCGCGGAGCCTCGACGAGGTTTACGGCCAGGAGCATCTGCTCGGTCCAGACAAGATGCTTGGACGGATGCTGGCGGCGGGCGCGTTGCCGTCGATCATCCTGTGGGGACCGCCGGGCACCGGCAAGACCACGATCGCGCTTTTGCTCGCGCGCCGCTCGGGCGCCAACTTCCGCATCATCGCGGCAGTGTCGGCGGGCATCGCGGAATTGCGCGACGCGGTCGAGGACGCGCGGGCCGAACTGGAGACGCGCGGGCGGCGCACGGTGGTTTTCATCGACGAGATCCATCGATGGAACCGGGCGCAGCAGGACGCGATCCTGCCGCACGTCGAAAGCGGACTTATCACGCTAATCGGCGCGACCACCGAGAATCCCTCGTTCGAGGTAATCGCGCCGCTGCTCTCGCGCACCCGCGTGCTGGTGCTGCGCGCGCTCGGCGACGAGGATATCGCGGCGATCCTGCGCCGCGCGCTGAACGACACCGAAAGCGGCCTCGGCGCAAGCGGACTTGCGCTCGACGACGAGGCGCTCGCCGAACTGGTGCGCTTCGGCGCGGGCGACGCGCGGCGCGCGCTCAACACGCTCGAGGTCGCGGCGACGCTCGCCCGCGCGGCCGGCCAGCGCGCGATCGCGCCCGAGCACGTGGGCGAGGCAGCGCAGCAGAAGACGCTGCTCTACGACCGCGCCGGCGAGGAGCACTACAACGTCATCTCGGCCTTCATCAAGAGCATGCGCGGCAGCGATCCCGACGCGGCGCTCTACTGGATGACCAGGATGCTCGAGGCGGGCGAAGATCCGCTGTTCGTGGCGCGGCGGATGGTGATCTTTGCGGCCGAGGACGTCGGCAATGCCGATCCGCGCGCGCTTCAGGTCGCGGTCGCGGTCAAGGACGCGGTGGATTTCGTCGGGATGCCGGAGGGCGCCATTCCGCTCGCGCAGGGCGTGACCTACCTCGCGTGCGCGCCCAAGTCCAATGCGTCGTATCGGGGGATGCTCAAGGCGCGCGCCGACGCGATCGAACGCGGCGCGCTGCCGGTACCGCTCCATCTGCGCAACGCCCCGACCGGTCTGATGCGCAAGCTCGGCTATGGCGAAGGCTATCTCTATCCGCACGACTCCGAGGGCGCACTCAACCAGCAGCACTATCTGCCCGACGAGCTGGGCGAGCGGCGCTACTACGAACCGTCGGAGCGCGGTTACGAAGGGCGGCTCGGCGAATACCTGGAACGGGCGCGGCTTGCGCGCAGGAGCGGCAAGCGCCTATCGGAGCCGGCGAAGAATCCGGCGGACGACCGGAAGCCGCCGAAGAAGTCCGGCGGATGAACAGCTTTTTACGCACGCTCGCGAATCTTTTGTAGCGAGCGCGTCGAAGATGGCCGCGGGGCCGAACCGACGCTTTCAGCCCCGCGGGGTCAAAACTTTTGCAAACTCGCGGCTAGCGCGCGCCGAGCACCGCGTCCTTGAGCGCCTTGGCAGGCGTGAAACGGAGGCGGGTGCGCGCTGGAATCTTGATTTGCTCGCCGGTGGCCGGATTGCGCCCCATCCGAGCCTTGGTCTTGCGCTTGCGGAAGATTCCCAGTCCCGCGAGGCGGAGCGAGCCTTCCTTCTTGAGTTCGCGCACGACCAGGCTGGTCAGTTCCTCGAGCGAGGTCTTCGCGTCCTTTTTCGAAATACCGACTTTCTCGGCGAGATGCGCCGCGACCTGAGACTGCGTCATCAGCTTCCTCCTTGTGCGAGTGCGAGTTTCGCAGACCAGAGCCTGAACGACGATCGGCGTATTTGCAAGCTGCAACGGGATTGAAATATGCGTTTTTCTTAAGAACCGTGACGGTTTTTCAACAGCCTCGGCTTTGAGCCATTGGGGCAGAAGCACTTTTTCGTCGCGCGATCGGCGCCGCGCGGTCCCGCTTGCGATTTCCGCCCTCTGCCGCTGCGCCGGCTAATGTGATGTCCCTATCCGGAAATGCGTCAGGGTGTCATTGCGAGGGAGTCAACGACCGAGGAATCCCGGATCTTTATTCGTTTTTCGTGGAAGCCGGGATTCCTACCTGCGCTCGGAACGACGGCCTTAAGATTCGAGATGAAACTTATTTCCAGGACACCTCACTTAGTACAGCACTTCGACCAGGCAGAGGCCGGCGGCCGGCGCAGGCGGGGGCGCGAGCGCGCGGTCGCGGCTCTGGAGCAGCGCGGCGATCGTCTCGGCTGGCGCGCGGCCCGCCGGCTTG
>DASXMQ010000271.1:0-5132 GCA_036495625.1 Binataceae bacterium (SeqCode) | reverse complement strand
GTACCCGTTTGGCGCGAACTGGCGCTTCGACGGTCTGGGCCTGACCAGCTTCTATAACTATGGCTACGGCAACACGGCGCCTGACACGGCCAGTCTGCCGACGGCGCTGAAGGGCGGCAATTCGGATATCCAGAGAGTTGCGGCGCTCTTGCACTATACCACCTACAACTGGGGCATCGCGGGCGAGTACGACTGGGGTAAAAACGCCTTCCAGGCCTCCAACCTGTGGTCGGGCAGCGGACCGGCTGACGCGTTCGGATTCCCGACCGGCAAGGCGATCACTTCCGGAACGTTCGCCGGCAACAACTGCGGCGACGGAAAGACCACGATCATTGTGAAGGGCAAACCGACCGTTACGAACCCTTGCTATCCGCTGTTCAACACCTACGGCCCGCAAGCGTCGGCGCAAACGGCGATCCTGAACAACGGTCAGGCGGATCAAGAAGGCTTTGACTTCTTCGGCCACTTCCACATCCCCCAGACCCCGGTCACGCTGTTCGGGATGTTCCAGTGGTTCATGCCGAATACCAACTTCGCGACCAATCCGCTGGACTTCCAGCGCTGGATCTTCGGCCTGAGCTATCAGTACAACGAGTACGTGCGTTTCGCGATCGACTCGCAGAACATCTCGTACTATCACAACCAGCAGACGATTCCGATTTCGGTCTTGAAGCCCCTCGGGTACTCGCCCGGTGGCACGTTCAACGGCCAGACGCTGCCCAAGACGGGCTCCATTCCGGAAATGGTGCAGCGTGATACGCACTCCATCTTCGCTAACGTGGAGTTCAGCTACTGAGGTAGTCCCCAATACCTCAACCGCGGCGGCGGCGCGTGATGAGTCCTCCCCGGCTCATCCGCGGCCGCCGCCGCACTTTCCCCGCAGCGCGCGTCGTCCCGGTTTTGTTTGGCCCGGAGATTCGGCAACTCCAGAGGTTTCACACGTTGTCAGGACGCGGGCGCGTTCGAGCCTTCGTGGTGCTGGGGCAGCCGGGTTGGTAGAATCGCAAATCCACGGAACAAGGAACCACGACATTGAAGAAAACGATACGCAGTCTTGCGGCCTGTATAGTCGCATCGTCGGCGCTGCTCGCCGGCGCCGCCGTGATGCTGTTGGCCACGGCCCGAACCTCGAGCGCGGCGCTCCGCGTGACCGGGGCCGGAGCGACGTTTCCCTACCCGATCTATTCGAAATGGTTCGACGAGTATCACAAGCTGCATCCGGACATCGAGTTCAACTACCAGTCGATCGGATCGGGCGGCGGAATCAGGCAGGTGACCGACGGCACCGTGGACTTCGGCGCGACCGACGGGCCGATGACCGACGAGCAGATCAAGGCTTACAAGGACAAACATCACTTCGGCATCCTGCATTTTCCGACCGTGCTCGGCGCGGTCGTTCCCGCCTACAACCTGGCCGGCATCAAGGAGCCGCTCAAGTTCACGCCCGAGGCGCTGGCCGGAATCTACCTGGGCAGCATCACGAAGTGGAATGACCCGGAGCTGGTCAAGATCAACCCCGGCGTGAGCCTGCCCGACGCCGGCATCGTGGTCGCGCATCGCGCCGACGGCAGCGGCACGACCTACGTGTGGACCGACTACCTGAGCAAGGTCAGCGAGGATTGGGTCAAGAGCGTGGGCAAGGGCACCGCCGTCAAGTGGCCAGTGGGGCTCGGCGGCAAGGGTAACGAAGGGGTCGCGGCGATTATCAAGAACACGCCGAACTCGATCGGCTACGTCGAATTGATCTATGCGCTGCGAAGCGAGATGCCGTTCGGCGAGGTGCGCAACGCCGCGGGCAGGTTCATGGAGGGCTCGCTCGCCGGTGCGAGCGCCGCGGCGGCGGGCGTCACAATGCCCGAGGACTTCAGGGTATCGATAACCAATTCGGCCGCCCCCGACGCCTATCCGATCGCGAGCTTCACCTGGCTGCTCATTCCCGAAAAGATTTCCGACCCGGCCAAGAAAACGGCTATCACGAAGCTGTTGACCTGGGTGCTGACCGACGGCCAGAGTATGACCTCGAAGCTGTCCTATGCGCCGCTGCCCAAGAGCTTGGTGGACGAGGAGCTAAAGAGCATATCGCTTATTCAGTAGGCGGCGCGCCGCGGCCGCGTCTTGAAGCACTGCCATCGGCAGGGCGCCGCGCCGCCGGGGCTTTGGCGCTGGCGCTCGCAGCGGCGCTCGTCGCCGGATGCTCGATGTTTCAGGAGACGCCGCAGCAGCGCGCCCAGCGGATCGAACCGATGCTCGCGGCGGCCGGCTTCCGCATGCTGCCCGCCGACACGCCCGCGCGAGTCGCCGAGACTGAGCGGCTGACGCCGCTCAAGGTTCGCTACTACTTCGACAACGGCAAACCGCGCTACTGGTTCAACGATCCGGTGAGCTGCCACTGCGTCTATGTCGGCGGCGAGAAGAACTACCAGCAGTACGAGCAGATAAGGCTGAGCCAGCAGGCCGCGCAGCAGGAGGCAGCGGCGGCGGAGCTGAATGAAGACGCGGCCGCGCAGGAGCAGATGAACATGATGCTCTGGCCGGGACCGTTCATCATGTATTGATCGCGCGGCGCGCGGCTGAGCGCGTGCCCGCGCGCGCTCAGCGGCCTTCGAGCGACTGGCCGGCCGCCCGCTCCAGTCCCGCCTTCGCCACCGCGAACGCGTACAGCGTGTTGACGTAGCCGGCCTTGTCCTGGATGAAGTCGCGCTCGGCCTCGGTCAGCTCGATGATGTTGCCGAGACCGGCGGCGTAGCGCTTCTGGGCGAGCGTCCGTTCGACGCGCGAGGCGTCGAGCGTGACCAGCGCTGCCTGGATCTCCTGATGCGCATTCTGCCAGTCGAGGAAGGCGGTCTTCACCTCGAGCAGGATGCGCTGGCGTAAATCGGCGATCGAATGTTCGATCGCGTCGCGTCTGAGCCGCGCCTCCTCCATCTGATGCGTCGTCAGCAAGCCGTTGAAGATCGGCCAGCTAATCACCAGTCCGATGTTGTAGTTGTTGGTCGCCGGAAGCCCGGTCCCGATCGCGTTGTAGCTGGCCGCCGCGTTCACCGTCGGGAACAGGTCGCTGCGATATTCGCTGATCCTCGCGCCGGCCGCGCGCGCCTGGTCTTCGAGCGCCAGCAGGTCGGGACGCAGCTTCATCGCAGCGCCGACGTAAACCTCGGCCGTGCCGACGATCTCGCTGGATCTGAACGTCTGCGAGAGCTCGTAGTCGGGCGCTTCGGCGCCGAGGCCCATCGCATTGTCCAGCGCCGCCTTGGCCGTGAGCACCGCGTTGCGCTCGGCGAGGAGCTGGGTCTCGGCGCGCGCGAGCTGCGCCTGGGCGGTATAGACGTCGATCTGGGGAGCCAGCGCGGCCTCCGCCCGGACTTTGGCTTCGTGCACCTGTTCCTGGCGCTGGGTGATCGCTTCTTCGTAAACCGCGACCAGTTGCCGCGCCGCGAGCAGCGCAAAGTAGCGCTGCGAGGTTTCAAAAATCAGGTCAAGCTCGGTGAGCTTGAGCTCGGCGGCGGCGGCGTCCGCTTGCGCGCGGCGCTCGGTTACGAAGCCTCGCACGCGGCCGAAATCGAACAGGTATTGCGAGGCGCCGATCGCGCCGAGATAGTTGTTTTCGAGCGACCAGGCCTGCGGCTCGCCGGCTGCGCCGTTGTGGCGCGGGACGAAGCCGGGGTTGAGATAGCCGGCCGCCCCGATGCCATTCTGGGTCGCGCCGAGGTAGCTGGCGGCGCCGTAGATCTGTGGCAGCATCGCCGATTTCGCCTCGCCGACCTGCTCCTCGGCCGCACCCGCCTCCGAGCTCGCGACCATGCGCCGCGGGTGGTTTTCCAAAGTAAAGCCGATAGCCTCGCCCAGCGTGAGCCGCTGGCCCGGCGTGGGCATCGAAAGTGCCCACGACGCGGGCGCCGGTGCGAGTACCAGGCAAGACAGCGCGACGGCGAGCGCGCGCCCAGGCGTGATCAGCATTGTCGTTCCTCCGCTCAGTTGCGGTTTGCTTTGACCAGTTCGGGTTGGAATCCCAGTTGGTAGTGATCGTCGAGCACCGTGCGCACCTGCTCGCCGTTGCTGAGCGCCCCGGTGAGCGAGCGCACCACTTCCTCGCTGCCGCCAAGCCCCGAGGTGATCTCCATGTAGATCCCGGTGTTGATCCCGACGGTGACCGGGACGTCTTCGAGGCGGCCGCCGCGCGCGACCAGGACGAAATGGCCGCCGTTCGGGCCTTCGGCGACGGCGCTGTTGGGCAGCTTGATCGCGTCGCGGTGGCGCTCGAGTTCGAGCGTGGCGTTGGCATACATGCCGGGGTAGATTTCGCGCCGCGAGTTGTCGAGGTCGATCTCCGTGAGCATCGTGCGCGTGGACAGGTCCAGCGCGTGGGCGAAGCGTGCGACGCTGGCCATGTAGGTGTGCCCGGGCAGTTCGCGAAACTCGACCTGCGCCGGCATGCCGACCCGCACGTAGCCGACCGCGTCCTGCGGAACGTAAACGTACACGCGCAGCTTCGAGATGTCGGCCACGCTCACCACCGGCGCCGCGGCCCCGCCCGCGTTCGCCGTGCCTTCCATCGGGGCCGTCGCGCTGTCCTGGCCGCCGGCTTTGATCAGCGCGCCCGGATCGACGAAGCGCTCGGTCACGATCCCGTCGAAGGGCGCGACGATCTGCGTGTACGCGACCATCGCCACAAGCTCGTTGGCCTCGGCCTGCGCCTGCTGGAACTTGCTGAAAGCCATATCGACGTCCTGGCGCGCGACGAGCCGCGGATCCTCTTTCCACACCTTGTCGAGCCGATCGTAGGTGAGCCGCTGGATCTCCAGGTTCGAGCGTGCGCGGTCCAGCCGCTGGCGCAACTCGGGCACCTCGATATCCGCCAGCACCTCGCCCTTCTTCACCGGGTCGCCCTTATCGACGTGGATATCCTTCAGATAGCCGGTGACCTTTGCGTACAGGGCCGACTGGTAGTAGCCGACCGCATCGCCCGGCAGCGTGATCGAGCGGATGGCTTCGCCACGCTGCGGTCTGATGACGACCACCTGCGGCGCCGGCGCGAGAGTTTCGGCATCCTCATGATGGCATCCGGCGAGCAGCGTGGCGGCCGCGAGCGCGATCGCCGCTGCGGCGGTCATTGCGCGTAATCGATTCATCCT
>DASXMQ010000270.1:0-3235 GCA_036495625.1 Binataceae bacterium (SeqCode) | reverse complement strand
CTCACGCCGTGGCGGGAAATGCGCGCGCCTAACGCGCGGAGAAAGGCGCGATGGGTCTGGCGCATCAGGTAGCCGACGCTCTGGCCGGGCGGATACTCCGGGCCGGGCTTGTGCGGCGGCGAAGCCGCCGCCCTGGAATCCGCCGCTCCGATTGTCATCGCCTTATCACTGTTCACGACGCGCCGTTTCGATGCCACGCTAGGTTCGACCTTTCAAGACCTGCGCCTGCCAACTCTGCAGCCGCCCGCGGCATAGCAGACTCTGGCGCCGGGCCGCGGCATTTTTTTTGCGGACTTGACGATCGCCGGGCCGCGGACTAGTAAGAATACTTAGATATCTTTGCATTCACGATATCCTGACATCTGGCGCCCCTGCGGGCAAAGCCGTCCGCCGCGCCGCCCTATCCTACGGAGAGCTCACAGTGGAAGCAGCCGAGCGCAAACCTCCCGAGAACTCCTATCGCTGGCCGGCGGAGGGTCTGGGCCGGGTTCCGTACTGGGTCTATTCCGATCCCGAAGTTTACGCGCGCGAGCAGATGCGGATCTTTTCGGGGCCGTACTGGAACTACGTCGCGCTCGAGGCCGAAATTCCCAACGCGGGAGATTTCGTCCGCAGCCACGTCGGCGAGCACTCGGTGGTCGTGGTCCGCGACAAGACCGGCGCCATCAACGTGATGCTCAACCGCTGCGCCCATCGCGGCGTCCAGTTCTGCCGCGCCAACTGGGGTAACACCCGCTCCTTCACCTGTCCGTACCATCAGTGGAGCTACGACCTTAAGGGCAATCTCACCGGGGTGCCGTTTCGCCGCGGGGTGAACGGCAACGGCGGGATGCCAGAGCATTTCGACCCGGCGAAGAACGGACTCGCCCGTCTCAGCGTGGCGACGCGCAACGGCGTCATCTTCGCGAGCTTCGCTCCCACCATGCCCCCGCTCGAGGAATATCTGGGCCCGGCGATGCTCGGCTACTTCGATCGCGTCTTCGACGGGCGCGCGCTGCGCGTGCTCGGCTATTCGCGCCAGCGGATTCCCGCCAACTGGAAGCTGATGTTCGAGAACATCAAAGACCCTTATCACGCGAGCCTGCTGCACGTCTTCCTCGTCACCTTCGGCCTCTTCCGCGCCGACCAGCCTTCGGCGGTGCAGATGGACCAGAGCGGGATGCATTGCGTGCTCATCTCGAGCAAGGGCGAACAGAAGCTCAACGAAACCACCATCGAGATGAAGAACTTCCGCGCCGACTTCAAGCTCAAAGACCCGCGCCTGCTCGATCCGGTGCGCGAGTTTCCCGGCTCGGCCACCGTGGTGATGCAGACCTTGTGGCCCAACATCATCATCCAGCAGCAGTCCAACACGCTCGCGATGCGCCAGCTCGTGCCGCGCGGCCCCGAACTGTTCGACCTGATGTGGACGTTCTTCGGTTACGCCGATGACACGCCCGAGATGACCCAGCGGCGGCTCCGCCAGGCGAACCTGATGGGACCGGCGGGGTTGGTCTCGATCGACGACGGCGAGGTTATGGAGTTCTCGCAGCAGGGCGTGCGTCAGCGCCCGGGCGACGCCGGCATCCTCGAGATGGACGGGCGCGGCACGGACGATCGGGAACATATGGTGACCGAGGCGGCGATCCGCGCCTTTTACAAGCACTATCGCAAGGTCATGGAGTTGTGACCCCGGTGATCCGTGCGCGGCAGGATTTCGCCTTGCGGCTCGAAATCGAAGAGCTCTATACCGAGTACGCTCACGCGCTCGACAACTTCGAACTGGAGCAGTGGCCCGAGTTCTTCACCGACGATTGCTTGTATCAGATCGTGTCGCGCGAGAATCGCGAGCGCGGCCTGCCGCTCGCGCTGATGCGCTGCGAGAGCAAGGCGATGCTCGCCGACCGCGTGGTGACAATCCGCCAGACCCAGATGTTCGCGCCGCGCGCGCTGCGCCATCTGGTCAGCTCGCTCCGCATCGCGCCGCCGGCGGCCGCCGACGGCGTTGACGTCCAGGCCAACTACGCTGTGCTGCAGACCCTGGTGGACGATGAAACCCGCATCCTGAGCGCTGGCCGCTATATCGACCGGCTCGTGCGCGACGGCGACGTGCTCAAATTCAAATCGCGGACCTGCGTGTACGACACCGTCATGGTGCCGAACTCGCTTATCTATCCTTTATGAACGCCGCCGTGAACGAGGCTTTGCGATGAGCGGTCAGGCGTTGTGGATCACTGAGGCGGAAGTCGCCGCGCTGGTCGATATGCGCGGCGCGATCGCGGCGCTGGAGCGCTGGCTCTCGGCCGAGGCCGCGGGCGGCGCCGTCAACATGGCGAAGACCCATCTAACCTTCGGCCACGGCGATACGCTCCACGCGATCGGCGCGACGATGGCCGCGGAGGGCCTGGTCGGCACCAAGACCTGGGCGCACACCGAAGGCGGGGCAAATCCGCTGCTGATCCTGTTCGACATGGGCGACGGACAAGTCGTGGCGGTGATCGAGGCGTTCGCGCTCGGGCAGCTGCGCACGGCCGCGATAAGCGGCCTTGCGACTCGGTGGCTGGCGGCAGCGGACGCGTGCGAAATGGCGCTGGTCGGCGCGGGCAAACAGGCGCTGGCGCAGGTCGCGGCGGTCGCCGCCGTGCGGCGCTTGACGCGCGTGCGCGTGACGAGCCGCAATCCCGAAAACGCGGCGGCCTTCGCCAAACGCGCGAGCGCCGAGCTGCAACTGGAAGTGGAACCCGCGGCGAGCGTCGCGGCCGCGGTCAAGGACGCGGACATCATAACCCTCGTGACGCGCGCCACCGCGCCGTTTTTGACGTCCGCGATGGCCGCGCCGGGAGCGCATGTCAACGCGGTCGGCGCCGTGGTGCCCGAGCGGGCGGAATTCGAGCCGGCGATGCTCGCGCGATGCGCCATCGTCGCGGCGGACACCGTCGCGGGCGTGCGCGCGCTGTCCCGCGAATTCATCGAGTTCTATGGCACGGACGATCGCCGATGGAGCGGCGTCCAGCCGCTAAGGCGCGTGATCGCCGCGGCCAAGGGCCGTCCCCAGGGCGCGGATCTTACGCTGTTCAAGGCGATGGGCATGGGAATTTCGGATCTCTCGATGGGCGTCGAAGTTCTCGCGCGTGCGCGAGCAAGCGGCGCCGGACGGCCGCTGGCTCCGACGGTTCGGGCCAAGCCGCGCCTGGTCGGCGGAAAAGTATGAAACAGCGCCGGCGCGCGGACCGGCATCCATAAATTCAACTGCGAG
>DASXMQ010000269.1:0-15919 GCA_036495625.1 Binataceae bacterium (SeqCode) | reverse complement strand
TGAGCTGGCTCATGCCCTCGGTATGCACTTGCGGCGGTTCCAGAAGCACGCCGAACGCCAGTGTTACCAGCAGGCAGAGCTTGTGCGCGGCGTCGTGGCCGCCGATATCGAGAGTCGGATCGGCCTCCGCCAGACCGTCCTTTTGCGCCTGCCGCAGTGCGTCGGCGAACTCCGCGCCGCTGTCGGTCATCATGCTTAGAATCGAATTGCAGGTGCCGTTGACGATGCCGTAAACGGCGCGCTGCCGATCGCCGGCAAGAGCCTCGCGCAGGGTGCGGATGATCGGCACGCCGCCGCCGACGCTGGCCTCGAAGCTGATCGCCATCCCGGCCTTCGCCGCGGCCGCGAAAATCTCCTCGCCGCGCCCGGCGAGCAGCGCCTTGTTGGCGGTGACGACGTCCTTGCCCGCCGCGAGCGATTTCAGAATAAGCGAGCGCGCGGGTTCGATCCCGCCGAACAGCTCGACCACGATATCGACGTCGGGACGCACGACCAGCGCCGCCGCGTCGCGGGTGATGAGTCTGGCGGTCAGTCCGAGCGCGGGGATGGGCCTGAGACTGCGGTCGGCGACACCCACCAGCTCGAGCGGAGCGCCGAGCTTGCGCTGATGCAGCGCGGCATTGCGGCGCATCAGCTTGACCACGCCCTCGCCCACCGTGCCGCATCCGAGCAGGGCTACCCGTACCGGTTTCAACGGTGCACCAGCGCGCGCCAATCGACGGTTGCTCTATGAGCCCGCGGCCGCGACGCGCGGACGCAGCCCGGCCGGTGCCATGCGGAGCGCATGGCGGATTCCGCGGATCGCCTGGCGGGTGCGATGCTCGTTCTCGATGAGCGCGAAGCGCACGAAGCCGTCGCCGTCGGCGCCGAAGCCGACGCCGGGCGAGACCGCGACCTTGGCTTCGGCGAGCAGGAACTTGGCGAATTCGAGCGAGCCCATCTCGCGAAAGGGCTCGGGAATCGGCGCCCAAACGAACATCGTGGCACGCGGCTTGGCGACCGGCCATCCGGCCCGGTTGAGCCCGTCCACCAGCACGTCGCGCCGGCTGCGATAAAGCTCGGCGATCTCGCCGACGCACTCCTGCGGCACGTTAAGGGCGGCGATCGCCGCGACCTGCACCGGCGCGAACATCCCGTAGTCGAAGTACGATTTGAGCCGCGCGAGCGCGCCGATCATCTCGCGGTTGCCGACCGCGAAGCCGACGCGCCATCCGGGCATGTTGTAGCTCTTGGAGAGCGTGAAGAATTCGACTCCGACCTCGCGCGCGCCCGGCACCTGCATCATCGAGGGCGCCTGATAGCCGTCGAAGCACAAGTCGGCGTAAGCGAAATCATGAACGAGCAAAACTTCATTCTCGCGCGCGAACTCGACCACCCGCTTCATAAACGCGAGGTCCACGGTCGCGGTGGTCGGGTTGTGCGGAAAGTTCATCACCAGCAGCTTGGGCCGCGGCCAGCATCGGTTGACCGTCGCCATCAGCGCGTCGAAAAAATCCTCGCCGCGGCTGATCGGCACGCCCTGCACCTGCGCGCCCGCGATGATGCATCCGTACTGATGAATCGGATAGGTCGGCGTCGGCGCCAGCACCACGTCGCCCTGGTCGAGGATCGCGAGCGCGAGGTGCGCCAGACCCTCCTTGGAGCCGATCGTCACGATCGCCTCGGAATCCGGATCGAGCTCGACGCCGTGGCGGCGGCGGTACCACTCGCAGATCGCCAACCGCAGCTTGTACACGCCGCGCGAGACCGAGTAGCGATGGTTGGGCGGCTTGGTCGCCGCCTCGACCAGCTTGGACACGATATGCGCCGGCGTGGCGGCGTCGGGATTGCCCATGCCGAAATCGATGATGTCCTCACCCTCGCGCCGCGCCTTCAGGCAAAGTTCTCCGATCGCGTTGAAGACGTAAGGTGGCAGCCGCTTTATTCTCGGGAAATCCATCGTGCGCCCGTACGATCCTTGCGGGTGCGGACTTCCGCACCCGGAGCATATTTTGTAACCGACGGCGGGCCGCGCCGCTAGTAGCCGCGCGGCGCGCCAATCCGGCTAGGCGCCAAGCGCCTCCCGGTTGACGCAGTTATGCGGCGCCTGCCCCGACATGATGCGGACGATATTCGCCGCAACGCCGCGCGCTATTCCGCGATAGGAAACGTCGGTGACACCGGCAATATGCGACGTGGCGATAACGTCGGGGCGGCCGAGCAATGGCGAGCCGGGGTCGAGCGGCTCCTGCTCGAAGACGTCGAGCCCGGCGCCCATCAGGCGCTCTTCCTTGAGCGCCCGCAGCATCGCGACGGTGCTTACCAGGCCGCCGCGTGCGGCATTGATGATGCACGCCTTAGGCGGCAGCATCGCGAGCGCCGCCTCATCGACGATCTGGCGCGTCTGCTCGCTCAGCGGCACGCATAGAAACAGGTAGTCGGCGCGGCGCAACAGTTCGGGCAGCCGCTCCGGGCCGCCGACCCATTCCATCCCGAGCCGCTCGGCGAGCGCGGGCTCGGGACGGCGCTGCAGGCCGATAAGCCGCATCCCGAACGGGCGCAGGCGCAACGCCAGCGCCTGGCCGATTCCGCCGAGGCCGACGATCCCCGCCGTCCGGCCCATCATCGCGCGCCCAAGCGGCGTGCCCCACGTCCCGCCGGCGCGGATATTCTCGTCGGCGAGCGGGAGCCGCCGGCTGATCGCGATTGCGGCCATCACGCACCATTCGGCGACCGATTCGGCATTGCCGGTGCCCGGTGTGGGAACGTTGGCGACCGCTATCTTGCGCTCGGTGGCCGCCGCGATATCAACGCCCTCGAGACCCGCGCCCCACTGCTGGATGAGCCGCAGCCCATCGATACGGTCCATCAACGCGCCGTCAATCCGCGACATCGCAGGCAGCATCACGTCCGCCGCGTGGCCCTTCTCGCGCAGCGCCGCGACCTCGACCTGGTCGAGCTGCACGCCGGGCAGCGCCTCGATCAGAAACTGGAGCACCGCGGTAAATCCGGTGCCGGCCATGACGACTCTGGGCGAAGGCATGGGTTTTTCCTTCAATCGCGCGGACGCGATTCGCCACATTTGAACCCGAGCGCGCGCATGTCTGCAAGCGGAGCGCGCGCGGCGCCGGCGCTAGGAAACCGCAGGTGCGACTTGAAGCGGCGCGCGCACGTGGCGAATCGCCCAGTAGCACGGCGCCGCAGCGAGCAGGATCAGCGCGCCCATCTCCCACGCCGCGGGAATTCCGAAGACGTCGGCCACGCGGCCGGCCGCGAGCAGTCCGAGCGACCCGCCCAGGGTCGAAAACGTGCTGTTGAAGCTGAGCAGCGTCGCGCGGTCGTCGGCGTCGATATGTTCATTGAACCAGCTCTGCGTGAGCGGCTGCATCGCGCCCGCAGCGAGGTTCATCGCGAAGAGCGCGATGAGCGCGGCGGTGGGCCGATGGGCGACCGCGCCGCCCACGAACAGAAGCAGGCTCGCGCCGAAAGTCGTCGCGGCCATCCAGGCGCCCCGATCGCGCGCCTCGATTCCGATGCGCACCACCGCCTCGGCGCCGATCATCCGCGCGATCGTAAAGAGACAGTAGAGCCATCCGACGATCCAGATGCCGACGCCGTAGCGGTCGTTGAAAACCTGCGGCCACTCCAGCCAGTACGGCGCCCACGCCGCGAAGGTAAGCGCGCTCGCGCTGCTGAGCATCAGCACGATGCGATTGCTGAAGCCCTGGCGAAGTCCGGTGGCGACGCGCGCCGCCACCTGCCCGAAGAGGCCGCCAAGCCTGATTCGCAGCGCGCCCGTCTTTTCGCGATGGTCTTCGCGCATCAGGTAGGCCGCGGCTATCGCGGCCATCGAGTAGCCGGCCGCGCCCAGCATCCACGGCATCGCGATATTGAAGTCGGCGACATAGGCGCCGATTATCGCTGCCGCCATGAAACCGAAGTTGGTCAGCTGCGAGATGCGCGAGAAGAGCCGGTCTTTGATGCCGGCGAAACCGGCCGCATCCAGCGCGTCCACGCCCCAGGCGTCGATCGCCCCATTGCAAAGCGTGGTGCCCACGCCGTCGATACACTCGGCGGCGACGAAGGCCAGAAAATGATGGGCGAAGAAGTAGAGCGTGAAGGCCGCGACCCGGGTCATGCATCCCAGCACAAACGAGCGCCGCCGCCCCATCGCGTCGGCGAACGCGCCGGTCGGCACGTCGGTCAGAAACATCACGACGAAGTAGCACGCGAGCACGCTGTTGATCTCGAACTGGTCGAGCCCGCGCGAGCGCAGGAATAGCGGATAAACGCCGTACAAAAAGCCGCCGGCGAACGCGTACCCCCACCACATCGCGTAGTAACGCCGCGTGATGTCGCGTACGCCCGCGCCGTTCGCTTCGCCTGACTTCATGACGTTCGCTCTATGCCGCCAACGGTTCTCTGCCCGGCCCGCATGCTTTAGACTCGCATCTGCACCGTGGAACGCCCGCGCGTCGCGCGAGCGAACCGGCCGCCCGGCAAAACCGCGTGAATCGACCACTTTACGCCGACCAGACGCGAATACCTACACCGGCGCCCGCAACGGTACGGCCGGTCAGCGCGGCGGAGCCCGATCTCGGACGGCTGGCGCGCGCGTGGCGGTTCGCCGCCGTCGCCTGGGTCGCCGCCAGGATCTACTTCGGTTACAAATCGATTCAACTGTGGGCGCGAATCGCCGGCGACCAGCGCAAGGAGGAGCGCTACCGGCGCCAGGACGCTCGCGCCGCGCGCGCGCTCTATCGCTCGGCGGTGCGGATGCAGGGGATGCTCATCAAGGCCTGCCAGTTCATCGCCACCCGCGCCGACGTCCTACCCGACGCCTGGGTAAGCACGCTCTCCGACTTGCACGACCGCGTGCCGCCGCGCCCATTCGCCGTGATTCGCGCGCGCATCGAGGACCAACTCGGCCGCCCGCTCGAAGCGGTCTTCGCGGAGTTCGACCCGGCGCCGCTCGCCTCGGCGTCGCTCGCCCAGGTCCATGCCGCGCGCCTGCACGACGGCCGCCGATGCGCCGTCAAGGTGCAGTATCCCGGCATCGAGAGCATCGTGCGCGCCGATCTCAGCAATCTCGCGGTCATCCTGCGCGTGCTCGCATGGCTCGAGCGCGATTTCGACTTCCGCGTGCTGAGCCGCGAGGCCTTCAAGTACATCCCGATGGAGCTCGATTTCGAGCACGAGGCCGACAACTGCGAGACCATCGCGCGCAACCTCGCGGCGCGCGCCGACGTGGTGGTGCCGCGCGTGTATCGCGAGTTGTGCACGCGGCGCGTGCTCGTGATGGAGCTGGTCGAGGGAATCAAGGTAACCGACGTCGCGGCGCTGGAGCGCGCCGGGATCGACAAGCAGGCGGTCGCGCAGAAGCTCATGGAGGTGTTCTGCGAACAGGTGCTGCGCGACGGTTTTTTTCACGCCGACCCGCATCCGGGCAACGTGATGGTGCAACCGGGGCCGCGCCTGGTGCTGCTCGACTTCGGCCTGGCCAAGGATTTTCCGCCGCGCTTTCGCGACGGCATCGTGCGGCTGACATTCTCGATCCTGACCTTCGATAACGCGGGCATCGCCGCCGCCTTCGAGCAGCTCGGTTTTCGGACTCGCGACGGATCGTCGGCGACCCTGATAACGCTTGCCAACCTGATGCTCGGCAACACGATCCGGCGCGGCCGCGCCTACGCCGACCGGCGGTTGATCGAGGAATTCTCCGAAGAGCTGCCGCGCGCGCTGAGAAGCAATCCGATCGTCGAGGTTCCCGCCGACGTGCTGCTGGTGACGCGCGTGATGGGCTTGCTGAGCGGGCTTGGCAAGACGCTCGATTCGCGGGTCGATCTGTTCGCAACCATCATGCCCTACGCTGAGCGCCTGCTCGCGCCGGCGGCCGCCGCCCCTCCCAAATAGCCGCCTTGTGGATTCACGCTCGCGCCCGCCGCGCGCTTAGGCTGGATAACGCCGTTGGCGTCGAATAACGTCCCACTCGCGATGCGCACGCAACTTCCTCCCGAGCCTAGGAGACTGGAACGAATGGCGCTCGCCGCCGCGCGCGCGGCTGGCCGCGTCCACCTTCAGCGTCTCAACCGGATCAAAGTCACGCGCAAAACCAACGCCATCGACCTCGTGACCGAGGCCGACCACGAGTCCGAACGCGCCGTCATCCGGACGCTCGGCCGCGCCTTTCCGGCGCACGCGATCCTCGCCGAGGAGAGCGGCGCGAACGCCCGGCAGAGCGAGCATCGATGGATAATCGACCCGCTCGACGGGACCACCAACTTCGCCCACGGGTTTCCGCAATTCTGCGTCTCGATCGCCTACGAGCGCCGCGGACGGGTCGAACTGGCGGTCGTCCTCGACGCGCTCAAGCGCGAGCTGTTCGTGGCGGCGCGCGGGCGTGGCGCGCGGCTCAATGCGAAGCCGATTCGGGTGAGCGCGACGCCGTCGCTGGACGGTGCGCTGCTGGCGACCGGCTTTCCCTACGATCGCCGCGAGCGGCGCAACTTCTATTTCACTTTCTGGGAAGCCTTCATGATGCGCACGCAGGGGGTGCGGCGCACGGGCTCCGCCGCGCTGGACCTTTGCTACGTCGCGTGCGGACGAGTGGACGGATTCTGGGAATTCGGGCTCCGTCCGTGGGACGTCGCGGCCGGCGCACTGATCGTGGCCGAAGCGGGCGGGCGCGCGACCAACCTCGACGGCTCGACGCTGGATCTCGAAGCGCGGAACATCCTTGCAACCAACGGCAAGCTGCATCGGGCGATGCGCGAGACGATCGCAAAGGCATGGCCCGAGGCGGAGCGCCGCCAGGCCGAGGATCGCGCTGCCCCATAAAGCGTTAATCTTCATTCATTTTCATCTATAGAATGCAATATGAAGCAATATTTTTGCTAAGGCAAAAAATTGCTTGCTTGGCTTCCTGATAGGGCCTAAGGTCGTCCCGTACGTCGATTATGCCGCCCGCTATCGAGCGATCTGGAAATCAAAGACAGGATCCGGGGGGACGATGAGGAAGTTGACTAGATTGGTCGCGAGTTTCGCGGCTCTTGGCTTGGCACTGGCTCCGTTTGCGCGTCTCGCGCGCGCTCAGCAGAATCAATCGCCGCTCGCCATCGCAACCGAGGGGGCTCGGGTGCACATCTTCCCCACGGTGGAGACGGCGAGCGAGCTAAGCCCGTTCCTCAGCGACCCAGGGCCGCTGCTCTACAACGGCGGTCCGGTGATGCTGCCGCGTGTCGTAACTTACGCCATCTTCTGGGTTCCGCCGACGCTGCAGACCGGTGCTCCGACTAACATGTCGGCGGCGTACCGGACGATTCAGGAAAATCTCCTCACCGACTATGCAGGACATAGCCTCGACAACAACAGCACGCAATACTACCAAAACATCGGCGGCCGGACGTACATTAAAAACCTCGGAGGCTTAGGAGGCTTTTACGTCGATACCCGTCCCTATCCGGCCTCGGGATGCACGGATCCTCTTACGCCGGGAAGCTGCCTTTCGGATACCCAGATTCAACGTGAGGTCAAACACGTAATGGCGCTGAAGGGATGGACGAGCGGCTTCAACCACCTTTTCCTGGTCTTCACTTCGAGCGGCGAGGGTTCGTGCCTCGACAGCATACACTGCGCGTACAATTACTACTGCGCCTACCATGGCTACTTCACTACCGCCACGACCCCGGTCATCTATACCAATCAGCCCTTTGCCGATCTCGTCCACTGTCAGATCGGCGACGCGCCCTCCCCCAACGGAAATCCAGCGGGTGATGCCACGGCGAGCATAGTCAGTCACGAAACGACCGAATCGATCACGGACCCTATGCTTGACGCCTGGTACACCGCGCAGGGCAACGAGATCGGCGACCTGTGCGCATACAACTACGGCGCCGCCGGCTGGGACGCGGGCAATGCGAACGAGATGTGGAACGGCGACTTCTACCTGCTGCAGCAGGAGTTCGATAATCACGTCAGCGGCTGCGTGCAGGTCGGTCCCTAGGACGCGCTGAGACGCGTCAGCTCGCCTGAAACAGCCGCTGCCGGTTGATCCTCGACCGGCAGCGGCTTCGTTTTTGCGCGCCCTCTCTCAGAGCTGGCGTCCGCCGCTCTTCAATCCCATCGGCCCGAGCAATAGGCAAAGCGCCCCGACTGCGACCGGCGCCATCGCCGCCGCCGCCACTCCCGTGCGATCCCACGCCGCACCGCCCAGAAGCGGCACGATGAACGCCATCCCATAGCCGATCGTGAACATGCCGGCGGAAATTCGATGGACGTCGCCGGGCGTCTCGGCCAGCAGCGGCGGGAACGCGAGGCTCAGCACGAAGGCGAAGGCCGCCGAGAATCCGAGTATCGCCGCGCCGGCCATCCGCGACCAGTCATGCGGGATGAAGAAAACCCCAAGCCCGACCGCCACCAGGATCGCCATCGCCTGCACCGGCCGGTTGCGGCCGACGAACCATCCCGGCCGCAGCGCGATCGCGATCGAAGCCGGGAGTTGCGCCGCGCTAAGACATAGCAGCGACGGCGCGATCAGATGCGCCGCGCCGGCATGATGAAGATAGTCGGGCAGAAATGCGTTGGCGCCGAAATAGACCGTCCCACCGCCCGCCTGGATCAGTCCAAGCCGCCACGTAAGGCCGCGATGGAAGTCCGGCAGCCATCGCGAACGCTCCGCGGCTTCGCCCGTTCCCAGGGACGGCGTCATCCACCACAGGACGGGCGCCGTGAGCAGCGGCGCAAGGCTCCAGAAGGCGAGCGCACGCGGCCAGTTTCCGCAAAGCGGCAGCGCGAACTGCGTGGTCAGTCCGGCACCGATCAGCTCGCCCATGAGCAATCCGTTGCTGTACACGGCCGTTGCCACGCCGACGTGGCTCGGCGCCCAGTGAAAGACCAGCGCGGGCAGCGCGGGTTGCAGGATCGCGACGCTCGCGCCCATCACCAACGTCATCGCGAAGAGCATCGCGAGCGACGGCCCGACGCCGCGCAGCGCCGAACTTGCGCCGAGCAGCACGAGGCCGAAGATGACCGCTCGTCGCGCGTCGAAGCGCGAAATGATCATGGAACCGAGCGTCGCCGCGAGCGCCAGCAGCAGGACCGGCAAGCCCAGCAGCGCGGCGACCGCGGTCTCGTCGAGCCTCAAGTCGCGATGGATGTGCGGGATGAGCGGCGGGACCGCAAGCAGCGTTATCCGGAGATCGATGCCGGCGAGCCAGAGCAGGACGAGTCGCGGCCAGGGAATTCGATTCATGCGCAAGGTAGAGGCTGCGGCCGGCCGCCGTCGGAGGCCGCGTTTCCAGGGGCTGGAACGATATACGAAAACGTCGAGATACGAAACCGCGATAGGGCAGAAGCCCGACGCGATCCGCTTCTGTGCGGCTTGCGGGGCGGTAGCCTGCGTTCGCGGGAGATGCGACAGACTCCGGACGTGTCGCGCCGGCCGAGTGGGCGGCGGCATCGCTAGCGGGCTCGCGACGGGGGTGCTTGTTAGGACGGCGCGGCTGAGCTACTTTCTGCCTCTGCCATTCAGAGCCGTGCGCCCCGGTAGTGAAAAGGACATCACGGAGGTCTCCGGAACCTCAAGTCCGGGTTCGACTCCCGGCCGGGGCACTTCCGGTGCCAGAAAGTACTCGGTACCCGTCTCTCGCCTGCGCAGTCAAAGACGCTTTTCCCGGCAAGGCTTCCATGAGCACTTTCAGATGGAGGCGGCGGTCAACCGCAGCGCAGGGATGCTGGGGCTGCCTGGGGATTTTACCCCACCCTCGCGGTTCGTACGAGCCGTCGCTTACAGCACCTGGGTGCTGCCTTCACAGACCGGCGAGGAGGCGATACTGCAGGCGTTCCACATTCTGAACAATTTCGACATTCCCAGAGGATCGACCAGAGGCGAAGCGAAGGACGCGCGCGGCAATATCGTGGCGGATTATACGTTGTGGACAAGCGCAATCGATTTGAAGGCGAAGCGATTCTATTTCAGGACTTACGACGATAGCCAGATTCGTTCCGTGGATCTGATGAAAATGCCCATCTACGCGAAGGGCATAACCCACATCTCCATGAAGGGCGCGGAGGCCATCAAACCGCTGAGCCCATAGCCGATCGAACCGGATATACCGAAGGCATCTCAGACGGTGCCGCGCGGCACGACCGGTAGTCCGATGGCTACGCGCGAGTCGCTCAGTTCCCGGTCGCCGCCTGCGGAGGCGCGGCGCGCGCCGACGCCGCCGCGTCATGCCGCGCTATCCACACCAGCAGCGCGAGCGCCGGCAGGGTCGCGACCGTCGTCAGAAGAAAAAACGGCACCCAGCCGAGCCGCTCGGCCAGCACGCCGCCCGACGACGCCACCAGCGTGCGTCCCACCGCCGCGAGCGACGACAGCAGCGCGTATTGCGTCGCGGTGAACGCGGGCGAGCACAGGCTCGAGAGGTACGCGATCAGCGCCGCACCGGCCATCGCACCCGTGATATTTTCCGCCGCCACGCACAGCGCCAGGTAATCCAGCCGATGGCCGCCGACCGCCTGCAGCACGTAAAAAAGATTGCCCGCCGATTGCAGTACGCCGCACAAAATCAGCGCGCGCACGATACCCATCCGCACGCTCACGACCCCGCCGGCCAGCGCTCCGATTATGGTCGCGACGAATCCGACCAGCTTGGAAACCGCCGCGATCTCGGTCAGCGAAAAGCCGAGCGCGATGTATAGCGGCATCGCCATCACCCCCGCCATCGCCTCGCCCAGCTTGTAGCCGAGCACGAAGACGAGAATCGCAGGCCATGCCGGCCGCCGCATGAAATCGGCAAACGGCCCAACGACCGCCGTCGCGAGCCATTCGCGAAACGCCTCCTTCCCGCTTGCGCGCCCGTCATGTTCAGCCTTGGGCGGCGGCGCCGGCTCCGGGCCGAGCAGGAACACGAGCATCCCCACGCTCATCAGCGCCGCCATCGAGGCATACGCCGCGAACCATCCGGCGTGTGCGGCAACGATGAGCGCGCCCGCGCCCGACGCCAGCATCGCGATGCGATAGCCGGTCTGGATCATCCCGGCGCCCGGGCCCTGTTGCTGCTCGGTGAGGATTTCGACCCGCCAGGCGTCGATCACGATGTCCTGGCTGGCGGAAAGGAACGCAACCAGCAGCGCGAGCGCGCTCATCGCGGCCAGACCGCCTTTGGGATCGCACGCGCCGAGCGCGAGCATCGCGGCGGCGAGCGCGATCTGGATCGTGAGGCCCCATCCGCGCCGCCGCCCAAGCGGTAGCGGCGGCGGCAGGCGATCGATGAGCGGCGACCAGAGAAACTTGAGCGAGTAAGGCGTGCCGACGAGCGCGAACGCGCCGATCGCGGCGCGGCTCACGCCCGCGGTCGCGAGCCATGCCGACAGCGTCGAGAAGGTGAGCAGCAGCGGCAGGCCGCTGGCGAACCCGAGCGGCAGGATCAGCAGCACGCGCCGATCGCCGTACACGGCGAGCGAACGCCGCCAGCGGCTCATGTCCGTGACGCTCGCGCCGCCCACGGCCCGGTCAGCGGCGCCGGTAGGCCGGGTCTTCGCGCGAGCGCTTTCCGCACACCATTCCTTCCGAGGAAAACTGACGTTCGATCTTGTCGATGCGGCTGCGGTCGAAAACCACCTGCCGATGCGCGATCTTCCATGCCCCCGCGCGCCGCTCGAAGCGATCCGCGTAGCGGCCGGAGAAGACCAGCTCGGCCGTGCCGCCGCCCTTCTCCTGACGGCGATGGATGCCGAAGAAGTAGCTCTCGCACCAGGCGACGTCGCCGTCCACTTCGATCAGTTCGTTGGCGATGTAGTGGCTGGTGCCTTCGTCCCTGACCAGCGCGTTCAGCGCCCACGGAATAAAGTCGGCGGCCTTGCCTTTGAAGAGTCCGTGGTCGTCGGTTGCGTCGGGATGATAGACGCTGTGCAGAAGCTCGGCGTCGCAGCGGTCGATCCCGCGACAATAGCGCATCAGGACTTCCTGGATTTCCTGCTTGTCGAGCAGCACGCGGAGCGCGCGTTCGGTTTTTTCGTCGATGCTCATGTCGCTATTTCGTCTCTCCCGGAGAATCCGCCAGCGACGGGTCACCCGACATTATCGCGCGCGCGAGCGCGAAGCGATGCACCTCCGAGGGGCCGTCGTAGATGCGGAACGCGCGGATGTCGCGGTAGATGCGCTCGACCACCGTGTCGGCGGTGATGCCGAGACCGCCCAGAATCTGCAGTGAGCGATCGACCACGCGGCCGAGCGCCTCCGAGCAGAAGACCTTGCACAAGCTGGTCTCGTTGCGCGCGCGCTCGCCGCGGTCGAGCAGCCAGGCCGAATGCCAGATCGCAAGCCGGCACAGGTGCAGGTCGGAGGCGTTGTCGGCGAGCTGGAACCCGACGCCCTGATGCTCGCCGATGAGTTTGCCGAAGGCGTGGCGGCGCCGGGCGTAGTCCGCCGCGATCGCGTGGCAGCGCCGCGCCGCACCGAGCCACCGCATGCAATGCGTAAGGCGCGCCGGCCCCAGACGCACCTGGGCGTTGCGAAAGCCGTGGCCGACCTGGCCCAGGACGCGCTCGGCGCCGACGCGGACCTGGTCGAACTCGACTTCGGCGTGGCCGCCGGGGGTGTTGTTGTCGAGCGTTTCGAGCTGGCGCACGATCCTGAATCCGGGCGCGTCCATGTCCACGAAAAACATCGTGGCGCCGCGGTCGGTGCCGTCCTCCTCCAGCGTGCGCGCCATCACGATATTGATGCTCGCGCCGGGAGCGCCGGTGATGAGCCACTTGCGCCCCGAGATCACGTACTCATCGCCGTGGCGGCGCGCGACGGTTTTCATCAGGTTCGGATCCGAGCCCGCGCCGTCGTCCGGTTCGGTCATCGAGAACACGGTGCGAATTTCGCCCGCGACCAGCGGCCGCAGCCATCGCTCCTTCTGCGCCTCGTTGGCGATCTTGTCGAGCAGGTTGGTGTTGCCCTCGTCGGGCGCCATGATGTTGAGCGCGAGCGGACCGAGCGGCGACCATCCAGCCGCCTCGAAGACGACCGCCATCCCGCGATGGTCCAGCCCAAGTCCGCCCCACTTGACGGGCGCATGCGGCGAAAGCAGTCCGGCGGCACGGCCGCGGGCGACGAGGTCGCGGCGAAAATCCTCGCTGGGGCCGTGCGGCCCCTGCCGCGGATCGCGCTCCAGCGGCACGATCTCCTGGCGGATAAAGCGATCAACGCGCTCCTTGAGTTCGGCCAGTTCGGGCGGAAGCGAAAATTCGATCACGGCTCACTCCTCGGGCAATCGCGCTCGCCGCATGGACGTGCGGCAAGTCGGCGTCCTCGACTCTAGTAGGCCGCGCCGCGCCCGGCGGTCAAGCGGGAGACCCTCACTGCATCGCGCGCCACTCAGCGGCGCGCGCCAGGCGTCGGGGCCGCGCCTTGCAAATCATCAGTCGTGTGCTAAAGCGGACACGAATCCGGATGAAAGCCGGCGACGCCCGCGGGAATCGCCGCTCGCAGACCGGGCCAGCAGGAGGCGAATACGTCGATGGGCAATCTGCTTGATAGAAAAATCGCGCTGATAACCGGCAGCGGAAGCGGCATCGGACGCGTCGCGTCGCTGACCTTCGCGCGCGAGGGCGCGACCGTCGTTTGCGCGGACGTCAGCAAGGAAAGCGGCGAAGCGACCGCCGCCAAAATCCGCGAAGCCGGGGGCAAGGCGGAATTCGCGCCGGTTGACGTGAGCGACGACACCCAAGTGCAGGCGCTGGTCGCGCGGATCGTCAAGACCCACGGCCGACTCGATTGCGCCTACAACAACGCCGGCATCGAGGGCGACGTGATCGACACGCACGAAGCCTCCGAGCGTAACTTCGACCGCGTGATGGCGATCAACGTCAAGGGCGTATGGCTCTGCATGAAGTACGAGATCCGCCAGATGCGCCGCCAGAGCGCCGGCGCGATCGTCAACACCGCTTCGGCCGCCGGGCTGGTCGGCTTTCGCAGCCTGCCCATCTACGTCGCGAGCAAGCACGCCGTCGTCGGGCTGACCAAGAGCGCCGCGCTGGAGAACGCCGAAATTGGAATCAGGATCAACGCGGTCTGCCCTGGGCCGGTGGACACGCCGATGATGGAACGAATCACCAGCAACGAAGGACAGCCAGGGCGCAAGGACTTCGAGGCGTTCGTTCCGATGCGCCGCTACGCCCTGCCCCAGGAGATCGCCAACGCCGTCGTCTGGCTCTGTTCCGATCAGGCGTCGTACGTGACCGGCACGGCGATGCGCGTGGACGGCGGAATCGCGGGCTCGTAGGGCGATCGCGCGCGCCTGCGCGCGGCGGCGCGAGCGCGGTTACGCCTGCACTTCGACTTCGAAGCCCGAGCGCTCGATTAGCTCGCGCGTGCGGTCAAAATTCCATCCGGCCGTGGTCAGGTAGCCGTTGACGAAGATCGAGTTGACGGCGTTGAAAATTTCGCCCTGACGGTCCTTGAGATTCAACTCGCGCCCGCCGGCGGCGCGCACCTCGCTGCGCGGGTTGAGCAGGCGGAACAGGCATGCCGCCTTGAGGCATCGCTCGGGCGTCAGATGCCGCGCGCTTTCGAGCGGCGTCCCGGCAATCGGATGCAGGAAGTTGAGCGGCACGGACTCCGCGCGCAAGCGGCCGGTGGCGAACGCCAGATCGATCACGTCTTCGTCGGTCTCGCCCATGCCGATAATCCCGCCCGAGCAGACCGCGAGCCCTGCCGTGCGCACGTTCTCGATCGTGCGGATGCGATCGTCGTAGCTGTGCGTGGAGCAAATCTCGGGATAGAAGCGGCGGCTGGTGTTGAGGTTGTGATTGATCCATCCGGCGCCGGCCTCCTTCAGCCGCCGCGCCTCTTCCTGCTCGAGCAGGCCGATAGACAGGCATAGTTCGAGTCGCGGAAACTCGGCGCGGATCCTCTCGCAAGCCTCCGCCAGATGCTCGACGTCGCGCGCAGCCGGCCCGCGCATGCTGCACACCATGCAATAGCGGCGCGCGCCGCTGGCGACGGCGGCACGCGCGCCCTCGACCAGTTCGGCGACGCTTTGCAGCTTGTAAACGGGGATGTCGGCGCGCGAGAGCTTCGACTGCGAGCAGTAGTGGCAGTCTTCGGGACAGATGCCGCTTTGCGCGTTGCGCAGAATGCAAATCTTGACGCGGCGGCCAAAGGTGGCCTCGCGCACCCTCAGCGTCGCAGCGAGCAGCGCGGGCAGGCTCTCGTCGGGACAATCAAGTACCGCGCGCGCCTCCGCGCGTTGCAATTCCTCGCCGGCGAGTACTCGCTCAACCATCGCTTCCAAATCAAGTTCACGGAACTCCAGCACCGGGTCTCTCTCCTCAAGTTGGTTGGTTCGAAGCGGGCGCTATTTTCGCATGGCGATGTTCGGACGCCAATAGCGTTCGCGGTCGAGCGGTCGAGCGCTCTTTGAGCTGCGCGCGATCGGTGCGCGAACCATCAGAGGGCGGATCGATGATCCAAAAACGAGACAGCCGCTCGCGGCATCACCGTTTCAAGACCGAACCTCAGCGTGTCTCGACGACTGCCGATGGCGCATCGGCTCCGCTGCGGGAAGCAAAACGTTAGTTAGCGAAAGGTTTGCATCGGCGCGAACGCGCCGCCGTCCGCGGCACCGATGTTGCTGAACCTTATGGCGCGGATGTGTCAATGGAGCAGATCTGGGACTACAAACCGACTTCGTCTTCAGTCCGCGCAAAGCGGACCCTGGCTGCCGTCGCAACCGTGCTGACAATCGCGGCGCAAACCGCGGTCGTCTCCGCCTCCGAATACGGCGTCAGTACGTATCGCCCCGGCCTCGTTGACCTGTTCGCGGGCTACCTGGGGCCTCCAGGTACTACGCTCATGAAAGGCTACTTCCTGTTCCAAGACGCGAACGAGCAGGCGATCACGCAAAACGGCCGCATCGAAGCTGACTCCCACACAACCACGTACACG
>DASXMQ010000268.1:0-13807 GCA_036495625.1 Binataceae bacterium (SeqCode) | reverse complement strand
AGGACTTTGATATTCCTGCACATTCGCTGCTACCTGGATGCCTCGGGCCTTTACGCCTGCTCCCGCGACGCCGCCCTCACGCGCCCGCGGCGGCGAGCTTCGCCTCGTCGGCCGCGGAAGGCGGCGTGACCTTGTAGAGTTTCTCCGCGTTCGACCAGAGGATCTTGCGCCGCACCGATGCATCGCAGTCGGACAGACCGCCGGTGATACGCGCGTGCACCTCGTCGCCGTAGAGCGAGGTGGGATGCGGAAAGTCGGTTTCGAACAGGATGTTGTCCACGCCGATCTTGTCGATCAAGCGGCGCGGCGCGGTCTGCTCGAACCAGTAGCAGGCATAGACGTTGCGCGCGAAATACTGCGACGGCAGCATCTCGAATTCCGGATGCTCCTCGGCGACGCTGTTGCCCTGGAACTGGTAATCCATCGCCTCGAGCACGAAGGGGATCCAGCCGATACCGCTTTCCACCGACACGAACTTGATTTGCGGATAGCGCACGAGCACGCCGGACATCATCAGGTCGTTCAGTTGCAGGCCATTGCGCAGGAAGATGTCCACCGCCAGTTCCGCAAACGCCGCCATCTTGCCGTAGGTCGCAACGCGACTTTTCACCATCCCTTCCGCCATATCGCCCGAGCCGATATGAAAACTGATCGGCAGGTCGAGCTCGACCGCCACCTCCCAGAGCGGATTCCAGTGCGGGTCGCCGAGCAGCGGCTTGCCGTAGTACTGCGGTTCGCCGGTGAAGAGAATGCCCTTGTGCCCCATGACGGCGCAGCGGCGCACCTCTTTCACGGCCTCGGCCACGTCCCAGAACGGGATCGAAGTGATGGGCAGCAGGCGGCGCGAATCGGCGGAGGCCCACTCGGACTGCCAGTCGTTGTAAATCCGCACGCAGGTGAGCATCAGCTCAGGGTCGTTGAGTTTCAGGAACTGCTGCGCTCCGAAGCCGCCGACGTTGGGATACATAACCATCGCCCAGATGCCCAAGTCGTCCATGTACTTCAGGCGTGCCCTGGCGTCGTATGCCCCGGGATGCATCTCGTCGTAGGTCTTGGGCGGATGCTTGAAGCTGCCCACTCCAGCAGTGGCGGTCATGCCGACGTTCGCCAGAGGCTTGCCCGTTCCGACCAGCCATCGCTGGCTCCCGTCAGGCCCGGTCACGACGTGCGGAACGCGGTCGCGCATGCCGGCCGGCGCGCGGCTGGTCCACAGCTCCGGAGTTTCGGTCACGTGCGTGTCCGCATCGATGATCGTGTAGCTCTTCATGGCTTCCCTCGCGGTCCGCCGCGGTCTCGGCTCGGCTCATTCCGATGCAAGCCGCGATCGGAGCCGAAAAAGCAATCATCGCACCGCCATCAGCGAATGAAAAGCGCCGGGCGTACGCCGAGCGAAGGTTTCCGGATGCTACCTACGGCTCGAGAGTCACCGCCGGAAAGTAGACGCCTTCAAGACGCCGGACCCACCATGCGCCGGTCGCCTTCCTTTCTTCGGGGCTGGTGTAGCGATATTCGTAAAGGAGGGCGCGTACGTACCGAGGAGGCTTGTCCGGAAAGGGATTTCCGTCGAGCAGCGCTGTCACCGCGGGTGAATTTTCCAGCAGCCGTTGCAGGAAACCCGCAAACCAGGGATTGTTCGACGCCGTGCCCAAAGCGGCGAACCACATCTGCCAGTCCAGCCGCGGCTGATGCGGAATGTTCCATCGCGGCCTGCGCATGACGTCGCCCGGCTTGTACTTGAACGAGTACTCCCGCCAGTGAACGCCGTCATCCGAGCCCTCGACAATTATTTCCGGCCGGGTGGTCGTCATCACGGCAAACAAGCCGTAGGTATTGACGAGGACCAGCGGCGCAATCGCGTCGTTTAGCCACGCGCCCGCAGCGGAAATTCGGCCACCGAACTCCGCGTGAAGCTGCACCAGACTCACCATCACCACCAGCAGCGCGAACGCCCAGGCTGCGATGGAAACCGTCTTTCCGGGCTGCGGTCCACCGGCGGGCCTCTGCACGAAGCGGATGAGGCGCGACGGAAGCGCGCGGCGGAGCGCGGCGTCGTCAAACAGCACCAGGCACAAGGCCATGCCGAGGATATTGAAGAAGGCGTAGTTGCCGGTCAGCAGAATAATGGTTTGCAGCAGCAGAAAACCCCAGGCCGCAACGAACCTGAGGCGGCGCGGACAGAAGATCAGAAACGGCAGCACAAGTTCGATCGCAAAAGTCACCGCGGTCGACGCCGTCAGCACGGCCTTCGGCAGATGATCGGCATACCATGCGAGCGGCGTGGGCAGCGGCTGGGTCTGAAAATGGTAATTGAGGGCTGTGAGGTTCGCCCAGGTCGGATCGCCGCTCAAAAGCTTGACCGCGCCGGAAAGAAACATGAAGCGGAACAGCAGCCATCGCAGCATCCAGATTCCGGGCTTAGTCGCGATGCTCAGCACAAACGCGAGAACCCCGGTTTCGAGCAGAAGCACGTCCCATTGGTAGCCGGTAAAAATCTGACCGGCGTAGAAGAGCGACAGATAAAGCCCGTAGAGAAGCAGCAGGCTGAGGCGCGGAAGAATGTTGAAGATCAAAAATAGCGCCAGCGCTGCTCCCGCCCAGCACACCGTCTTGACCGCCGAATCGTCGGCGTCCAGCCAGAACACCGTCGGAAATCGCCAATAGCGACCCGGACCAAGATGGCTGCGAAGAACGTCGAGGAATTGAGATAGCGGCAGGATGCCGTGGCTCCCGATCAACCCCATCGCCTGCACGGCGAATGAAACGAACGCCGCCAGATAGATCAGTCCCATCGCTCGCAGGAAAAGCCAGGAAACCAGATCGAAACGCGGCGGTTCATAGTCGCGCCCCCACATCCGGACGCACGGGCGGTAAAGCCTGGAACGATTCGAAGCGATAACCGCGTACACGCTCTCGGCGATTCCGGCGAACCCGGGAAGATGCCGATAGAGCACGAGCCAGAAGCTCTTGCCGCTTGCGTGACTAAGCGTGAGGAAACTCGCCTCGGCGCCGCTCGCTATTTTTCCATCAGGCGCGACGTACTGAACCGCGCGCTGGAACGCTGCCAGCGGAATCGCCGGATATTGCGTCGCCACCTCCTGGTACGGCGCGTAGTCCACGCCGTCGCCGGTGAGCCGCTGCCAGTATCGCGCCCAAAACATGCAGAAGGCGCAATCGCCGTCATAGATCACAAGCGGCTTGGGGCCAACGGTCTCTGTTGTCTGCATGAGTAAGTATCAGATCCTGCCGAACTGTCTGACTTATGAGTCAGCGGGGAGCAATTGTCTATGGCGCTTGGCCCGCTGCGGATATAGCGAGTTTTTTCGCCCGCGAATTCCTTTTAGCCTCTCCATCGTTGCCTGTCCGCGCGGAAGATTGCGCCGGAGATATCTCTGATCATCTGTATATCTCAGAAGGATTCAACTTCATATTATCTGCGCCAGATTCTCATCGCTCGTTCACATTTCCATATGGCGCCGGGTCATCGGGCTTTGTACAGTTTGTGCGTGCAGGGCTGAAAGACGGGCACGGTCGAACGGTGGGCGAGGCGGCGCGCGGATGGCGGCCCAACACGCGATTATCCTGCTTACGCGTCCCGCCTGATTGAAGCTGCGCAATCGCGCAGACGACAAGTCAGTTGCAACCATAGCTTCGGCGCAAGCTGCAAGTTCAGCGTATTCGAAGCCAAAGGAGCAATTGCCGTGGGGCAGGTGGCTACCGCGTGGCATCTTCCCGATTCGAGATCGCTACGGATCTGTTTTGTCACCGAAACCTATCCTCCCGAAATCAATGGCGTAGCGCTGACTCTCGCCCGCTTGATTGGCGGCCTGAGCGCGCGCGGCCACGCGATCTCTCTGGTACGCCCGCGTCAGCCGGGTGCGGACGTCTCGCGGGTCGATCATAACGTAACACTCGTGCGCGGTTTGCCGCTGCCGGGATATCCAGGCCTGCAGTTCGGCGTGCCCGCGGGACGTCTCCTCCGCCGTCTGTGGAGCCGTAGTCGGCCCGACGCAGTTTATGTCGCCACCGAGGGGCCGCTGGGATTGTCGGCCGTGCGGACCGCGCGGACACTGGGTATCGCGGCCGTCAGCGGATTTCATACTAACTATCATTCATATTCGCACTACTATCGACTCGGATGCTTGCAGTCCATGGTCGTCCGCTATCTTCGCAGTCTCCACAACCAAACTGGCAAAACGCTGGTCCCCAGTATCGACATGCGGAAAAAGCTGCACGGTCTGGGCTTCAGGAATGTCGGCTTGCTGGGGCGCGGCGTGGATAGCGATCAATTCGGCCCGCATCACCGGTGCGAGGAAGTGCGCCTGAGCTGGGGTGTGGGCCGTCACGGATGCGCCGCTCTTTACGTTGGCCGGATCGCGCCCGAAAAAAACCTTTCGCTGGCCCTCGACGCGTACCGGGCAATGCGCCGCGTTGACGAGTCATGCAAATTCATTCTGGTCGGCGATGGTCCGATGCGAGCTTCCCTGCAACGATCGCATCCCGATCTGATTTTCTGCGGGATAAAAACGGGGCTTGAGCTGAGCCGGCACTTCGCCTCGGCCGATCTTTTTCTCTTCCCGAGCAAGACCGAAACCTTCGGCAACGTAACTCTCGAGGCGATGGCGAGCGGTCTCGGGGTGCTTGCCTATGACTACGCCGCCGCGCGGATGCATATCACCGACGGTGTAACGGGGGTGCTCGCGCCCTATGGCGACGCCGACGCGTTCGTCGCCGCGGCCTGTCGCCTTGCCGGCGACAGGAGTTTGGTCGGCAAGCTGGGAATGCGCGCCCGCGAGCATGCGCTGTCTGTAAGCTGGCCGCGCGTGCTGGACAGTTTCGTCGCCCACCTGGAGGGCGTACGCCGTGAAGCCGTGGAAAGCCAGGCGGCGGCGACCGTGACTCCCGTGGCGGACGAGTATCAGGAGGTGGTGGCAAGTGGTATTGAGCGACACGTTCCAACTTTTGAGTCAGCGCCTGAACCTGGCGTCTGAAAAAGTCCTGCATTCGCATGGCGGGACATTCTTTCTCGGCCTGGCGGCCGCAATCGTTCTGCTGGTGCTTGCCGGTAGACTTTACCGTTATATCGCGACGCTGCACGCGATGGCGCTCACGCCGTTAGCTTCTCGAATCCTATCGAAGTGGGTTAGAACCTACTTCTACACCGAAGATGAATTTCTGCGTGCGGATGGCGCGCCCACCCGATGGACGGAGGTTCGCCGTGCCGGTCTTGAGCGCCTCGCGAACGTTCTCAGGCAAGGCGCATCGAGGTCGATCGCATGGAGCGCCACCCTGCGCGAAGGCTTTTCCGACCTGAGGTTCACCGACGCGAATCGGGTGCCCTTTCCCTTTATGGGCGTGATGCGCGAGAAATTCGCCCTGGCCTCGGTCGTGACCGAATCCCGCGGGCCGCATCTGCGCAACCTGGACGACCAGGTCACGCTGGACATAAGCGGCTCCTACGGCCTCAATGTCGCCGGCTTCGATCAGTACAAGCTGTGGATCGAAAGAGGATGGGAGCGCGTGAGGGACCTCGGCCCGGTGCTCGGCCCGCTCCATCCGATCGTCGCGGAAAATATCACGCTGCTCAAATCGATCTCGAAGCTCGACGAAGTATCGTTTCACATGAGCGGGACCGAGGCAGTCATGGCCGCGGTGCGGCTCGCTCGGTTCAATACGCGCAAGTCTCTGATCGTATGCTTCGCCGGCGCCTATCACGGCTGGTGGGACGGAGTTCAGCCCGGCCTCGGCAACGAGCGCAGCATCGGCGACTGCCTGACCCTCAAAGACATGAACCCTTCGTCGCTCCGGGCGATCCGCGCAAGCGCGGGCCAAATCGCTGCCGTTCTGGTGAACCCGGTCCAGGCGTTTCATCCGAATTCGCCGCCGCCGAGCGATCAACTGCTACTAACGAGCAAGATCCGCCGGACTCACGACTCGACGTCGGACTACGCTAAATGGCTGCAGGCGCTCAGACGAGTCTGCACTGAAAGCGACATCCCTCTAATCTTCGACGAAGTTTACAGCGGATTTCGCCTGGCCCCGGGCGGCGCGCAAGAGTATTACGGCGTCAACGCCGATATGGTCGTGTATGGCAAGACGGTCGCGGGCGGGATGCCGATCGGCCTGGTCTGCGGCAAACAGGCGCTGATGCAGCGCTTCGACCCTGAGCGGCCGATGCGTGTCGCATACGTGGTCGGCACCTTCTCGGCGCATCCACTCGTGATGGGCGCGATGAACGAGTTTCTCCGGTGGGTGAATACGCCGGCGGCCGCGCGAATGTACGAAGACGCCAACCGGCGCTGCAGCGAATGGGTGCGCGCCACCAACGCGCGCCTCGCTGCGGAGTCGCTGCCGATCCAGGTGATGAATCTTTCGACCGTATGGACGGTCCTGTTCAAGGAACCCGGACGGTTCAACTGGCTATTGCAGTACTACATGCGCTCCGAAGGATTGACGCTTAGCTGGGTTGGTACCGGACGATGCCTCGCCAGTCTGGACTATACGCCCGACGATTACCAGGAACTGCAGGACAAACTTATAGCCGCCGTGCGCCGCATGAAGTCGGATGCGTGGTGGCTGAGCGAGCAGCAATTGCCGGAGAGGGAACGCGCCATGCGCAGAAACCTGATTCGTGAGGTGGCGGCGAGCCTCATCCGCGTACCGCGGCCGCTCGCCGAGTTCTATAGCGAGATCATGCAGCGCAAACATGACGACCACGAAGCGTCGCACAGCAACCTGGTCAACCAGTTCTTTCATCTCCTCAGCTCCAGCACCTTCATCGCGTGCTACGTCTGGGCGTTCTTCGACCTGACGAGCGCGATGTGCGCGGGGCTGGCCGCGCTCTTCGTGCGCCAGTTCGGACATGCGATCCTGGAGCCGCCCTGCCACGACAAGGAAAAGGCGCTCCTCGGATTCAACACCCGCGACAAGTCATTCGTCGTGGCCGGGTATTTCCTTATCCCGATCGCCTACCTGGCGAAAGCGGACTCCCTGGCCGCGGGCACGCTGCACGTAATGGTGCCGACGGTGGCTCGCCTTTGGTTCCTGTTGACGCTGGCGGTCATTGTGGCGCACGTCGCTTTGCTGGTCTGGAAGTATGATTTGCGCAGCTCGATGATCTGGCTGGTGAAGCTCGTCACGGATCCGTTCACCGACATCATCGCTTATCGTTCGAGCCCCTCCCGGCTGTGGCAGGCAGTGCACGGGGCGGAAAAGAAATGGGCCTAGGTTCGAGCTTTCTTGCTGCGGCCGTACTGCTGAGCTTTGAGCGAATCACGTACATCTTTGCCTGGCGATGGCCGCGCGCCTTCGAGCGGCTCTGCAGCCACGCGAAAAGCCTGCTTACGGCCGATCCGGTCGTCGGGCTTAGGCGCCTGTTCTATCTCTTCAAGGCGCTGCAGGGCGGCGTCTTTCTAGCCTGGTGTTATCACTTCGGCAACTCGCCTTACCTACTCGCGCCAATCGATTTCCTCGCGAAAGCGGCGGGCTGCACGCTGATTTTCATTGGACAGACCTTGAATTTAGGCGTGTTCTACCGGCTAGGCTTGGCCGGCGTCTTTTATGGCAACCGGTTCGGCTATGAGATCCCATGGTCCCGGGAATTTCCCTTCTCGCTGGTCGAGCATCCGCAATATCTGGGCGCCGTGATCTCTATCTGGGGCTTCTTCCTCGCTGCGCGCTATCCATTCCCGGACTGGTATCTCCTTCCCGCGCTCGAGACCGCTTACTACGCCCTCGGCGCTCACCTGGAAGCTTGAAGATCTGAGTCACGCGCGCGGCATCATGGCCGCGCGTTAGAAGCCAAGGTCGCTCAGGCCCGGATGGCCGTCCGGGCGCCGTCCGAGCGGCCAATGGTATTTGCGATCGGCTTCCTTGATTGGCAGGTCGTTGATGCTCGCGAGGCGCCGCCGCATCAGCCCCGCTTCGTCGAACTCCCAGTATTCATTGCCGTATCTGTCGGGTAGTAGCCGCCGCGCTCGGGACGCTATGTGCGGCGGTCGCAAGCCTTCATGCCGATTTCACGACCGATTCGTCCCGCTTGGCGCGACGCCTCCCATGATCGGCGCCGCGCGCGTTGGAGCTCAGGACAAACGAAGACGCGAAGCCCAGGCATTTGGGCTTCTCGGCACCTGGTATTGGTCTTTGCGAGGTCGGCTCGCCCGCATGGCGGCAAGGGTCTCGTTGACAAACTGATGAATCGTCACGATGACATTGTCGACTGTGCAGTGCGGATAGGTATCGCCCACGTCATGGCGCGTCTGCTCGACCAGCAGCGCCGGCACTTGGCATCCGAACCAGCGCGCCGACTGATTACTCGTTCCGAATATACTTTTGACGTCGTATTTTTTGCAGATCGCCGGGATCGTAGCCTGGGCATAGGCGTCGAGCAGTTGCTGCGGAGTCAGCGTGCGAGGATCAACCCTGCGCACCTTGACTCCGCCGCGCTCCAATTCCTCGAGCAGGCCCCGGACAATTTCGATTCCCCGATTGCGCTCATCGCCGAAACGGACCGCCGGATCCGACGTCGAATAAAACGTGAGTTCGATCGGGAAAGGATGTTCCGCGAGCGCGCCGGGCGCTCCGCCATCCCGCCCGCTTCCAGCCTGGTTTTGGCGCGGGCCCACCCGGCCTCCCGTCCTATCCTTGCTCATCCAAATACCCCCCGACCTCAACAGACGCGCCGCTTCAATGCGGCTCGATGAACCCCTCGGCCTCAGCGCACCGCTCGCACAAATAGCTTTCGCCAAAGAAAACGAGGTCGTGCTTGAGCCAACCCTCGAGCAGAGATCTTTCTATTTCTTTCCGGGCAAGGTTTGTCCGCTTCGGCCGCAGGATGACGGAACGTTCGGTCTGCTCCCGGCACAATCTGCAAACGATCCTGGTCTCGGTACCGAATTTGGAGAGATCGTGCCGAAGCACCACGAAATCAGCCGAGGTCGGCGGCGCCGAGCGTTCAGCCGTTGGAGTTGGCTCCGGCGCTGACGCAACCGGTGAGTTCCGCTTGAAAACCGAGTTGGACGGCGAATCCTGCGCGGAGACAGGAACCAAGCTGTTTCGGAGCTCGTCGAGACTTGGGATTGACGTTCCTCCCTGCTCCTTGTGAGCCGCTCCGGGCCCCTTGCCGGGACCGAAAATATCACGGTTCATTGTCGCAGACCATCCTTCGCTGGCGACGAATGCCTGGTTCTCATCCTGTAAACGACACTTCGCTCCAAGGCATCAGTGAGCATGCCGCATGCCATCGGCTTTCTTTCGCTAAACCTTTCGAAGACGCTCTGTGGCAAGCACAGCGTGAGGCGTTGTCGCAGCGATGCAACGCGCACCGAAAAAAGCTCGCCCACCGCACCGGACAGATTTCACCGCCGCGTGTCGCTTTCTTGACATCGACGGATGGTTCGGGTACAAACTCCAGTTGATTGATAGACTAAATTGCTTTCACAGAAGTCCAAATACGCTCTCAGAGCATTGCTCGTGCTGGCCAAGGAATATGGGCAGGGTCCGGTGCTGATCTCCGATATCGCCCGGCGCGAGTCGCTGCCGCACAAGTTTCTCGAGATCATCTTGTTGGAGCTTCGCAACCACGGGATCCTCGCCAGCAAGAAGGGCAAAGGCGGCGGCTACTTCCTCCCCCGGCGTCCTGAGCAAGTGCATCTGGGCGAGGTTCTGCGAGTGCTGGAAGGGCCTTTGGCGCCCCTCCCCTGCGTGAGCAAAACCGCCTACGCGCGATGCGCAGAGTGCCGCGACGAGCGCACCTGCGGCATCAGGATGGTCATGAAAGATGTGCGCGATGCGACTGCGCGGATTCTCGATCAGACCAGCCTGGCCGACATTCTCAAGCGCGTCGAACTGGCGGTTGAGGGCAAGGCCGCGCTCAACTACGCGATCTGACTTTTGGTCCGGATTAACCTGTCAACCCAATAGAATCATGGGACAAACCAACCGCCCCGCACGCCTCGAAACCGGCCCTTCGAACACCGACCTGACTCGCGTGCTGGAAGAGGTTGAGCGCGCCATCAGGAGCGTCGCCTACGGTTCGGTCGAGGTGGTCATCCAGAACTCGCGCGTGGTGCAAATCGAACGCAAGGAAAAGTTTCGCTTCGATGCACGCTGAAACAATGGGCCGGCGAACTGTCAGAGGCCGGCCGCTCACCGGACCCGGCGGCGCCCCAACTCCATCTCTTTGTCGATGCCAGCCTCGAGAACGCGCGCCAGTTCGGATTCGGCATCGCGGGCACCTACGGTGAAGAGCGCTCGACGGCGATCGATAGCGTCTAAAAATCCACCGCCCAGAACGTCTTCTTCACCTGTGTCAAGGGCGTAGTCGCGGCCGTCAACCGGCGCCGCGGGCGGCGATGGTGGCCGTCACCCGCGGAAATTTTCATCCGCTATGGACGGCGGGTTTTCGAAACGGCGCGAGCGCGCGGGCGGCGCGCTCCGCCTCGCGCCGCATCAGGACAAGGTCGGTGCCGTAGAGTATGAACCGCGCGCCGCTATCGACCGCGGCCTTGAGGTCTTCGGGATTAGCGGCAAGCCCGGCAAATGCGATGCCGCGCGCCGCACATCGCGCGCGCACCTTCTCGAGCGCTGCGCGGAAGATCGGATTACCGTATTCGCCCGGGATGCCGAGGTTTTGGGTCAGATCCTGATTGCCGACGATCACAAGGTCCACGCCCTCGATCACAATCTCGTCAACGCTCTCCAGCGCCTCGCGCGTCTCGATCATCACCGCGAGCAGCGTGTTGGCGTTGGCGTGAGCCATCGCCGCCGGCAAATCGACCTCCTCGTAGTCGGTGCCCGCGCCGAGGTAGATAGCCATCCCGCGCCGTCCCTGCGGATAGTACTTCGCCATCTCGATAAAACGGCGAACCTCGGCGCCGCCGGTGATGTGCGGCAGAATCAGGCTCTGGCATCCCGAGTCCAACAGGCGCGTGACGTGCTCGTATTGCAGGTCCGGGATGCGCACGATCGGCGCGATTCCGGCTGCGTGTGCGTGCGCGGCCAGATCGACCACGGTCTCGAGGCTATAGGCGGAGTGCTCCATGCAGATCCAGGCGAAGTCCATCCCGGCTGCGGCGAGCGTATGCATCACGCCGCGTCCGCGCGTATCCCACACGATCGTGCCAAGCGCGATGCCGCCCGCCTTAAGCTCAGCCTTGAGTTTGTTGGTTCGCATCATTCGCCTCGACATCATTCGCCTTGGACATCATCGGTCTCGGTAACCTCCGGCTAATCGGCGGCGCTCAACTGGTCCATCAGGTTTTCTTCGGCCCTTCGCTCTGGCGGCGCCGCCTTACCGGATCGGCAGCTTCGCGCGAACGCGAAGCATGAATATTGTCCCACGAACGCGATTGTATCGTCACGCTGATTAGTCTCAGTAATTCCCGATACGCGCCCTCGACGCGCTTTCGCTCTCCTGTTGCGAGCAGATCCAGATGCAGGCCGCGGACAGCGCCGAGCGCGAGCGTAGCCATGGTTTTTGCTGACTCGCGGGGAACGCCAAGCGCGGCCAGAGCTTCCTCGAACGGAGGGAGCCAATCGCCGACCGCCTTCTCGAGAAACCCCGGATAGTTCTGGCGCTTCTGAAGCGCAAGTCCGTACACCTCGTAAAAGAGCCGCGAGTATTTCTGCCTGCGCGCAGTAGCCGACAATCTCCAGTCGCGCAACAGCGACTCGATCCGGTCCGCCGGCCTCGCCATCGCGACCGCGCGTCTGAAAGTGAGTTGCTCGCGCACGCGAATATGCGCCAGCGCTTCCGCGACCAACCGCTCTTTGGTGCCGAAAAAATAGAGCAGCATACGAGGACTGGTGCTGGTGGCCGCCGCCAGGGGTCGCAAAGAAAGCTCCGCCAGGCCATGGTTGAGGATGTAGTCGGCCACTCGATCGAGCAGTTCCGCCCGCCGATGCGGCGCCGTCGCCTCTTTCATCGTGGGACGATCGTTTTCATATGTCGGCGCCTTCGGTCAATTCGGCGCACGCCGAGATGCGCACATTCCCGAAGGAGATTCGGGTTCTGGCGTGACGCGCGTAACCGGGTGTGATAGTCCAGCAATGACGTCTGGTTCTCGGATCACGAAGGGAGAGTCGCGCATGAACGTCGGACTGATGTTCTCGTTCCGCAATCCGCCCGGATGGAAGAAGCCCTGGGCGGACGTTTACGAATCCCAGCTCGCGCAGGCCCAACTCGCCGAAGAGCTCGGCTACGACACGGTCTGGCTGACCGAGCATCACTTTGCCGAGGACGGCTACTCGCCGTCGCTGATGACGCTGGCCGGCGCGGTCGCCGCGAAGACGCGCCGCGTGCGGATCGGCACGTTCCTGCTCTTGCTTCCGCTGCACAACGCCGTCCGCGTCGCCGAGGACGCGGCGACGGTTGACGTCATCTCGAGGGGGCGCTTTGACCTCGGCATCGGCAAGGGCTACGCAAAGCACGAGTTCCTCGGCTACGGGATTCCGCGCAAGGAGCGCGCGTCCCGCTTCGAAGAGGGCATCGACGTTATCCGCGGCATCTGGACCCAGGATCCGTTCTCTTTCCAGGGGAAGCATTACAACCTGCAGGATATCCGGCTTACGCCGAAACCCGTGCAGCAGCCGCATCCGCCACTGTGGGTCGGTGCGCTGAATCCCAAGGCGGTCGATCGCGCGGCGCGGCTCGGATGCCATTTTCTCGGGATCGGAGATACCTCGGCCTACGACGACGCGCTGCGCCGCTACGGCCGCAAGCCGGCGGACTTCAACGTGGCACAACTGGTCTGGACCCATATCGGGCCCTCGCGCGATCAGGCGTGGGACGAGGTCCAGGACCACGTGCATTGGATGCTGACGGTCTATGGCGAGTGGCTGCGCGAAGCCGGCGAGGTCCAGGGTCCGCCATCGATATTCAAGCCGCCGCCGGCCTCGGAGTTGCGGCGCACCACCGAGCCGCTGCTCTTCAACCCGCTGGTGGGTACCGCCGCGGAGGTCGCCGAAGGCCTCGAGCAGTTCACGAGCAAGGTGCGGACGACGCATCTCGTGCTGGGAATGCACTTTCCGGGAATCGATCCGAAAATCGTGCGGCGCTCGATGGAAACCTTCGCGCGCGATCTCCTGCCGGCGTTCAAAAATAAGCGCTAACGCGCCGCGGGCGCGCGGCCGACGCGGCGCCTGCGGGTTTCATGCGGGACGCGTCCACTCGATCTGGTGTTTGACCTCGACGCTCAGGATTTTATAAGCGGAGAAGATCTCCTTCCTGCCGACGAGCATCTTTTCCCGATGCGCCGCGTTGTCGATCCAGGCCTGCAGGGCGCGATCGTCGCGCCAGTACGATATCTCAAGCCGCACTCCCGCCCGCGTCTGACTTTCGAAGTTGTCCATCGAGAGGAAGCCGTCGATCGCCTGGATCTCGGGAATCAGCGCCGCGAAGGCTTCGCCCAGCCGCTCTTCCATCCCGGCCCTGACGCTGTACTCGATTATGCATGCGACCATGACGCTCTCCTCGCGCTTGCTTAAAACGCAGCGGCCGCTCCGTCCGCGCCTCCCGCTTCGGTCCCGCGGTTACTCGCCAATCACCTTGATCAGGATGCGCTTGGGGCGGCGGCCGTCGAATTCGCCGTAGAAGATTTGTTCCCACGGGCCGAAGTCGAGTTTGCCCTTGGTGATCGCTACTACGACCTCGCGACCCATCACCTGGCGCTTGTGATGCGCGTCGCCGTTGTCCTCGCCGGTGCGATTGTGATGATAGCGCTCGGGACTCTCATCATACGGTGCCAGCCATTCGAGCCATCGTTTGTAATCTTCATGAAGGCCGGGCTCATCGTCATTGATGAATACTGAC
>DASXMQ010000267.1:0-9432 GCA_036495625.1 Binataceae bacterium (SeqCode) | reverse complement strand
CGTGCGCAGGATCGCCGGGTCCGCCGGTAGCTCGTCCTGCGGATGGATGGTCATCGCGCAGCGAAGGGCCGGGCGCATCGCTGCGATCCGGGCGCCGCCGTCCTCGACTTCGAGTTCGCCCCCAAGCCATCGGTCTTCGACAAAACCCTGCTTGGCAGCGCCAGTGTCGACATAAATGTTCGGGCGAAAACGCCGGGGATCGAAGTCAGACGGGCAGAGCCGGCGCAAATGCTCCAGCGTGCCGCTCGCGAGAACATGCACCACGTCCTCGTCGTAAAGATCGCGCGGCGGCAGGTATGCGTCGCCCCTGGTTATCGCTTCGATTTCGGCGGGCGTAAGCGGCGTGTCGCCGCGCGGACGATCCAGCCGCACCGGATGTCCGAAGAGCGCCGAGAGGGTGTCGTCGACGCCGGGATCGTCCGCATAAACTACGCTACCGTCGGGAAGCTCGATCCGCACGCGCGCCGGCGCGCCATCTGCCGGCTCGCGTTCGCACAGGGCCCGCAACTGGAGCATCGCCGACCAGATTCGCGCGCTCATGATCGAACCGTACTTGAGCTCGCGCATCGCATAGAGCCGGTCGCCGACGGCGCCGCGCTCGGTCAGCGATATCTCGCTGACGAGCTCGCCGCCCATCGACTTGACCGGGTAGCGCCAGAGTTCGGCGACGGTGCCGACCTGCCGTCTCATCGTGCGCCGGGGCCGCGTCACGTGCCGGGCGGCGGCCGCTCGTCGCTGGCGAAGCGTTCGAGCACGTTGCCCGTGATGCGTGAGATGTTGTTGTCGTAGTTGTTGTGCGAGAGGCTTCCGCACCAGGCGATCGAGCTGGCGGAAAAAACTGCGCCGCCGCCCGCGGTGGTGAAGTACACGATATCGCCGCGCACGCCCGAGTCCTGTCTGCCGCCGGTGCCCGGATAGTTGAACGCGATCTCTTCGACTACCCGAAGATAGTTGTCGCTGTGCCCCTCCGAACTCGCGAGCAGCATCGTGTTGGGCGGCGTACCGAGCGCGAGATCGTAGCGGTCGAGTTCATGGCCGGCGGCGCCGCCGCCGACCAGGCCGAAGTTGCCCAGCAGTTCGTCTTCGCCGACGCCCTCGAAGATGAAGCTCGTGTTTGGATGCGAGCTGTCGGGCATCCGCCGGAAATACGACGAACGGTCGAAGCCCTGCGCCGCGAAGCCGACGCCGACGAGCTTTTGCGGCGGGCGCGCGCGGCTCCGCCAGACGCCGCCGCGCTCTCCGGTGGTGCTGTGAAAATACTCTCCCGGTTGCGCCTCCCACGCGCCCGAGCCGCCCTCGGCCTTGCGCACCTCGACCAGGTAGGGCTTGGCGGGATGGTACGACGTGATCCAGTAAAAGCCGTTGCCGCCGAGATACATCAGCCGCCCGCCCGTAGTGAGATAGCTCTCCAGCCCGTCGAGCATCGCGGAAGAGTAGTATTCGGGATGGCTTCCCGTGAGCACCACCTTGTAGCCGCGAAGCAGCGCCGCTCCCTCGCGATGCAGGTCCTCGTCGGTGATGACGTCGTAGCGGAAGCCCTTGGCGTTCAGCCAATCGACGAGGTGAAGGTCGGCCGCGAGTCCCCATAGAGTTCCGCCGAAGCGATGATGCGGCCGCATGTTGGGAATCGGGCGCAGCCGCGAGACGTAGCAGACGCCGCTGCCGTCAGAATGATGATCGTAGGTGGAAAGCCCGAACTCGGGATGTTCGTAGAGATAGATATCTTCGGGCCCCAGCACCGTCGTGTGGCCGACGATCGCCTGCGTGCCCTGTCCGAAGCTCAGATGCTCGTTGGAATAGGCGAGGTAGGAAGCGGTCGGGACCAGGAACGCGATCCTGGCGGTCGGGCCGCTCGACGGCGCGCGCACGATGAATGGGATGTAGTCGACCGCGTCGCCGGCGCTCACCCGCGCAGCGTAAACGTCGGAGCGCATCGTATCCGGCACCAGCAGCTCGAAGTCCATCTCCCAGCCGGCGTCCTCGAGGTCGTCGTCGTGAAAATGGATCGCGCCGTACTCGGCGGGCGCGTGGATGAAATGTTCCTCGCGGCTGGTCCAGTTATGGCCGGTCATCGCGCGCGCCGGCGCGTTGACGCATCGTCCGTGCAGGTCGTTGCCCGAGGCGTCGGTGACGCGATCGGTCGCGATGCCGTCGGGGCCGATGCCGTCGGCGAAGTCCCATCGCGCGATGAGGCCGCGGCTGTCCGGCTCGCGGCCCGCGGCCAATTCGTCGAATTGACCCGCGCCGAGCGCATGGCCATAGACGCGGGGCCGATCGATCTTGCCGTTGTAGTGGCCGCCGCCGACAAGGGCTCCTGAAGCCGCCTTGCCTGCGGCCCATCCGGCGATCACTGCCGCCGATTCCGAGTGGAAGTTGACCTGCTCGCCGGTTGCTGCGTGCATCACCGCGGGCGGCAGCATCGCGACACGGCCGACGATCGAGTTGACCGCGTTGTGCACCGGCGCCAGGTGCAGGATCGCGCGTCCGGTCGCGCCGTCGTAGCTCGCGCCGGCGGAGTACCAGAGCCCCGCGCTCAAGGGCTCCGGCGCTGCGATTTGAAACTGATGTCCGGCACCATCGCCGAGCCATAGCGCAAGCCGTCCCTGCTCATCGATGACCAGTGCCCAGCCCGCACGCCGCTCCGGATCCCAGCGCGTCACGATTCCCTGCGCGCGCCGCGCCGGCGTGGTCGGCATTATGAAGGCGTGAACCGAGATCGAATGTCCGAGGTTAAGGAGCGCGCCAGCATCGTCGATCACGATATGCGAGCCGCCGTAGGTCGGCTGGAAGCGTCCCGGATATTGGCCGCTCACGGGAGTCGCCATCACTTCTTCCTTGGGGCCCGGACCAGTCGGATTGGCGTCGCCGTTGATCAGGCGCACGATGTCGGCGCGATAGCGTGTGGCGCCTTCGACGCTCACCATGAAGCGGATGCGCTCGCCGGGTTTGACGCTAATCTGGTCGCTGTATCCGTGGATGTGTCTGTTTGCCATGTGGCCCTGGTCTCCGTTCGGTCGCGGATGCGAGCGGAAATAGCTAGTCGCGCATCAATTGCTCGAGGCGCATCAGGAAGACGGCGTGCGCCGCCTTGGCTTCCGAATTGTAGGCGCGCTCATCGACGAAGACCGGCGCCTGCGCGGGAACGCCGGTCATTCGCGCGACGCGCCATTGTTTGAACGGCCGCGTGCAGACGACCACCAACTGGTCGAGCAGGTTGGGGCGGCGAAAGTAGTTGAGCACGCGGTCGAGCGTATCGCTGTGGATTCCGACCGGGTCGCGTTTGTGTTCGGCGATGAGCTTTTTGGTGACGAGCGGGCGAAGCGACTCGCGCATCCGCCTGTCCCATCGGGCAAAGGCAATCTGGCTGCGGTCGGCTGGCGCGCTATCCATGTCGGGCATCGGCGGTTCGCTCCTGTGCGTGCAGGCGTTCTGCGACGGCAATAGCGAAAATCCGCGCAGAAGTCATCCGCCGCGAGCAGCCAGGTCCGTTTTGGGGCGCCCGGATCAGAACAGCAGACCGTAGTTATGCTCCAGCCCGAGCAGCACGCGCCCCGCGACCTCCCAGGTCTTGAGCGACACGACCGTATGCTGATTGGCGGTCTGCATATCGCGCAGCCGGCGATCGAACGCATTGCCGCTGTAAACGGAAGATCCTCCGTTGGCCTTGTACAGCAGTTCGACCGCCTGCAGACATGCGGCGCTCGTATGCGCCATCGCGAGCCGGCCGCGCGCGCGCTGCTTGTGCGTCGGCGGATCGCCCGCCGCCATCGTGTTCCACATGTCGCCGAACGCCTCGTACACAAAGCCGCGCGCCGAACTGACCAGCGCCTCGGCCTGGGCCACGGCGGTTTGAACGTGAACCTCGTCGCGCAGCATCCCGGGTTTGCCCGCCGCCGGAGATTTGAACGTCAGCGGCTTGTTCGAGGCCATCGCGATGAATTCTTCGATCGCGCCGCGCGCGATTCCAAGGTGCACTCCAGACACTTTGTAGATGAGCAAATTGGGCAACCTATAGAGCGGGCCCTCCCGGTAGATGGTGGGTGCGGCGAAGTTGAAGGTCCGTTCCTCCGGGATGAAGCGATCCTTGACCGTCCAGTCGTGACTGCCGCTTCCGCGGAGGCCGTTGGTGTACCAGGTATCGAGAATCTCGCCCTCCTCGGCCGGCAGAAAACCGAAACGGGTTTCGGGGAGGCCGTTGGACATCAGGCGCGGCGAATCGCCCTCGAAGATCATAAAATGGCCGATGAGCCAGGTGGAATGCTGGCAGCCGCTGCCGAACGGCCATCTCCCGCTGGCGACGTAGCCGTCCCTGGTCTTGATTGCCTTGCCCGGCGGAGCGAACGTGATCGCCGTTACCGCGTCGAGCTCGCGATACATTTCGCGCGCGACGGCCTGGTCGAGGTACGCGGTCATGTAACCGCCATCGATGCCGATCATCGCGCACCAGCCGACGGACCCGTCGGCGATCGACAACTCCTCGATCACGCGCAGCTGAGTAAGAAAATCGAGCTCGGGACCGCCCCAGGCCCGCGGCATCGCCATCCGGAACACGCCCGCACGCTGCATCTCGCGCACCAGATGCGGCGGCAGCCGGCGCCCCTGTTCGATTTCGTCCGCCGCGGCGCGGATTTTCGGAGCGAGCGCGCGTGCGGCGTCGAGCGTGCCGGCCGCCGCCGTATCATCGGAGTCAGCCATGAGTCGTCCCCCTGCGGAACTGATGCGTTCGCGGCAGTCTAAGCGCATCGGTCGCGATAACGCCACGACGATTCGCCCAAAAGCGGGCGCGGCGGCCGATTCGGCCGCCGCACCCGCTTTCGCATCTCCCCCGCTGCGCTCAGTCCAGTTCCGTAATCTTTGCCTTCCAGGATCGCGAAGCGAAATCGATTTCGCCTTCCGAAAACCCACGCTTGCTTTTCCTAAGCATCGAGACGAACTTAAGTCAAACAGCGCCTAATGAAACGCATAACTGTCGAAGCGAGTCATCGCTTGCACGCTGGTGTTCGTGACCCGCGGGAGCGCTTGAAAGATAGGGACGGCGAAGGAGTCGTCGTCGAAAGGATTTCAAATGTGAGGCGAAGATGCTCGAGCTAAGGCCCAACTGCGAATGTTGTAACAAGGATTTGCCGCCGGCCGCGGCTGACGCGATGATGTGCTCCTTCGAGTGTACGTTCTGCCGCGATTGCGTGGACAACAGGCTTGGCGGCCGCTGCCCCAATTGCGGAGGTAATCTGGTGCCGCGTCCGATTCGTCCGGCGTCGATGCTGGCAAAGAATCCGCCGTCAACGGTGCGGGTTTTCAAGCCGCAGGGCTGCGGCCAGCAGGCAGGCTGAAATCGACGCGCTCGCCTAGACTTCGAGACGCCAGGCGTCGCCGTCGCGGACGATCCGGCCAGCGCTCGGCGTTGCGAAGTGCGTCCCCAGCACGAGGATCGGCTTGTCGCCATAGCGTTCGAGGAACGCGCGGCGGGTCGCGATCGCCTGGGCGAAATCAGTATCGAACTGGCTACCCCATTCCGGGTGTGCCATCTGAACCGGATGATGCATCAGGTCGCCTGTGATCACCGCCTCCTCTCCGCGCGAGGAGATACGGACGCTGTGATGGCCGGGCGTGTGTCCGGGAGTCGGCTCGAAGCGGACTTCGCCGGTGATGCGCGCGTCACTTTCGACCAGGTCGGCCAGGCCCGCCTCGAACACCGGACGCACCGAGTCGGCGAGCAATTCGCGCGTATCGGCCTCGCTCGCCTTCGACCAGTGCTCCCACTCTTTGCGTCCGATGAGATATCGCGCGCGCGGAAACGTCGGCACCCATTTGCCCCCGACCAGCATCGTGTTCCACCCGACATGATCGACGTGCAGATGAGTGCAGAGCACGCAGTCGATCGACTCGCGCGCGAAGCCGGCTCTCTCCAGGTCGGCCAGGAACGGCAACTGCAGCATGTTCCATCCGGGAAACGCGCGGCGCTTGTCGTTGCCAATACACGTATCGACGACGATGCGATGGCCCGGCGCTTCGATGACGAAGGCGTGCACGCTCATGATCACTTTGCCGTCCGCGTTGGCAAAGTGCGGGCGAAGCCACGGGACGGTGCGGATGTTCTCCGGTGAGCCGTCCTTCAGCACAAAGGTGGCTTTTGAGGTCGTCTCCATCTCGACGACCCGGGTGATCGTGACGTCGCCAATTTTCCAGCGGTTCATCTGCGCCTCCGGGCGAATCCTGCGCGCAACTTAGCCCGGCGCGCGGCGGCCTCGCAATCGGATCGGCGGCCTGCGCGCAGTAGGCTTAGCGTTCCTCCGCGCCCTCGAAGTAGCCGGTCTCGGGCGCGTAGTTCTCGAAGCGGGTGAACTGGCTGATGTAGGTGAGCTTGGCGGTGTCGGTAGGGCCGTTGCGCTGCTTGGCGACGATCACCTCGGCCACGCCCGGCTCCTTGCTGTCGCGATGGTACATCTCGTCGCGGTAGATGAAGGCGATCACGTCGGCGTCCTGCTCGATCGCGCCCGACTCGCGCAGGTCGGCGAGCAGCGGGCGGCGGTCGGGGCGGGTTTCGACCTGGCGGTTGAGCTGCGAGAGCGCTATCACCGGCACCCGGAGTTCCTTGGCCAGCGCCTTGAGTGAGCGCGAAATCTCGGCGATCTCCTTTTCGCGCGATTCGCCCGGCCGCGCCGCGCGCATCAGCTGCAGATAGTCCACGATGATCAGTCCCAGGTTGGCGCTGGAATCGCGCGCGAGTCGCCGGCACTTGGCCTTCAGCACGATCGCAGAGGTGTCCGAGCTGTCGTCGATGAAGATCGGCGCCTCGGCCAGGCGCGCCGCCGCCACCGCGAGCTTGGGAAAATCGCGCTCGCCGAGATACCCGGCGCGCGCCTTGGAGCTATCGACCCGCGCCTCCGAGCACAAAAGCCGCAGCACGAGCTGCTCCTTGGACATTTCGAGCGAGAAAAACGCGACCCCGCGGCGCGGCTCGGCCTCGGTCGCCGCGTAGGCGGCGATATTCAGCGCGAGCGCGGTCTTGCCCATCGAGGGACGCGCCGCGATCACGATCAGGTCGGCGGGCTGCAGGCCGGCGGTGATGCGGTCGAGATCGGTGAAGCCGGTCGGCACGCCGGTCACCATCTCCTTGCGCTCATAGAGGCGCTCGATGATCTTGAGCGACTCGCGCGTCAGCTCGTGCATCGTATGGAACGAGGCGCGGATGCGGCGCTCGGAGATCTCGAAGATCTTGTGCTCGGCCTCGTCGAGGAACTCGTCCACCCGCGCGGGCGCGTCGTAAGCCGACGAGGCGATTTCGGTCGCGGTCGAGGCGAGCGCGCGTAGCACCGCCTTTTCGCGCACGATGCGCGCGTAATGGGCGACGTTGGAGGCGGTCGGGACGCAGGCCGCGAGCTCCGCGATGTAGGCCGGGCCGCCGATCGCTTCGAGCTTGCCGCGCGTGCGCAGCGCGTCGGTCATCGTGATCGCGTCGACCGGCTGATTGCGGTCCGACAGCTCGACCATCACGCGGAAGATCTCGCGATGGGACTCGCGATAGAAGTCGTCGGGATTGAGAACTTCGACGGCCTGGTTGACGGCCTCGTTCTCGAGCAGGATTGCGCCGAGCACTGATTGCTCGGCCTCCAGGTTCTGCGGAGGTACTCGCCTTAGAATGTCATCCGTGGATGCCGCCGCCACAGCCGCCCCCCTTCCGCCCCTTTCCGCTCAAACCGCTCCGCGCAACCGGGAATCAAGTATCGGCGATGCGGCGGCAGGGGACAAGCGGCGCGGCGCGAATATCGCACAAGCAGTGAAAGACTTTGCACACTATCAACAAATGAAAGACACGGACGAAGAAAAACTAGGGCCGCGCGACGCGCCCGCGCTCTGGCGGCCGCACCGCTATCGGTCCCGCGGCGACGCCGAACAAAAAGCCGCCGACGTGCGCCCACCACGCCACCCCGCCCATCATCGAAGGCGCGGCGCCGCTCGCGATCCCCGAATAGAGCTGCGCGGCGAACCAGAATATCAGGTAGAGCACCGCGGGAACGCGGAAGAAGAAGGGCGGAAAGAAGGTCAGGATGCTCCCGCTCGGATAGAGAATGAAATAGGCGCCGAGAATCCCCGCGATCGCGCCGCTCGCCCCGATCACCGGCACCATCGACTGCGGCGCCATCGCCACCGTCGCCGCAGCCGAGGCGATGCCGCTCAACAGATAGAACGACAAATAATGCGACGCCCCGGTCCGCTCCTCGACCGCGGGGCCGAAGATGAACAGGTAGAGCATGTTGCCGGCGACATGGCCCACGCCGCCGTGGATGAACATAGAGGTAAGAACCGTGAACGGCGGCCACAGCCGGCCGTGCGCTCCGAACAGCATCGCGCCCTGCAGATGCGCGCGAGCGATCAGCGCCGGCACCATCGCGTAGCGTGTGACGAACCCCTCGGCCGCCGAGCCGAGGGACATCTCGTACGCGAACGCGGCGACGTTGGCCGCGATCAGCAGCGTATTGACCGGGCTTAGCCGATGGCGTGCAACATTGTCGCGCAGCGGGATCATCGCGGCGCCCGCATCAAACCCCGCCCCTTTAGCGCCGCGCGGCTAGCCGGGCCAGGGCTTCCCGTAGGTGTCGAGGCAGGCGATCTCGTTGACGGGCCGGCGGCGGACGGGTCCGATCCTGTCGCGCGGATAACCGATCGGCATCAGCGCGAAGGTCGCGACTTCGGGCGGCAGGCCGACGATCGCTTTGACTTCTTCTTCGAAGAAGGCGTGGATCGTGGTCAGCACGGTGGTCAGACCGAAGGCGCGGCAGGCCAGGATGACGTTCTGCACGGCGGGATAGATGCTGGCGCCCTGGGTGCGCGCCGCTTTCGCCATCGCGGCCTGCACCTCCGGGCTGAGCGCAGTTGCGGCCGACCCGGGCGGCGCCGATCTAAGGCAGGCGAGCAACAGCACCGGCGCCTCGTGCATGTTTTCAAACAGGTGGGTCACCGAACTCATGAAGCGCTTGTACTGCTCGTCGCTGAAATGGCTCGCGCGCGGACGCTCGGCGTAGAGCGCGGTCAGGATCTTCGACGCCTTGTGATAGATCGCGCCAAGCTGGCGGCGCTTCTCCGCGTCCTTGACCACGATGAACACCCACGACTGCGCGTTGCTGCCCGACGGCGCGCGAATCGCCGCGTCGAGCACCTTGGTCATGATTTCGTCGGGCACCGGGTCGGGCTTGAAGCGCCTGAGCGCGCGCGCCGAGTACATCGCCTCGAATAATCCGATTTCCGCCATCGCAGTATCAGGCTCCTTTTCGTCGCGGCCAAGGCCAGCTCTCTCAATTATCACGGAGCGCGGCGCAAAATCGAACCGGCGGCGGCGTCCTAGTCGGCGCGAATCAACTTATGCTTGATCGCGTAACGCACGATTGCGGCGGTCGATTTGGCCTTGAGCTTCTGCTTGAGGTTGTCGCGATG
>DASXMQ010000266.1:0-4521 GCA_036495625.1 Binataceae bacterium (SeqCode) | reverse complement strand
GCCGGGCGCCGCCGCCGAACCGGCGGCGGCGCCCGTCGCTGCTGCGAGCGGCTCGCCGGCGCAGGGGTTCTCCGCCGGCGGTGCGGCCGTAAGCGCGGCGGCGCCGGCGGCGACGCCGTCGCCGGCGAGCCTGGCGGCGCTCACACCCCCGCGCGGCGAGGCGCCGCCGATGGCTCCGACGTGGGGGCCGGGCGCCACGACGACGCCGGCGCCTGTGGCCGCGCCGCCGGCGGGCGGTGCGGCCGCAGGCGCGGCTGCAGGTGATAAACCGACGCCGGGCATAATCGCGCTGCGCAACACGAGCGACCCGGCGGTCGTGAGGAATCCGTACAATTGGTCAGTGATGGTTTACAAGTCGAAGCATCGGCTGGTCGTCTATTTCCGCGGACACCTTTACAAGGAGTATCACGCGGTCTTCGGGCGCAACCTTGACCCCGGGACCAAGCTCTGGTCGGGTGACCGCCGCACTCCCGAGGGTGCCTATACGATCATCGCCAAGCGCATGAACGCGCGATGGCGTTACTTTCTCAAGCTCAACTATCCCAATGATGCGGATCGCGCGCGCTATGAGCAGCTCGTCGCCGACGGCGAAGTGCCGCGCTTCGGAGGCCGCGCGATCTCGCCGGGCGATGGAATCGGAATCCACGGCACGGACGAGGCTATCCTCAACACCGGCAACGTCAACTGGACCACCGGATGCATCTCGGTCGACAATGGCGCGATCGAGGAGCTCGAAGCCCTTCTGCCGGTCGGCACGCTCGTGGTAATCAAGCACTGAGATCCGCCGCGCGCGCCGCGCCCGGGACGTCCCGAGCGTAATTGCACAATCGGGCGAGATACAAGGGAGCAACTTCCATGGACCCAATTGCGGGTGAATTCAGCTTTACGCGCCTGGAGAAGGTGACGTTCGGGCCGGGCAAGGCTGCGAGCCTCGGACATGAACTGGAGCGCCGGGGGCTCAGGCGCGCGCTGGTCGTGACGGGCAAGACGCTGGGAGCGTCCAGGCTCCTGGACAAGGTGACCGCCGCTGCGGGACCGCGCCTGGCGGGAGTGTTCAAGGGCGCGAGCCAACACGTGCCGTCGCATACCGTCGCCGCACTGGTCGAGGAATACAAGCGCGTGGGCGCCGACAGTATGGTGAGCTTCGGCGGCGGGAGTCCAATCGACACGGTGAAGGTCGCCGCCAAGCGTATCCTCGAGGGCGATCGGCCCGGCGCCGCCGCCACCGCGGGTACTATCGACTTCGAAGCGAGCCATGCGGTGGACGGGCCCGACCTGGTGCATATCGCGATGCCGACGACGCTCTCGGCGGGCGAGTTCACGCCGATCGGCGGCGTCACCGACGAGAAGAACAACGTCAAGGGCGGGGTGACCGACCCGCGGCTGGTGCCGCGCACGGTCATCCTCGATCCCGAGCTCACGGTGGAGACGCCGGCCTGGCTCTGGACGGCGACCGGGATGCGCGCGATGGATCACGCGGTCGAGGTTATCTATTCCTCGCGCCATCAGCCGATCGTCGATACGCTCGCCGCGCGCGCTATCGCGATGCTGCTCGAGCATCTGCCGGCCTCGCTCAAGACCACCGGCGCCGAATCGCTGGCGCATCGCGGCCAGTGCCAGCTCGCGGCCTGGTTTTCGATCTTCGGCATCATGAGCACGCGCGTGGGCATCTCGCACGCGCTAGGCCATCAGATCGGACCGATGTGGGATGTGCCGCACGGGGTGACCTCGTGCATCACGCTGCCACACGTGATGCGCTTCATGGCGAACGTCGCGCCCGAGCGCTTCGGGCCGATCGCCGAGGGATTCGGCGTGCGTTTCGATCCGCAAAGCCCGCGCCCGGCCGCGATCGAGTGTGCGGAGCGGATGGCGAAGTTTATCGCGCAGTTCGAGGTTCCGCATCGCTTGCGCGATGCCGGCGTGCCGCGCGAAGAAATCGGCACGATCGCGGACACGGTGCTCGACGAGGTCGAGCACGCGAACACGGTCGGCGCGCCGGTAACGCGCGAGGACCTGGTCAAGCTGCTCGAGGCGGCGTACTAGCAGCGCGGCGGAGGGATTCTTCGCATGGTCGGGCGAATCTTAATCTCCTACAAAGCATGGGAGAGAAAAATTTACTCTTCGCCGACGCGCTGATAAGCCGCCTGCCCAGTCTGCCGATCGAAGAGGAAGGGCAGCATATCGCCGGCTATCTGCAGATCGCTGCGACACCGACTCGCGTTGCGAACCGATGGAAGTGATCGAGAAATATCAGCGCGTAACCGTGCCGCTGATGGTGCGATTAACCTTGATTCGCTATTGGGTGCGCCGCTTCGGACATCGCTGTCTGAAGGGTCAGACCTACCTCGAACCGCATCCGCGCGAGCTGATGCTGCGCAATCACGTCTGAGCGCCGCGTCCCATCCCTGGGCGCTTGTCAGGCGCAATCGCGCCGTAGTACACGGAGCGCTGGCGCACTTGTCGTAGTTTCGCGCGACGTCATTCGTCGAAAGTGCCTCGCGCAAGGAGTATCGCATCATGAAGATCGGACTTTTCGCGGTCGTTTCGGGACGGGTCGGCGGGATGGGGGTGATGAAAGCGTTTGCAGAGACCGCCGAGCGCACCGGGTTCTCGACCCTGTGGGCGCCCGAGCATGTCGTGCTGCTCGATTCTTACGCCTCTCGCTATCCCTACCGCGACGACGGCACTCTGCCCGCGCCCTCCGACGCACCGATTCCCGATCCTTTCCTGAGCTTGTGTACGATGGCCTCGGTGACGAACCGGATTCGCCTCGCGACCGGAATCTGTCTCGTGCCCGAGCATAATCCGCTGGTGCTGGCCAAAGTGGTCGCGACGCTCGACTCGCTGAGCGAGGGCCGCGTCGTGCTGGGCGTGGGCGTAGGATGGCTCGAAGAGGAGTTCCGTGCGCTCGGCATCCCGTGGGAGCGCCGTGCGCAGCGTACGCGTGAATATATCGCGGCGATGCGCCGGCTGTGGGGCGACGCGCTTAGCTCCTACAATGGCGAGTTCGTCAATTTCGAAAACGTCCGCAGCTTTCCCAAGCCGGTGCGCGGCGCCGGCCTGCCGGTCTTTTTCGGCGGCGAGAGCGGCCCGGCGCTGGGCCGCGTCGCCGAATACGGCAACGGATGGTGCGGCTTCAATCTCGATCCGGGCGAGGCGGCGGACAAGATTCGCCGGATCGAGGCCCTGCTCAAGTCCAACGGGCGCAAGCGCTCCGACGTCGAGCTCGCGGTCTCGCCATATACTAAACCGATCGCGCCCGACGATCTCGCGCGCTACCGGGATGCCGGCGCCGACGAGGTCGTGATCGTCAACATGCGGGCGCCGCGCACGCCCGAAGAAGCCACGAAAAACGTCGAAGAAGCGGCGCGCAAATGGATCGACGCGGCCGCGAAGCTCTAGACCGATCCTGAGGCGGCGGGCGGGTGTTGCTTGCGCGCCGCTAATCCCTAAGGCTGAAGCGCCACCTGCGCGGGTGGCCAATCAAGGAACACAAAGGTGGGAGCGGACGATGGCGTTTGTGCGGCTTAACAAGGGTGGGCAATCAATCTGGATAAACAGCGACCGTATCGCCTATTTCGAGGGCGTCGAATCGCTGGCGCAGGACGGATCGAAGCGGCTCGAGACCAAGGTCTGTTTCGACAGTGAGATGACCGTCGTGGTGGACGAGCCGGTTGAGCAGCTGAGGCACAGATTTCAGTAACGCGGAATCGCGAATGAAATAATGGGCGGCGGCGGGCGATAGGGCTCGCCGCCGAATTTTGCGCGCGCGGCGCCGCGGCCGGGCGTGTCACATCTTATTGTCAGGTCTCGTCGCCCGGTCTCGTCGTCAGCTTTTGTCGATACGCGGAAAGAGCGCGACCGCCGGCTTGACCCTATCGCCCCGCTTGAGCCCCGCGCCGAACGGCGCGTACGCCGCGGTTCCCTCGACGCCGAGCAGCTCCAGCAGCTTAGCCGCCTGACGCGGCATGAAGGGCTCCAGCGTGGCGCCGATCACGCGCAGCCCTTCGAGCAGGTTGGCGAGAATCTGTCCGACGCGCGGCAGCTTCGCCGGGTCCTTGGCGAGGGTGAACGGCGACGTCGCAACGATATACTTGTTTGCCGCATCGAGCGCCTGCCACACCGCGTCGAGCCCGCGGTTGAACGCGAGCTCGTCTTCCATCGCGCCCGCGCGCGCGGGCGCCGCGGCAAACGCCTCGACCAGCGCGCGGTCGATCGCTTCGCCGTCTGCGCCCGGCGCCGCCGTGATCTCGCCCTGGAAATAGCGCGCCGCCATCGCGAGCACCCGGCTCGTCAGATTTCCCAGGTCGTTGGCCAACTCGGCGTTATAGCGCTCGACGAGCCGCTCCTCGGAAAAATCGCCGTCCAGTCCGTAAACCACCTCGCGCATCAGGAAGTAGCGCAGCACGTCGGCGCCGAAGGCTTGCTCGTAAGAAACCGGGTCGCGCACGTTGCCCGAGCTCTTGGACATCCGCGCGCCGCCGAAATTAAGCCAGCCGTGAACGTTGAGATGCTTGAACA
>DASXMQ010000265.1:0-7369 GCA_036495625.1 Binataceae bacterium (SeqCode) | reverse complement strand
CGCGCCCCTGGCGCGGTCATGATGCGCCTGCGGCACTCCCGCAGCGCTTCCGCTCCTTGGGCGGGCCCGCCGCGGGCCGCCGCCCGGCGGATTGGGGCGTCGATGCTTCATCGCCGCCCACTTCTAACGGACGGGCATCGTAGCGCGCAACTCAAGCCCCTCAATTCGCCCGAGCAACCTTCCGAATATCTGAATAGCGCCGCTGCGCGTTTCTCGCCGCACGGCCGGTCCGATTCTTCGGTCGCGTTTTGCGCCCTCGGGACTGCTGAAGCTGCCGCGCAGGCAATCCGCCCATCACGTGTGAACCTGGCGGCCCTCCAGTGTCGTCAGAACAATCACGGCCGCAAGGACCATGAGACTGCCGAGGTACGCGACCCCATAGTACAGAGCTGACTCGAATAATCGCGTGCAGAAATTGAGGATCAAAGCCGCCGACAGAACCAGCGTCGCCGCTCGTGCACGGAAAGTTTTTGTTTCGCCGCCGCAGAACGCGATATACGCCAGCGCCATATACGGCACTTCGAGCGCTAAATAGTATTCGATCCACGAGATAGGAGAGAACGCCGCGGCAATGCAGAATAGCGCGGCGAGCGACAACCGCGCATCCTCTTCGGCGATGCTGCGCCGTCTGAATACGAGCCAGGCGACCACTCCCACCGTCAGTACGCACTGAAAGCCGAATCCGCTCGCCGCCGCGACTTTCTCGCTCGCGAGGCTCGCCCCGTGCGGCGCGAAACAGCGCACGGCCAGCGCCGCAGCGGACTGGTTATACTTGTTCTTCAGATCGCGCGAGCGTTGGACGGTGCGGCTTGTGAGGCTCGTCAGGTAGCCGCCGGTCTGATGAACGGCGTATCCGGAGCCCACAAGCATGCCAGGAAGCAGAACCAGCGCGGCGATGAAAATCATCGTTGAAAAAACGCATACGATCTGCCTCCGTGCGAGCAAATATACAATCACCGGCAGGGCGAACGGCTTCGCCAGCATCGACGCCGCCAACAAGCCGCCCGCCGCGACAGGTTTCGCTTCATTCGCAAGCGCAAGACCCCATACTACCATCGCGAGCAGCAGCAGATTTATCTGTCCATGATCGAAGTTGGGGTGGATGAATCGAATGGACAGCAGCAGCGGAATCACGATCAGTTCCCAGCCCGGTTTGAACGCGCGGCCGAACAGGAGCCTGCTGGCGCCCAGAATCATCATGGGCAACGCGAGCGCCATGCTTGCGGCGAACCAAAGGAGCTGGGCCGCACGCGGCGGCAGAAGGCCTAGCGGAATGAAAGCCACCGCGTATATGGGCGCGTATTGAAATGGACTCGGATCGTGCGAACCGTAGATCGGCGTTCTATGCAGGGCCGCCAGGCCCGCGTTTCTGTAAATGACAAAATCGCTTTGCGAGCGAGATGCGGCCGAGACGGCGAATCCCAGGATATAGAGAGCGACCAGGATCCAGGCCGCAGTTCGGAGAATACCGTTACTCGACCTGGAATCCTGATAGAAGGTCAGCGCGGACACGCGGCCAAGGTTCATCGACAGGTCACCGCGGGACCCGCGCCCGCCAAGCGTGGTTGGGCCGATCAGGCGGGAGGCCCCGACACTTCGAAGTCTTTTCCAGCGTTCGGGAATCCATTCTCAAGCCACTCCGAGAGGTGCGATTTCGACTAGCCGTTATGCACGCGCGAGGAACTCGTCGCCGCTTCTTCGAAATTTGCATCCATGAACCGCCGAGGCGGGACACACCTCGACCGCGCATCACAATCCCGCCGACGCACCCCTAAGTCAATTCATACATCAGGTGTGCGCCCTGAAGCAGGCGTCAACGATCGGCATCCTATGGCGGAGCGGGCGCGCGGCTTGCGGCCGCGCGCCCGCCCCGCCCCGACACGCCGCTGCGCCCGCCCCCGCTTTCTTTGATCCGGTGCCGTATCGGTCTAAACTGATTCGCGTAACAGGACTCAGACTGCGCGCCCTGGGCGCGCTGCGATTGCTCCGCGATGCTCAAGCCGCGAACCATCGACCGCTATGTCGCCACCGAGGTCATCGGACCGTTCGTGATGGGCGTCGGCCTGCTGACCTTCGCACTGGTCACCGGCAAGCTGCTCAAGCTCACCGAGATGGTGGTCAATCACGGCGTCGGACTGGGTCAGGTGATGAGCCTTATCGGGTACATCATGCCGGCCTTTCTCGAGCTCACGTTTCCGATGGCCGTGTTGCTCGGCGTGTTGCTCGGCTTCGGACGGATGTCGGGCGACCGCGAACTCATCGCCGCGCGCGCCTGCGGCATCAGCCTCTACCGGCTCGCGATCCCGGTCGTCGCGGTGTCGCTCGTGGTGTACGCGATGGCGAGCTGGTTTGCGTTTTCCGTCCGCCCGTGGGCCAACTCCAATCTGCAGAGCGAACTCTACCGGCTCACCCGCACGCGCTCGACCGCCGGACTTAAGGAGAAAATTTTCGATAGCAGCTTCCCGGGCCTGGTGCTCTACGTCGACCACATCTCCAACGACAATGGCTCGCTGCAGGGCGTGCTGATCTCGGATGCGCGCAGCATCGATCAGCAGAACACGATCATCGCCGAGCGCGGCATCGTCGTGCCCGATGAAAACAACGAGAACATCACGCTGCGCCTGTTCGACGGATCGGTTTTCGGCGTCGATCCGTCAACCCACCAGAGCCACATCACGAGCTTTCGCATCTACGACCTCAACGTCGAACCTCAGGGCGGACTGGCCGACGACACCCGCGAGCCCGAGCAGATGACTTACAGGGAGTTGCGCGGCGTGATCGCCAGCGCGCGCGCGGCGCACCATCCCGACTATCTGGCGGAAGCCGAGATGGCGGGCAAGTACACGGTGCCGCTGGCGACGCTACTGTTCGCGCTGCTCGGCGTGCCGCTCGGGATGAAGCCGGCGCGCGGCGGCCAGTCGGAGCGGTTCGGCGTCGCGATTTCGCTGTTTTTCCTTTACTACATGCTGATGCGGCTGGGGCGGACGCTGGCCGAGCGCGGGACGCTCAACGCGTTCGCCGCGATGGCGATTCCGGACGTGGTCTTTTTGGCGCTCGCGGTCTGGATGTTCTACCGCAGCGCGACCGACCGCTCCGACCAGGGCCGCGGCCCGGGCGACCTCATCTGGGATCTCATCGAGCGCTTCGGCCACAAGGAGGCCGCATGAAACTGCGCCCGCGGCTCTCGCCCACGCTCGACCGCTTTCTCGGCGGCCATTTTCTCGGCCCCTTCGTCGTCTGCCTCGCGGCCTTCACCGCGGCCTACCTGCTGGGCGACATCTTCGACCGCTTCGATGACCTGATGCGCTACGGCGGCTTCGGCCTGTTGGGCCTCGAGTACTTCGCGCTGAAACTGCCGCTCATCGTTTCGCAGCTGCTCCCGGTCGCTTCGCTGGCCGGCGTGCTGCTCGGCTTTGCGCTGCTGAACCGCACCGGCGAGGTTCTCGCCTGCCAGCAGCTCGGGATCAGCCGGCTCGAGATGGCGGTGCCGGTGCTGCTGCTGGCGGCGCTGATTTCGGTGGTCGACTTCGGGATCAGCGAGACGATCGTGCCGGTCGCGACGCGCGAGGCGAAGCATCTTTACCAGGTGCAGCTGCAGCGGCGCAAAATCTACGGCATCTTTTTCAACCGCCGCATCTGGGTGCGCGTCACCGACGGCTTCATGAGCGCCGACGACTACGACGGCCATGAGAAGATGCTCCACGGCGTCACGTTCTACCGCGTCGGCCGCGATTACCGGCTCACCCAGGTCGAGCACGCGCCGGCGGCCGCATGGACCAGCAGGAACTGGCGGCCGGCCCAATTGACCGCGATCCGGCTCGCGCCCGGCGGCAAGGTCGAGGCGACGGCTCCCGGCCCGTTCCGGATCGACGTCAACCCGGCCGACTTCAGCCTGTTGCGGATGGACCCCGACGAGTTCAGCCTCTGGCAGCTCGATTCGTACATTCACAACCTGCGGCACAAGGGGCTCGACCCGGGAGGTTACTTCGTCGACCGCGATCTGAAGTACGCGATGCCCCTTGCGTGCGTGATCATGGCGGCGCTCGGCCTCGCGCTCAGCCTCGACCCGCTGCCGCGTAGCCTGAGCATCGGACGCAGCTTCACCCTCGCGATCGCGATCGGCTTCGGCTACTGGCTGATGTTCGGTCTGACCTCGTCGCTCGGCCGCACCGGCCTGCTTGCGCCATGGCTCGCCGCATGGATTCCCAACATGACGTTCACCATCCTGGCAGCTTCGCTCTTTCTGTTCGGGGAGGAACGCTGATGACGACGGAGATGATGACGGATTCGATCTCGCTGCTGGCGCAGCCCGTGGTGCGCGACTTTCTCGCGTTCGAGCGGATCGGGCATCTGGCGACCGCCGACGCCGCCGGCGTGCCGCATAACGTGCCGCTCTGCTTCTGGTTCGACGGGGCGCGCTTTTACTTCGCGATCGACGAGAAACCCAAGCGCGCGCGCGCGCTGGCGCTCACCCGGATGCGCAATATCGCGGCCAATCCCAACGTCGCGCTGGTCGTCGATCATTACGAAGAGCACTGGGCCAACCTCGCCTACGTACTGGTGCGCGGACTCGCCGTGGTAGTCGACGATCGCGAGGAATACCTGCTCGCGCTGCGCAGCTTGCGCGACAAGTACCCGCAGTACCGTGTGATGGCGCTGAGCATCGAGAACAATCCCGTCGTCCGGATCGATCCGACGCGCGTCCACGTCTGGGGCGAGCGCTTCAAGCCCGCGCCGCCCGCGGCCTCGCGGCAGCATCCGGCCTAGGATGGAGTGCGCGACCGCGATGCGCCGGCTCGAAGAGATCGCGCGCGCGCTCGGCGACGCCGGGCTCGACGGATGGCTCTTTTACGACTTCCGCCTGAGCGACCCGCTGGCCTACCGGATTCTCGGACTTTCGAGCGGGGGAATCAGCACGCGGCGATGGTTCTGCTATGTGCCGGCGCGCGGGCCGGCACGCGCACTGGTCTCGGCCGTCGAGGCCGAACGGCTCCTGGAGCTTGGAATCGAGACGACCGTCTATCGCTCGGCGGACGGGATGCTCGCGGCGCTGGGCGATTTTCTTTCCGGCGCGCGACGGATCGCGATGAACTACTCGCCGCGCGGCGCGATTCCCTACGTCGCGCGCGTCGATGCGGGAACGGTGGAGATGGTCCGCGCGCTTGGCGTCGAGATCGTGTCAGCCGCCGATTTGATTCAGCGCTTCGAGGCGCAACTGGAACCGGCGCAGCTTGAAAGCCATCGGCGCGCCGCCGCGATCGTGCGCCGCGTGGTGGACGAAACCTTCGCCGAAATCGCACGCGCGATCGAAGCCAGCGCGCCCGTCAGCGAATACTCGGCGCAGCAATTCGTGCTCTCGCGTTTCGCCGCTCATCGCCTGGTCGCCGAGGACCCGCCGATCGTCGCGGTCAACGCCAACGCCGCGCGCCCGCACTTCGAGCCCTCGCCCGCGGCCGATACCCCGATCCGGCGCGGCGACCTGGTGCTGCTTGACCTGTGGGCCAAGGAGCCGCAGGCCGACGCGATCTACGCCGACCTGACCTGGATGGCTTACGCGAGCCCGCGGGTGCCCGAGGAATGCGCGCGAGTGTTCGCAATCGTGGCCGAGGCGCGCGACGCCGCGGTCGATTTCATCCGCGCCCGCGTCGCCGGCGGAGAGCCGGTGCGCGGCGCGGAGGCCGACCGCGTCGCGCGCGGCGTCATCGAGCGCGCCGGCTTCGCCGAGCAGTTCGTGCATCGCACCGGCCATTCGATCGGCCGCGAAGTCCACGGCACCGGCGCCAACCTGGACTCGCTCGAGACGCACGACCATCGCGCGCTTATCGATCGGACGTGTTTTTCGGTCGAGCCGGGAATCTATCTGCCGGGACGCTTCGGCGTGCGCAGCGAGCTCGACATGACGATCGAAAACGGCCGCGCCGAAGTAAGCGCGGCGCCCGCCCAACGCGCGATCGTCGCGCTGCTGAAATAGCGCTCGCGACAACGTTCCTTTCATGATGCGTTGAAGAAAGCGAGCGTCATGACGGAAAATCGCAAGGCCTCTCCCAGTGACTATCTGGCCGCGGAACGCACGTTTCTTGCCTGGATTCGGACCGGGCTGGCCCTGATGGGCTTCGGCTTCGTTGTCGCGCGCTTCGGCTTGTTCCTGCGCGAACTTGCGCGGACTACGAATATGGGCAAGTTCGAATCCAACGGCGTCTCGCAGTTGATCGGAACCGCCCTTATACTGATCGGCGTAGCGGTCAACATCGCCTCCACGATCGGCCACGTCAGGCTGATCGCAAGGCTGAACAGCGGCGCAGCGATCTCGCGGCCCTCCGGCACCGCGATCGCGGTCGCTTTAGGCCTGTCCGCACTGGGATTGGCGCTCGCCGCTTACCTTATTTCGATAGGATGATCGGCGTGAAAACGGTTTGCGGTAAAAAACTCATCCGATGATTCGCGCCATAATCTTCGACCTCGACGGCACGCTCGCCGACACCGAACCGCTCCACTTCGAAGCCTTCGCCCGCGTGCTCCACGCCGAAGGAATCGAACTCGACCGCGCCGTCTATTACAGCCGGCTCATCGGCTTCGATGACCACGACTGCTTCGCCGCGGTGCTCCGCGAAAACCGCCGCGCGGCCGGCGACGAGACGCTCGCCGCGCTCATCACGCGCAAGGCCGCCATCTACCAGGCGGCGATCGCCGATCGCGACGTGACCTTTCCCGGCGCCGCCGAGTTCGTGCGCCGATGCGCCGAGCGGTTTCCGTTGATTGTTGCGACCGGCACACTGCGCGTCGAAGCGGAACTGATCCTGAAGCGCGCCGGCGTGCGCGAGCTTTTCGCCGACGTTATCGCGGCCGAGGACGTCGAGCACGGCAAACCCGAACCGGAGGGTTTCGTGAAGGCGATGGGCCGGCTCGGCTTTCTGCTGCGCCTGCGTCCGCCGCTGGAGTCCGCCGAGTGCCTGGTGATCGAAGACACGATGGCGGGGGTCGAGGCGGGGCGGCGAGCCGGCATGAAAGTCCTGGCGCTGTGCCATAGCGCACGTCCCGAAGATCTGAAGCGCGCGCAAATTGTGCGCAATTCGCTGGCCAAGACCGACCTGGACGAGATCCTGCGTGAGCTCTCCGGATAACCCCTGTGTCATAATGAGACATTTTTACTGTCTTTAAGATGCTTTAAGCTCTTGCTTCATCCATGGAGAGCGATAAACTGACGCGCATCAGCGCGGCCTGCCATAGCCGAACCTCGCAAGCAGTAGCGCGAAAATCGGGGAGCAAGAGAGACAATGCACATCACATCAATCGACTCGAAACAGGCCGCCAAAAGTGCCGCCGTGATGGGGCTCATCGCCGTTATGGCCGCGACCTGGCCGCTGGCGGG
>DASXMQ010000264.1:0-4127 GCA_036495625.1 Binataceae bacterium (SeqCode) | reverse complement strand
CGTAAAACAGGATTCTGTTCCTGCTGGCGGAACGGCACCCGCCGCAGCTCGACCACGAAGGGCGTGCGCCGCACCAGGTTGGCCTGGATTTGCATCGGCCAGAAGACACTCAGGTCGCCATTGCGTCCGAAGTCCTCGCCGAACGAGCTCATCAGGTTTTCGCACTGCTTGAGCGCGGGGGCGAGATTGCGCTCGCACCACTCCAGCGCCGCCGCCGTTCGATATTCCTCGGGCCGCTCGGCGAACTCCTCCGCGACCGTCCAGCGCAGCACCTGCGCGCCCGCGCGCATCCGGCTCTCGATCAGCATCGAGCTCAAGAACGCGCCCGCGCTCGCGCGCGGCACGCACAGAAGCTCCTCGGCGGCGGCGTCGCCGTACTCGGCGAAGAGGCGCTCGCGCCATTCGCGCTCGGCCGCCGCGCTGTAGCGCCGCCCCGCCTTGCTGCAAATTCGATGGTACAGGCCGTCGGCGAGCGCGTCGTCGAGGGTCACGCGATGGAGCGAAAAGGGACGGCGGCCGGCGCGGACATCGTTGACCAGCTCGTTGAACGGATTTTCGGCGCCGTTATGGGTCGAGATCACGCGCACCGCGCCGCCCCACATCGTGAAGGCGAGCGCGGCCTTCAGCAGTTCGGGCAGATTGTCGTGGAAGGCGGCCTCGTCAATCACGGCGCGCCCCTGCTTGCCGCGGAGGTTGGACGGGCGCGAGCTGAGCGCGACGATTTTGTGGCCGGAGGCGAAGCGGATGCGGTAGGCGAGGAGGCTTAGGCGCTCGTCCTCGAGCGCCACCTCCTCAATAGCGGCGGCCGCTTTGTTGAACTGGCGCGCCCACGCGGCTGCGGTCTCGACGAACTCGCGCGCCATGTCGCGGTTGTAGCCGAGGTACCAGGTATCCATCCCGGCCGCGGCCGCGGCCGAGAGCGCGGCGTCGGCGGCTTCGGCCCAGGTGATCCCGACGCGGCGCGATTTCTCCGCGACCTTGACCGCGGCCTCGTCGGCGATCCATCGCACCTGGTAGGGCAGGAGCACGTCGCGGGCGACGGTATGGATCGCGCTCGGCGGATTTTCATCGCCGGCCTGCGCGGCCGCGCGCGCGGAGCCGCGGCCGCGCGCGCCGCGGCCCGCGCCCCCCTCTTTGCGGATTCGTTTGCTGGAATTATTCATCATCCATCCCCCCTGCCTGCTCGCAAGATCGTTCGCAAGATCGTTCGTCAGATTCGTTCGTCCGATCGTTCATCCCGCCGTTCGCCACAATCTCCCGCCGCTGCACCCGCCGCGCCGGCGGGCGCGATTGCCGCGGCCGCCGATGGCTCCGCGGCGGCGGCGCCTTCCGCGACGAGGCGGCGCGCCGCGACCATTCCTTGATCGACTCTGCCGCTAGCCGCCGGCGGCAACTCGGCGATTTCGAGCAGCGCCGCGCGGATCCGTTTTTCGGCCGCCGCCGAGAGCCCGCGGCGCGCCCCGCCGCGCGCCGCCGCCATCACCTTGCGCTCCGCCGTTTTGACCCGCCGCCCAAGGGCGCTCTGCATCTCCTCGGCCGCGCGCCGCATCTGCACCGACGAGCGGCAGATCGAGGCGACGTTGCGCGCAAGCGAGTTGATATCGACCTTGTCCGGGTCGGCCTCCTTGAGTTCGACCAGCACGCGGAAGAGGTCGCCCTGCACCAGGCGCATGAGGCCCTCGTTGATCGTGTCGTCCTCGCCGCCGGTCGCCGCGACCACGATCCGCGCCTGCTCGGTCGCGAGCTTGAGCGCTTCGAGCTTGCGGTCGAGCGCCTTGCCGTAGCGCGCGAGCGAGGTGAAGCTGATGTAGTAGCCGCGCTCGCTCAGCCAGAGCGAGAGATCGCGATAGCCGCGAAACGAGGCCTCGACGATGCGGCGGTCGAACTCGGCGCGCAGTTCGGCGGGCATCAGTCGGATCTTGTCCTTGCGCTGCGGATGCCGCGTGGCGGGCGAGGGAGCGTCCGCCGGCGCGGGCTTATCAATTACACTCACGACATCGCCCCTTTTCCTTCAGTGTCATCCTGAGCGGGCCAGAAATGATCCGGCGTTTCTTCAGTGTCATCCTGAGCGAGCGTTGCGCGAGTCGAAGGATCCCGGTCTTCTCTTAACGACCATCGCGAGCGCCCCGACACGAAAATGATCCGGGATCCCTCGACTCCGGCAGCCTTCGCTCGGGATGACAGAAGAAGAGAGGCCCGCTCGAGATGAAAAACACGTGCGGTGCATGCGGCGGCTCCCAACGCGTACCTAGCCTCCTCACCAGTACTTGCGCGGGCGCGCGATTCCGGCCGGCACGGGCGCGGTGTACTCGACGACGTCGACGCCGCTCGCGGTGAGCCGCGCAAACCAGTTCTCTTCGTCTTCGCCCTCGATTTCGAGCAGCCCGCGATCGCGCAAGTAGCTCAGCTCGCGGCGGAGCGCGTTCAACGTGATCGCGAGCTTGATGTCGGCGAGCACGCGCCAGACGATCGTTTCCGAAACCGCGATCGGACGGCCGGCGTCGAGCACCCGCAGGATTCGCCAGCGGGCCTCCTCGCGCTGCTTCTGTTCCAGATTCATCGCATCCATCGGTCTCTCTTTTCTTACCCGTTCAATCTTTGACGCGCTTTGCGTCGCGCGCGCTCTCGCGCTCCTGCGTTCTTCCTGACCTTCGGCGACGCCGCCGGCGTTAAGGACGCGCCTTAAATCGCGTCCGGATGGTCTCCCAGGCGGTCCTTGAGTTCGGTCATCTCGGCGCGCAACTCGTTGCGCATCGCGTCCAGCTTGGCGTCGAGCGTGCTGGAGAAACGGATCCAGTCCTCGCGCCGCACGTACTCGAGCGGCAGCTGCGCCTTGAGCCGCATCACCTCGCGCTCGACCTCGTGCGAAAAGTCGCTGCCCTCGCGCTTGAGCGAGGCCATCTGCTCGGCGCTGGCGACCTCGTGGCGCTCGAACAGCCAGCGCAGCGTGCCCGCGTTGAGCGCGATAAACGCCATCAGCGCCGCCGCCATCGTTCCAAGTGCGTCCCAACTCATCATCTGGGTTCAGGCTCCGTGCGCGACTTGAGCGCGAGCGCACCCGCCATCGAGAGCAGCACCATCCCCAGGCCGCGTCCGTAGGCTTCGGCGTCGCCGGTGGTGAAGCGCCAGGTGCTCGCCACCTGCACCATCCAGAAGACCTCGTACAGCAAGGCCCCGAGCACGCCGATCACGCGGCCCACGTCGTAGGTGAGGTTGTCCTTGCCGGTCAAACAGTCGTTAACGAACTTCATCGGTCACTCTCCGGTCATGCTCCGGTCCTGCTCCGCGCGGGCGCGCGCCGCATGGTCCGCGCGCGCGCATCCGGCAAGCACGGCGTCGCGCTCGCGCACGGCGCCTTTGAGGATCGCGACCGCCGCCGCATACGCGCGCATCGTGTCGGCGGGCGGCGATTGGGGCTTGAGCGCGGCCAGCGGGAGCGTCGGATCGGCGAGGGCCGGGGCCGGACACGGCGTCTCGTGGAGCACCGGCACCTGCACCATCAGCGGACGTGGCGGCGCCGCGGTGGGCGGCGCGCCGACGGCGCATCCGGCGAGCGCGATCGCCGCGACGATCGCGGCGATAATCGGAAGTGAATCAAGCCCGAAGCCGAAAGAACGCGGGCGGTCATCCTGAGCGAGCCGAAAAGGATCCGGCGCTTCTTCAGTGTCATCCTGAGCTGGCCAGAAATGATCCGGCGTCTCTTCAGTGTCATCCTGAGCGAGCGTTGCGCGAGTCGAAGGATCCCGATCTTTATCTTAACGACCATCGCGAATGCCCCGACACGAAAATGATCCGGGATCCCTCGACTCCGGCAGCCTTCGCTCGCCCTCCTCACCAGTACTTGCGCGGGCGCGCGATTCCGGCCGGCACCGGCGCGGTGTACTCGACGACGTCGACGCCGCTCGCGGTCAGCCGCGCAAACCAGTTCTCTTCGTCCTCGCCCTCGATTTCGAGCAGACCGCGATCGCGCAAGTAGCTCAGCTCGCGGCGCAAGGCGTTGAGCGTGATCGCGAGCTTGACGTCGGCGAGCACGCGCCAGACGATCGTTTCCGAAACCGCGATCGGACGGCCGGCGTCGAGCACCCGCAGGATTCGCCAGCGGGCCTCCTCGCGCTGCTTCTGTTCCA
>DASXMQ010000263.1:0-11381 GCA_036495625.1 Binataceae bacterium (SeqCode) | reverse complement strand
GCGGCCTTGGAATGACTGCGCAGCACCCGGGCGCGAGCGCCATAAGGCGCTCGCGCCCTGGTGCGCTTTTGTCGCTGCGATACTTCGTCGCTGCGATATATCCGGCGCGCTACCGAAACGGCCTCGCAATCAACTACAATCGCAACGCGAGGCCCGCGGGCCTCGCGTTACTGCATGGCAACCGTGCCGCATATGCTGTGGAACAAGCTTCGGCGCTCCATCGACGGCGAGGTCCGCGCCGACAACGCCACACTGGCGCTTTATGCCGCCGACGCGTCGGTATACCGCCAGGTGCCGCTCGGCGTCGTGATCCCGCGTCATGAGGGCGACGTGATGGGCACGCTCGCGCTCGCACGCGAGAACCGGCTGCCGGTTCTCGCGCGCGGCGGCGGCACGGCGCTCGCCGGGCAGGCCTGCAACGCGGCGATCGTCCTGGACTTCTCCAAGTACATGAATTCGATCCGGCGGATCGACGCCGCACGCGGCCTCGCGGCCGTCGAGCCAGGCGTCGTGCAGGCGCAGCTCAACGCGGCGGCCGCACCCGCGGGTCTCTTCTTCGCGCCCGACCCCTCGACCAAGGACCGCTGTACGATCGGCGGCATGATCGGCAACAACTCGTGCGGCGCGCACTCCGCCGCTCACGGCAAGACCGTCGATAACGTAGAGTCGCTCGAAGTCGCACTCTACGATGGCACGCGGCTGTCGCTCGGCCCGGGCGGCGAGGGCGAAGCCTTCGCCGCTGCGGTGCGCGGCGGCCGCGAGGGCGAAATCTACGCCGCCACGCGCGCGCTCGCGGCAGGTACAGTGGACGAGATCCGCCGGCGCTACCCGAAAATTCCGCGCCGCGTCTCCGGCTACAACCTCGACGAGCTTTTGCCTGAACGGGGCCATAACCTCGCGCGCGCGCTGGTCGGCTCGGAAGGCACGCTCGGCGTGACGCTCGGCGCGACGGTCAGGCTGGTGCCGCGTCCGCGGCGGCTCGCGCTGGTCGTGCTGGGCTTCGACGACGTTTACCTCGCCGCGGACCAGGTGCCGTGGATCCTGGAGCATCGCCCGCAGGCGCTCGAGGGCTTCGACCATCATCTGCCGGACTTCGCGCGCGCCAAGGGACTCGACGCGGTGCGGCTGCTGCCAAGCGGCCACGCGTTCCTTATCGTCGAGCTGGGCGCGGATACCGCCGACGGTGCGCTGGCCGCGGCCGAGCGGCTGACGGCCGAGGCGCGCCGCGTGCGCGCCTGTGCGGGAGTCGCACCGCTTTTCGCCGCCGCGGATCAGCGCGCCATCTGGAGCCTGCGCGAGTCGGGACTCGGCGCCGGCGCGCTGATCCCCGGCCACGCGCGCACCTGGCCGGGCGCCGAGGACACTGCCGTTCCACCCGCGCGTCTGGGCGACTACCTGCGCCGCTTCGTGCGGCTGCTCGACCGGCATAATCTCGCGGCGGCGACCTACTACGGCCACTTCGGCGAGGGCTGCGTCCACTGCCGAGTGAATTTCGATTTCGCCAGCGCAAAAGGGGTCGAGACCTTTCGCGCGGCGATGCTCGAGATCGGCGACCTGGTGACCGAGTTCGGCGGTTCGCTCTCGGGCGAGCATGGCGACGGTCTTGCGCGCTCCGAGCTCCTGCCGCGGATGTTCGGCCCGCAACTCATCGGCGCGTTCGCAGACTTCAAGCGCATCTTCGACCCCGACGCGATGATGAATCCCGGAGTGATCGTTTCGCCCCATCCACTGGATTCCCATCTGCGTGTGACGCCAGCCTATCGCGCGGCGCCCGTCGAGACCCATTTCGACTTCTCCGCGGAAGGCGGACTTGCCGGTGCGGCGCTCAAATGCGTGGGGATCGGCAAGTGCCGCAAGAGCGATGCGGGCACGATGTGTCCGTCGTACATGGCGACGCGCGAAGAGATGCATTCGACGCGCGGACGGGCGCATCTGCTGTGGGAGGCGCTGAGCGGCAACGGACTGGTCGCTGGCCTGAACGATCCGGTACTTAAAGAAGCACTTGACCTTTGCCTTTCGTGCAAGGCGTGCAAGACCGAGTGCCCCGCCGCGATCGACATGGCGGCCTACAAAGCGGAATTCTTCGCCAAGTATTACGCCAACCATCGCCGCCCCCGCGACGTGCGCTTCTTCGCGCGAATCCACGAAACAGCGCGGCTCGGCGCGTTCGCGCCGGCATTGGCCAACGCGCTCTCGCACGCGCCCGGCCTCGGCGCAATGGCGCGGCGCGTCTTGAACATCCACCACGAGCGCGAACTTCCTCGTTTCGCCGCGCAAACGTTTCGTTCGTGGTTCGCAAAGAATCGCGGGGCGTCTCGCCGGCGCGCCTCCGCTCAGAACGGCGAGTCCGCGCGCGAGGAGGTCGTGCTTTTCCCTGACACCTTCAACAATTTCTTCGAGCCCGAGGTCGCCATCGCCGCGACCGAGGTGCTCGAGCGCGCGGGCCTCCGGGTTGTGATTCCGCCGGGCGATCTGTGCTGCGGGCGGCCGCTCTACGATGCCGGGATGTTCGAGCGCGCGCGATGGCGTCTGCGGCAGGCGATGGATGCGCTTTCGCCGATGCTGGAGGGCGGCGCAGCGTTCGTCGGGCTCGAGCCGAGCTGCCTGCTCACGTTTCGCGACGAACTCCCCGCGCTTTTTCCCGCCGACCCGCGCGCCGCCGCGCTCGCGTCGCGCGCGATGCTGCTCGACGAATTCCTTGCGCGCGAGGCCCCGGGCTTCGCCGCGCCGGCGCTCAACGGCCACGCGCTCGTGCACGGGCACTGTCATCAGAAGTCGCTTGCGGGGATGAAAGGCGAGATGGCGATCCTCGGCGGGATCGGCGGCCTCATGGCCGAGGCGCCCGATGCGGGATGCTGCGGGATGGCGGGGCCGTTCGGATACGGTGCCGAGCGCTTCGAGACCTCGCGCGCGATTGCCGAGCGCGTGCTGATTCCGGCGGTGCGCGAGAGCGCGCCCGATACGATGATCGTCGCGGACGGCTTTGCCTGCCGCGCCCAGATTCGCCATTTCTGTCCCGAGCGGCGCCCGCTCCATCTGGCCCAGTTGCTCAATCTGAAGCCATAGGGGAACAGGGGCTGGCGCGATGGAACGCAAGGAAATCAAGATGTACTCGGACTACAAGAGTCCGTTTGCGTATCTCGCCTTCGATCCCGCCTTCGCGCTCGAGCAGCGGTTCTCCGTGCGCGTGCGATGGATTCCGTTCCAGCTTCGCATCAAGGATCGCGGCCAGCGCAGCATCTATTCCGATTACAAAGCGAAGTACTCCTATCTCGACGCGCGGCGTTGGGCGAAGCCGCGCGGAATCATGATCCGCGCGCCGCAGAAAGTTTACAATACGACGCCCGCGCTCATCGGCGGCCTGTTCGCCGAGTCCAAAGGCCTGCTGCTCGAATACAGCCGCAAGGCCTTCGAATTGTTCTTCCGGCGAGAGTTCGAAGCTGACGATCCCGCGGTCGCGGCCGCGCTGCTCGCGAGCCTGGGGCTTTCGCCCGCCGAGTACCGCGAGTACCTGGCCGGCGAAGGCGCGCGGGCCTACGCGGCGGCACAGGAGGAGGCTGCGGCCGACCAGGTCTTCGGCGTGCCGCTCTTCCTCTTCGAGCGCGAGCCGTTCTGGGGCCACGACCGGCTGCCGGTCCTCGCGGAGCGCCTCACCGAGGCCGGGCTCTCAACAACGCGCTAGGGCGGCCCTGCGCGCGTGCGCCCGCGGCGTCGCGAGGGTTTTGCGCCCGCGCGAAAACCTTGTAGATAGAGCGTCGAGCCGATCGGCGGCGCGATCGCCAAAGGACCGCAAAAAAACCGCCAAAAAAGAGAGAGGTGCGTTGATGAAATTCGGAATGATCTTCGACACTCACGTCGACAAGTGGGAGCTGATTCGCTACGCGGAAGAGCTTGGCTACGACGCTGCCTGGGTTCCCGACTCGCAGATGATCTGGTCGGATTGCTATGCGACGCTGGCGCTCGCCGCGGTCAACACCAAGCGCATCCGGCTCGGCACCGGGGTCGCGATTCCCGGCACTCGGATCGCGCCGGTCACCGCGCACTCGATCGCGAGCATCGCGCAACTCGCGCCCGGCCGCGTTTTTCTCGGCATCGGCACCGGCCACACCGCGATGCGGGTGATGGGACAGGATCCGATGCCGGTGCGCGAGTTCCGCGAGTACCTGCGCGTGGTGCGCGCGCTGCTCGAGGGCAAGGCGGTCGATTACACGTACGCAGGCAAAACCCGCGAGATCAAATTCATCCATCGCGATCGTTACTTCATCAATCTCGATCATCCGATTCCGATCTATATCGCGGCCAACGGTCCTAAGGCGCTGCGCGCGACCGGCGAATTCGGCGACGGCTGGATCACGGTGACCGGCAGCCCCGAGGACTTCCGCCGCTCGATGCAGGCGGTGGAAGCCGGCGCCAAGGAGGCGGGGCGCAAGATCGGGCCGGATTTTTACACCAGTATTCTGACCACCGTATGCGTTCTGCGGCCCGGCGATAAACTGACCGACGAGCGGATCATCAACGAGACCGGCTCGCAGGTCGCGTGCACGATCCATTTCGCCTACGAGATCTGGAAACAGCGCGGCGAGAAGGACGAGCTGATCCCGCCGTTCTTCCGCAACATCTGGGACGACTACGTAAAGCGGGTGAATAATTTCAGCCTGCCCGAGAACGCGCGCTTCCGCCAAATCCATGAGGGTCACTGCACGTTCCTGGTGCCCGAGGAGCGGCGCTTCATGACGCCCGAAGCGATAGCCGGTGTGTGCATCGTCGGCACGCCCGAGGAGATCATCCATCGCGCGCGCGAGCTGGAGAAAGCGGGAATCAAGGAGATCACGATGCTGCCGCCGGCGGATTACCAGCGCAAGGTCTTCCGCGACGTGGCGGAGATGGTGATGCCGGCGTTCCGCTAGGGAACCTCTGCACAAGCCAACGTTGTCATTCTGAGCTTGCGAAGAATCCCGAAAAAGCCCGGCACCGGGACCTTCGCTACAGGAGCTTTCGCTCAGGGTGACACAATCCGCCTTATGATGCAGAGGTTCCCCTGGGGCCGGCGCAAAGCGACCAGCCTATACGGCATCGGCCGAACCGCGCGCGCGGCTCAGTCGATGCCGTAGCGCTTGCGCTTGCGCCACAGGGTGGTGACGTTGATGCCGAGCGTGGCCGCGGCCTCGTCCAGCGTCGCGCTCTGGGAGAGCACGCGCATGATGTGCTCGCGCTCGATCTTTTCGAGGCTCGCCGCCGCCGCCGCCGCGCTCGTCGTCGCCGCGTTCGTGGTCATACCCTCCGGCGCCTCGCGGAAAATCGAATCGGGCAGGTCGTCGGGCGTGATCAGATCGCTGCGGCAGAGCACGGCGGCGCGCTCGAGGGCGTTGCGCAGTTCGCGCACGTTGCCCGGCCAGCTATAGTGCCGGAGCGCGGCGGCGGCTTCGGGCGAAAGGTGCATCGGCGCGCGCCGGTTGCGCACGCTGGCCGCGGTCAGCATCCATTCGGCCAGCGGCAGGATATCCTCGGCGCGCTCGCGCAGCGACGGCACCGAGAGCGTGATGACGTTGAGGCGGTAGAACAGGTCTTCGCGGAAGCGGCGCGCCGCGACTTCCGAGCGCAGGTCGCGGTTGGAGGCGGCGATGATGCGGATGTCGACGCGGATGGTGCGATCGCCGCCGACCCGCTCGAAGCTCTGCTCCTGCACGAAGCGCAGGAACTTGGTCTGCAGACCGGCCGACAGGTCAGCGATTTCGTCGAGGAAGACGGTGCCGCCGTCGGCCGCTTCCAGCCGCCCGGGCTTGTCTTTGATCGCGCCGGTGAAGGCGCCGCGGACGTGGCCGAACAGTTCGCTTTCGAGCAGTTCCTCGGAGAGCGTGGTGCAGTTGACCACCACGAACGGCCGTTCGTGGCGCGGGCTCCATCGATGGATTTGGCGCGCCAGCACGTTCTTGCCGGTGCCGCTCTCGCCGCTCAGCAGCACGGTCGCCTCGCTGGCCGCGGCCTGGCGCGCGGTCTCCATCAGCCGGACCATCGCGGGGCTGTCCGAATCCAGCAGCGGAGTCTCGTCGATCGCGTTGCGCAGCGCGCGATTCTCGGCCCGCAGCACCTGCAATTGCAGCGCGCGCTCGGCCAGGTGCTGGATCTGGTCGAGCGAAAACGGCTTGGTCACGTAGTCGAACGCGCCGGCCTTCATCGCGGCGACCGCGTTCTCGACCGTGGCGTAGGCGGTCATGAGGATCACCATGCACTCCGGGCGGCGCTTGCGGATCTCGGCCAGCAGCTCGAGCCCGTTCATCTCGGCCATCCGGAAGTCCGTCAGCACCAGGTCGTACGGCGCCGCTTCGATCAGCGCACGCGCCGCCCGGCCGCTCTCGGCGGTTTCGGCCTCGTGTCCGAGCGACTGGAAAAACGACGCCAGGTTGGCGCGGATATTCTTCTCGTCGTCAACTATGAGCATCCGGGCCATTCACTCAGCCCTCCCACGCGACCGGCAGCTGGACCACGAAGCGGCTGCCGGCCGGCGAATTGCCGGTCACGAAAATGCGCCCGCCGTGCGCCACCACGATGTCCTTCACGATCGCCAGGCCCAGTCCCGCCGAGCCTTTTTCGCCGCCGTCGCCGTACTGCGCGAAACGTTCGAATACATAGTCGCGCAGCTCGGGCGCGATACCCGGGCCGGTGTCCGCGACCTCCAGCCGCACCGTGTCGTCGGCGGAGCTGGTGGCTATCTCGATCCGCCCGCCCTCTGGGGTATAGCGAAGCGCGTTGCCGATCAGGTTCGACACGACCCACGACAGCTTGACCGGGTCGCCGCCGACCGGCGGCACCTGGGCGATATGGCTCTCGAGCGCGATGTGCTTTTCCTCGGCTTGCAGGCGGAAGCGCCCCGCGACCTCTTCGGCCACTCGCGCGAGGTCGAGCCGCTCGCGCGCGAGCGAGATCGAGGCGAGCTCGCCGCGCGCGAGATTGAGCAGGCTGTCGGTGAGCTGCTTCATCCGCGCGCATTCTTCCAGAATTGTGCGCAACAGCTCGCGCTGACGGGGGTCGAGCGCGTCTTCCTGGCGCTGCATCATCTGCGCGGAAAGTGCGAGCGAGGTGAGCGGCGTACGCAGTTCGTGCGAAAGCGTTTCGACCAGGTTGCTGCGCGCGCGGTCCTGGTCGCGCAGGTAGGTCACGTCCTGCAGGATCAGCAGGGACCCCAGCGCGGCGCCCTCGGTGCGATGGAGCGCGATCGGCTTGAGCACGTATGAATGGTCCCGTCCGCGCACGTGCAGCTGCACCTCGGTGCGCGGCCCGTCGGGCGCGGCGCGCCTCAGCCCGCGCAGCGCGTCGCGCACCCGGCGGTAGTGCGGCGAGTTGCTGCTCAGGTCGTCGAATGGGCTGCCGAGCGCGTCGGCGGATTCGATGTCCATGATCAGGGCGGCGATCTCGTTGATGTGAGTCACGATGCCCGCCGAGTCGATCAGCACCACGCCGTCCTCGAGGCTTTCGATGATGGCTTCGGTCTTGTGCTTTTCGTAGAGCAGGCGCTCAACGTTGAGCTTTTCGTATTGCTCGAGATGGTCGGCCATCTCGTTGAACTCGCGCGCGACGCTCTCGAGCTCGGCCAGCGATTGCGGTCCGAGCCGCGCCGGAGTGCGGCGCTGGCTCACCCCGCGCAGGCGCTCGGCCAGCTCGGTCAGCGGCAGCGTCAGCGCCCATCCGAGCCCCCAGGAAAGGGCGATGCCGGTCACGAGCAGGACCGCGAGGCCGGCGGCGAATTCGTAGGTCAGACGCTTGCCGAGTCCAGCGGCGCGGCTGTTCGCGCGCCACATCGCGGCCTGGTTCATCGCGATCAGATCGTTCAGCCGCGCGTGCAGTTCGTCGAACTCCTGGTCGTGGCGCGCCTGCGGCGGAGCCGTGGCGACCTCATCGAACAGCCGATGCCCGCGGCTCTCGATATCGTGCGCCAGTTCCGGTTCGCCCACCTCGGTAAAATCGTGATCCTCGACGTCCATCCAGTGCATGAAGGTGTCGCGCGAGCCAGCAAGCCGCGCGCGCGCATTGCCGTCGCGCTCTGCCATCTGCAGGTCCCACAGCGCCTGATGCATATGCTGGGCGGCCTCGATGCTGATGTAGTTGCGATGGAGCGTCTCGCTAATCGAGCCGCCGAGCCGGTACACGCGGGGCAGGGCGTAGAGGCCGAGTCCGATTATCAGCACCACCAGCAGCAGGCTGACATTGCGGATGCGCGTGCGCAGCGACGGCGTGCTCATGCCTTTTTGTCCGTCTCGCCGGCGTCTTCGCCGCCCACGACCTCGACGTCGAAATCGCTCGCTGCGCTGAGCAGCCGCTTGGTCACGTCGCCCTTGAGCAGGCGGCGCCAGAGCGGCTGATGGGTACGGCCCAGCACGATCTTGGTGACTCCGTGAGTGCGCGCGAATTCGAGCATGGCGGCCACGATGTTGTCCGATTTGAGCCACACGGTCTCGGCGCCGAGGTCGCTTGCGAGGTTGATGTTGTCGAGCAGGCTGACGAAGTCCCGGGTGCTGACCCGGCTGACCGCCTCGGACGGCGTTTCGACGTGCACCGCGTACCAATCGGCGCCGAGCTGCCCCGCGATGCGGCAGGCCTTGCGCAGCAGCATCCCGCGATCGCGCGCGTTGGAGGACAGTCCGACCATCACGCGCTCGGTTGGCAGCGTGCGCCGGCCGCCCTCGCGCTGCAGCGCCTCGCGGTCCTCGCGCTGGCGGCTCAAGCCGCGCGCGACCTCGCGCAGCGCAACCTCGCGCAGCGAAGCGAGGTTGGTCGGCTTGAAAAAGTTCTTGAGCGCGTGCTCGATCTGCGCGGCGGGGTAGATCTTGCCCTCGCGCAGCCGCTCGCGCAGCGCCTCGACGGTCACGTCCACGTTGACGATCTGGTCGGCGCGGGCGAGGAACGAGTCGGGCACGGTTTCGCGCACGTCAACGCCGGTCAGCCGCTTCATCCGCGGATTGAGGCTCTCGATGTGCTGGATATTCATCGCGCTGATCACGTTGATGCCCGCCGCGAGCAGTTCTTCGATGTCCTGGTAGCGCTTTTCATGCTTGGAGTCGGCGACGTTGGTATGCGCGAGCTCGTCGACGATCGCGACCTCGGGCTTGCGCGCCACGATCGCATCGACGTCCATCTCTTCCATTTCCACGCCGCGATAGTTGAGCTTGCGCCGCGGCACCATCTCCAGGTCGCCCACCATGTCCTCGGTGTCGGCCCGCTGATGGGTTTCGATGAAGCCGAGCACGACGTCGACGCCCTTGTTGCGCAGCTCGTGCGCTTCCTCGAGCATCCGCCAGGTCTTGCCCACTCCGGCTGCCGCGCCGATGTAAATCTTGAGCCTGCCCTTGCGCTGCTCGGCGACCAGATCGAGAAACGATTCGGGTGCGGGGCGTTCCTCGGCCATACCGGCAAGAGTATATCCTCTCGCTGCCGCCTGGTCTCAGTGCCCCGCCGCGGCCGTCCGATCCAGCGCCAGGTTGAGCTCGAGGACGTTGACGCCGGGTTCGCCGAGAAATCCCGCGAGGCGCGGCCGCAGGTTGTCCTGCACCGCTGCCCGCACCGCATCCTCGCTGAGCCCGCGCGCCTTCGCCACCCGCTTGACCTGGAGCTCCGCGGCCGCCGAGGAAATTTCCGGGTCGAGCCCGCTGCCCGACGCGGTCACCAGATCCATCGGGACGTCGGCGGGCGTAGCGCCCGGATTTTCCTCGAGCACCTTGTGCAGCGCGGCCTTGGTCGCGTCCACGAGCTTGCGGTTGGTCGGCCCAAGGTTGGAGCCGCTCGAGTTGCTCGCGTCGTAGCCCTTGTCGCCGGCGGCCGACGGGCGGGGATGGAAATATTTCGCGGCGGCGAAATTCTGTCCGATAAGTTCGGAGCCGACTACCCTTCCGTCGCGGGTCACCAGGCTACCGTTCGCCTGCCACGGGAACAGCACCTGCGCGATGCCCCAGACCACTATGGGATAGACGATTCCGGTCACCAGGGTCAGCGCGACGGTCATCACGATTGCAGTTGTGAGAGTACGCATCGATCTAACTACCTCATGCGAGATGGAACGCGGCCACGAACAGGTCGATAACCTTGATTCCGATGAAGGGCACGATCACGCCGCCGAGGCCGTAGATGAGCAGGTTGCGGGTCAGGATCGCGGCGGCGCCGATCGGCCGGTAGGCCACTCCGCGCAGCGCGAGCGGGATCAGCGCGACGATGATCAGCGCGTTGAAAATCACGGCGGAGAGGATCGCGCTCTCGGGCGTCGCCAGATGCATCACGTTGAGCCTTTGCAGTTCCGGGTAGCCGATCACGAACATCGCCGGGATGATCGCGAAGTACTTGGCGACGTCGTTGGCGATCGAAAACGTGGTCAGCGCGCCGCGTGTGATCAGCAGTTGCTTGCCGATCTCGACCACTTCCATGATCTTGGTCGGATTCGAATCGAGATCGACCATGTTGCCAGCCTCGCGCGCGGCCTGGGTTCCCGCGTTCATCGCGATCCCGACGTCGGCCTGGGCCAGCGCCGGCGCGTCATTGGTGCCGTCGCCGATCATCGCGACCAGCTTGCCCTCGGCCTGCTCCTCGCGGATGAGCGCGAGCTTGGTTTCCGGCGTGGCCTCGGCACGAAAGTCGTCAACCCCGGCTTCGTGCGCGATCGCTGCCGCGGTCAGTGGGTTGTCGCCGGTGATCATCACGGTGCGCAGCCCCATCGCGCGCAGCCGCGCAAAGCGCTCGCGGATGCCTTCCTTGATGATGTCCTTGAGATGGATCACGCCGAGGATCTGCTGGTTCTCGGCGACCACCAGCGGCGTGCCGCCGCTGCGGGCGATGCGTTCGACGATGCCCGCCAGCTCGGCCGGCGCCTGGCCGCCGGCGTCGCGGACGAACTTGATCACCTGGTCGGCGGCGCCCTTGCGGATGCGCCGTCCGTCGAGGTCCACCCCGCTCATCCGGGTTTGCGCGGAGAACGGGATGAACTGCGCGTCCTTCTCCGCCAGTTCGCGGCCCCGCAGATTGTACTCGCGCTTGGCCAGCACGACGATCGAACGGCCCTCGGGCGTTTCGTCGGCGAGCGACGCCAGTTGCGCGGCGTCGGCCAGCGACTCGATCTGCACTTCGAGCGCCGGAATGAATTCGGTCGCCATCCGGTTGCCGAGCGTGATCGTGCCGGTCTTGTCGAGCAGGAGCGTATCGACGTCGCCCGCCGCCTCGACCGCGCGGCCCGACATCGCGAGCACGTTATGCTGCACCAGGCGGTCCATCCCGGCGATCCCGATGGCCGAGAGCAGCCCGCCGATGGTGGTCGGAATCAGGCACACCAGCAGTGCCACGAGGATGGTGATCGAGATGGCGACCCCGTGGCCGGCGACACCGACGCTGTAGACGGAGAACGG
>DASXMQ010000262.1:0-2346 GCA_036495625.1 Binataceae bacterium (SeqCode) | reverse complement strand
CGCGCTGGACATGATGCGCGCCGCCCTCGCCACGTGTCCATACGAGATCGTGCTGAGCGACGTGCAGATGCCTGGAGTCGATGGAATCGATCTGGCCCGAAGAATCAAGGCCGATCCGGCGTTCGCGGCGCCCGCCGTAATCCTCGTGTCGTCGGTGGGTACGGCGAAAGACTTTGCCCAGCGCCTGCAGGGGCTCGACGTGGACGCATGGCTGACCAAGCCGATACCGCAATCCGCGCTTTATAACGCCCTCCTGAATGCCTTGGTGCACAAACAACAACTCCGGCCCGAGGAGCAGCCCGCGGCAGCGGCGGCGCATAGCGCACTGGCCGAGCCCTCATCTCGCGCGAAGCTGCCCGCGGGACGCAAGCTCAGAGTCCTGCTCGCCGAGGACAACCCGATCAACCAGAAGCTGGCGAAGTTCCAGCTGAAAAAGATGGGCGTCAAGGTCGATTGCGTGTCCAACGGGCGCGAAGCGGTCGCGGCGGCGACCCGGATACCCTACGACGCCGTCCTGATGGACTGTCAGATGCCGGAGATGGACGGTTACGAAGCCACCAGGGAGATCCGGCGGCGTGAAGGAACCGAGCGCCACACCCGGATAATCGCGCTGACCGCACATGCCCTTACCGGCGACCGCGAGACCTGCCTTGACGCCGGCATGGACGCCTACGTCAGCAAGCCCGTGAAGCCGGAAATCCTCGAGGGGATCCTCGCCGAGGTCGTCGCACCGGATACTGCGGCAGCGGACGCGCCGGCGGTGGCTGCCGACGCACCTTCGTCCGACCCCCCGCCCGCGGCGCTCACCGGCGCAGTCCCTCCTGTTTGAGCAGCGGCATCACGGCGCGCTCGAAGTAGGCGAGTTCCTCGTGATAGTCGAGAAAGCCGAGGATCACGCCCTCGATGCCCATCGCGCTTATCGTCTTCAGCTGATCGACCGCCTGCTCCGGCGTGCCGACGATCGGATAGCCGCCCCATCCGAGGATGAAGCGCTCGCCGAAGCTCCGGATCTGCTCTTGAAACGAGCCGCTCTCGATCCCCAGCACCTTCATGATGTTGGTGGCGGCTCCCCAATCACCCTGTTCGAGGATCTCGCGCCGGACCTCCAGCGCTTCGCGCTCGGTATCGCGGCAGATCATCATCGCGTAGGTCATCGCGCCGATTTCCCGCCCATATCCGTGCGCGCGCCGGCGCAGATCGGCGATCACTTCCCGGCCATGCTCGATCGTATCGAGCGTGAGGAAATTAAAATCGACCTCGCGCGCCGAGAACTCGAGCCCGGCGGGCGAGTTGCCCGCGTTCACCAGCACCGGATATGGCTTCTGCAGCGGCTTGGGATGGGCCTGGCCCTGGCTGATGCGGAAATATTTGCCCTCGAGATCGAATGGCTCTTCCTCGGTCCACAGCCGCTTGGCGATCCCGAGCCACTCGGCGCCGAAGGCGTAGCGCTCGTCATGCTCGCGCTGTGGCGCGCCGAACATCTCCATCTCGGGCGTGAACCAGCCCATCACCAGGTTCAAGCCGAAGCGGCCGTTCGAAATATGATCGACGGTCACGCTCTGCTTGGCCGCGACGATCGGATGGACGGTCGGCACGTGCGAGGTCGAAAACACCATGATGCGCTCGGTCGCCGCCGCGAGACCCGCCGCCCAGGTGTAGGTCTCGAAGCAGATGCCGTTGAAATCGGTGGTGCCGCCGAACCCGCGCCAGCGCGCGATCGGCACCAGCATCTCGAAACCCATCGCTTCGGCGCGCCGCGCGATGGCGAGGCTGTGTTCCCAGGTCGCGCGGTAGGTGGTCTCGGCGTGGGAGACGGTCAGGCCGTTGCTGCAGTTGGTGCCGAAGAGCCCGAGCTTGAGTTTCTGATCGTTGTAGAGCGGGCAGTTGGGACGCTTGATTCTCTCCATTCGGGCCATTGGCCTGATTAATTCTTCTGCGCCGCGAGCCACGCTTCGGTTTCAGCCAGCGTCGCTTTGAGCTTCTCGATCAGAAGATCGATCTCCCGGGCGGTTATGATGAGCGGCGGCGACATGCACGCGCTATCGCCGACCGCGCGGATCAGCAGCCCCTGCTCGCGCGCCGTGTCGCGGAAGCGGGCGCCTACGCCGAGCGCCTCCGGAAACGCCTCGCGCGTGCGCGGATCGCGCACCAGTTCGACGGCGGCCATCAGGCCGAGCGCGCGAATTTCGCCGACGATCGGCGAGCTGCGCAACTCCTGCAGCCGCTGCTCCAGCCGCTCGCCCATCTTGCGCGCGTTTTCGACCACCCCGTCGCGCTCCATGATCTCGAGCGTCTTGAGCCCGGCCGCGCAGCACGCCGGATTGCCCGTGTTGGTGAAGCCGTGCC
>DASXMQ010000261.1:0-7550 GCA_036495625.1 Binataceae bacterium (SeqCode) | reverse complement strand
ATACGTGTGCGGCCGCGCGCTCAGCGAAGCGCCGAAGAACGGCAATCCGGTGGTCGCAGCCTCGTCCATCAAGATGGCGTTCTCCGGCATCGCGGCCGCAAGTGCCGCGCCGATCGTGGCGGGGTCGAGGGAGCCCGTGGGCCGTGCGGCATCGCCCTTCGCGGACCTGATGGGCGCGGCCTTGGGCGCGCCGATCAGGTCCGCCAGCGCCTCCAGCGCGAGGGCGACATCCTGCTCGACCGTCGCCAGCGTGGCCACGGCGCGGCCCTCGGGAATGAGGATGCTCGGCGTGTTGGGATAGCCAAAAAACGCGACCGGCGCGCGGGCCCCGGCGAGAATCACGGAGCTGGATTTTGAAAGCGCGTCGAGCGCCATCTCGGGAAAATACGGCAGCTTCTCGACCGGCGGCATCGCGCCGCCGCGCTCGACGCGCGCGGGAAACGTCTCGCACATCAGGCGGCAACCAGTTTTCGCAGCGATTCGCGCCGCGGCCTTCAGGCCGCGCTCGCGAAGCGCCGCGCCGCCCATGAACAGCACGCTCTTGGCGCCGTCGCGGCCGAGGACCTCGGCAGCCGCGCGCACGCCGCTCTCCGGCGCCGCGGACACCGGCGAGACGGGGCGCGGCCCCGCGGCCGCGCCGGCGTTGCTCCATTGGCAATCGGCCGGAACGATAAGCGTCGAGCCATGCCCGGGCGCGCGCATCGCTTCGGCGATCGCCTCGGCCGTGTCGGCGGCGATCGCGCCCGCGCTCGCCGAATGGCGCACCCATGCGGAAACCGGGCGGGCGAGCGATTCGATATCGGAGGTGAGCGGCGCGTCGGCCTTGAGATGCCAGGTCGCGTGGTCGCCGATCACGTTGACCACCGGCGAGTGCGCGCGCCGCGCGTTGTGCAGATTGGCGATCCCGTTGGCGAAGCCGGGGCCCAGATGGGTCAGCGTGAGCGCCGGGCGGTCGGCCATCCGCGCGTAACCGTCCGCGGCGCCGGTGACGACGCCCTCGAACAGCGCCAGCACCGAACGCATCCGCGGCGCGCCGTCGAGCGCGGCGACCAGCGGCATCTCGGTCGTGCCGGGGTTGGCGAAGCAGACGTCGACTCCGCAATTGAGCGCGGTCAGGATCAGGCTCTCGGCTCCGTTCATCTCAAGTCAAACTCCACTTCGCAACAGGTGTCGCCGCGGCGCGATGAATCGCTTCAAGGTCTGGTTTGCGAAACCGAACGCATCACCTTGCCCGGCAATCCGCCCTGGTATTGGCCGCGCGCAAAAAGAATCTCGCCGCCGACGATCGTGTACTCGATTCCTTCCGCTCGCTCGATCAAACGCGGCTCGTTGCCGGGCAAATCGTTCACCCACTCGGGTTTGAGCGGCTTTATCGTCGCCGGATCGAAAACGACGAGGTCAGCGTCCATCCCGGGCGCAAGCCGTCCCTTGGTGCGCAGCTCGAGAAAGTCGGCGAGCTCCGAGGTCAGCCGCCGTACGCCCTCCTCCAGCGTGAGCAAGCCGCGGCGATGCACCCATTCATGCAGCAGGTAGGAGGTGAGGCCGGCGTCGCAATGCTGCGCGACGTGCGCGCCCGCGTCGCTAAGCCCGATGAGCGTATTGGGCAGCTTGAGGATTCGGCTCACGACGTCGGGATTGACGTTGATCACCGAAAGCGTCACGCCCAGTTCCATCCGCTCCTCCAGCGCGAGGTCGAGCAGCGCATCGACAGGGTCCTTGCCGGTTGCGGCCGCCACTTCGGCGAGGCTCAGGTTGAGGAAGCGCCGATTGTGCTCGTTTTTGACCCGCACGACATGAACGCGGTCCCATCGGCCGCGGAAGATCGCGTTGCCGCCGCCGTCCGCGATTTCGGCGCGGAACGCGTTGCGGAAGTCCGCCGAGGCGACGAGCGCCATCTGCTCGTCGGCCCTGCGGTTGAAGATTCCCTTCCACGAATCGAGCGCGGCAAAGATGAACGGCTCGCGCATCGTGTAGTACTGCTGGATCGGACGCGGCGTCACCTGCGGAAGGATCTTGAGCCCGCCTTCGAGCAGGGGTGCCAGGCGCTCGACGACGCGCTGATGCGCTTCGGGCGGCGTGCCGGGGAGGTCGAGCAGCGCGAGCCAGGTCACCGGCCGCGCGCTCTCGCGCGCGAGCATCGTCAAAAGATCGAGGCCGCTCTCATTGGGCACGCTGGTCGAGCCACGGTTGGGAAGAATCTCGATAATGCCGCGGCCAAGCTCGCGCATCGTATGGCAGAGCGCACGCAGTTCGTCGTCACTGGCCATGCGGCTCGCCAGTGGACGCCCCTGAAAGCCGATGTGCTGCGGCGCGAGACTGAGCGAGACGCCGGCCGCTCCGGCGCGGAGCGCTTCGCCGTAAAGACGCGCCATCTCGGCCGTTTCGGCTTCGGTCGCGGCGCGCTCCGCGGCCTCTGCGCCGATGACGTAGTAACGGAGCGCCGAGAGCGGCACGAGAAAGCCGACGTTGAGCGCGACGCCGCGCCGCTCGACCGCCGCCATGTATTGCGGAAAACTTTCCCAGTCCCACGCCACCCCGCGCATCAGCACTTCGTGCGGCAATGCCTCGACGTTGACCAGGTCCCAGGCCATCGTGGATTGCTGTCCGGGGCGGCAGGGTGCGACGCCCACGCCGCAATTGCCCATCAAGAGCGTGGTGACCCCGTGCCACGAGGAGCACGTGAGCAGCGGGTCCCATGAAATCTGCGCGTCGTAGTGCGTGTGGATGTCGATAAATCCGGGCGCCAGCACCGCGCCGCCGGCGTCGATTTCGCGCCGCGCAGGGCCGCCGACATCGCCCATTGCGGCGATCTTGCCGTCGCTGACCGCGAGAGCGCCCCCTCGCACGGGAGCGCCAGTGCCGTCGCAGATGGCGGCATTGCGGATCAGCAGGTCATAGGCCATGGTCAGGCTCCTCCGCGATGCGGTGCGCGCGAGAACTGAGGGAGCTTCGCGCCGTCTCGATGGAGTGTCAAGGCGTGCGCGGCGCGCCTCTCGTCTCCTAGGCGTAGGCCGGCATCACCTCGCGCGCGAACAGCTCGACCGTCTGCGGTGGGCCCATGTCGGCAAACATCATCGTGAACATCGTGATGCCCCACGAGACGCGTTCGCGAAACTGCTTGACAACCTCTTCGGGCGTGCCTTTTATCGCGGTGAACGAGAAAGGCTTGCGCCCCTTGACCATCTCCCACTTCTGATCCGCTTCCGCCTTGTTCGCGCCGATACAAACCATCACCTGCTCCGATACGGTGATTTCTTTAGGATCGCGGCCGACGGCGCGGCAATGCTCGTGCAGCACGCCGAGAGTTTTCTTGAAGTCGCGATAGCCGGCCGGGATATTCCAGCGGTCGGCGTATTTCGCGACCAGGCGCAGCATCACCTTCTCGCCCGCGCCGCCGATCATGATCGGCGGATGAGGTTTTTGCACCGGCTTGGGATTATTGGGCGCGTCGGTGACCGAGTAGTAGCGGCCTTTGAAGGTGGCGCGGTTCTCGGTGAACATCGCCTTCAGAATTTGCAATCCCTCCTCGAGTTGGCGCAGGCGCGTGCCCACCGACGGAAACTCGTAGCCGTTGGCGCGATACTCCTGCTCCATCCATCCGGCGCCCAGACCGACCTCGAGCCGCCCGTCGGAGATTTGATCGATTGTGGTGAGCGATTTGGCCAGCAGCGCCGGGTTGCGAAACGAGTTGCACAGCACCAGCGTGCCGATCCGCACGCGCTCGGTGCGGGCGGCGATCGCGCTCATCATCGTGACCGCCTCGAGCAGATCGACGTCGATAAGGCCGAGCGTCCAGAAGTGATCGACCAGCCAGAACGAGTGATAGCCCAGGCGCTCGGCCATCTCTGCGCGGTCGAGCAGGGTCTTGACAGTGGCGCCGGCCTGCGGCGACCAGAACGCGAATTCGATTTTTTCGCTCATCGGCGTGGAACTCCTTGGTCGGCTTCCGCGATGATCTTCCAGATCGATTCTTTTATCGTTTCTCTTTTACTGTTTTACTGCGCGGATGCACAACGCGACGAGGCGGCGAAACGAAATCGCGCTCCAGGTGGCCTTGGCCGCCCTGACCTTGGCGATAGCAGCCGCTTTGCGGGATTCGCATCGCGCGGTCGCGGCTTCGCCGGAGCCAGAATTCTCGCAAGCTGGCGCGCCGCGCGCGTTCACGGGCGCGCCCGGAATCTACGAATGGCACTTTGTCGCCGAGCGCGGGCCATCGCCGTTCGATCGTATCGGGCTCCATCGAATCACGAGCGGCCCCGTCGCGCCCGTCCATCCGGGAATCGTGATGCTCTATCTGCCGGGCACCAATATGAACGGCGAGGTCGCCATTGACGACGCACGCTACTCGATGCCGTTTTACTTGGCCGCTCACGGCATAGACGTGTGGACAATGGATTATCGGACGCATTTCGTCCCGCCCGACACACCGCCGCAAGAGCTGTCGGTGATGGCTGGATGGACAAATCGCGCGTTTGCCGATGATATCGGAACGGCGGCGGCGTTCGTCACAGCGACGACACATCAGCCAAGACTCTTCGTCGCGGGGTTCAGCCGCGGTGCGAGCCTCGCCTATCTCTTCGCGGCGCTTCATCCGCAAGAAGTGGCCGGACTCGTGATCCTCGACGGCTTCATTCCCCACGGTCCCGCGCCGGCGATGCCCGCGGGGCGGGTCGCCGACGATGTCGGGGGGCGCCATCTGACCTACGACAGGCGCCGCGCGCTTATGGAGGCGGTGATTCGCGATCCCGGCGGCCCGGCGCCGCTGCCGAAGTACAAAACCGCGGCCGAGAATCTTGATCACGTGGTGTATGGGGCGGGCGGCATCTTCGGCGGACACGGCGGGCTCGCCAATCCGCTGGGCGGATTTTCCGATCCGTCGGTGCTGGCGCGGGTGCTGATCGGATATGACCGATGGTGGCCGGCCGTGCAGAATTATGACAATCCGTTCGACGCGGGCGCGCTCGCGCGGCTCAAGGCCTCAAAGATCCCGGTGATCGCATTTGCCAGCACGAATATTTCCGCCAGGTGGCCGGCGATGGTGGCGGAATCGGCCGCGGCGACCGGCAGCGCCGACGTCACAGTCAAACGGCTCGACGGATGGGGCCACCTCGACGTGATTTGCGGCACTCACGCCGAGAGCGAAGTTTACGCGCGGGTGCTGGCGTTCCTCAGGCGGCATCAGAAGTAGGCGGCGGCGCGACCGCAACTCGCGGGCGCAGCATCAGTATCGCCACAAGCGCCCACATTCCGAAGCCGAAACCGAGCAGCGACCATGCCAGCGGCGAGCGGCCGCGCCGCGCCGCGATCGCCGCGGTGAGCGGCGCGAGCGCCGCATCGATAATCAGCGAGGTCGCGATAATCTCGGCCGGCCCCCCGCGATAGCGCATCAGGGCGAAGCCCGAGGTTACGTTGAGGATAGATGCGATCGCCCACATCGGATTACCCGCACGCCAGGTCGAGCGCCTTCATCGGTCGTTTGTGTCGCGCGGGCCTATCGGCGTTTTTGCGGCTCGCGCAGCCGCCCGGTTTGCGGCGCTCATTGGCGGGGCTATAGTATTTAGCGATGGCACGCCGCGACGCTGAAAATATCATTTCAAAGCTGCGCCAGATGAGCGAGGAAGGGCTGGGGAGCGTGATGGGCGAGCTGATGGCGAATGAGCGGATGCGCAAGGGCCTGGGCCGCGCGGGAGAGCGTCTGATGGCCAACAAGCACGTCTTCGACCGCAATGTCGAGACGGTTTTGGATTTCGTCAATATCCCGTCCAAGCGCGACATCCGCGAACTGAAGTCCCGGCTCGACACGCTATCGAGCCAACTGGTCAACCTTAGCATCAAGATCGACCGGATGCTGTCCGCGGACGAGATGCCGCCCGCGCGCCACGCTCGTTCCGATTCGGACGAAATCCGCCCCGTCCGTCCCGTCCCGCCGGGACGCACGGCGCCGGGACCGCGTCCCGTCACGCGCAGGCGCAAGGGCCGCGGCGGCGCGAGCTCCGACTAGCCGAAGCATTCGCCGGGGAACCTCTCGGTCGCGGGCGCTACGCAGGGGCCGCCTCCGCAGCTTCACACGACTTCAAGGCTCTGCCCAAGCCGCGCGAGGTCGGCAAGGTCGGCCGGGTCTCGTCCAAGGTCGGGCGCCGCGACAAGCTCGAGTTGCGGCGACTCGCCGGCGCGCAAGGACGCGATCGCGGCGGTTTCGCGCTGCTTGAGCGCGGCGAACTCGGCCGCCGCGCGCGCGAGTTTGCGTTTGAGTGCGGGTTCGAGCGGCGCCCGCGCGATCTGCTCGCGCGGCATAATCGCGGGCAACGTCCGGTTGACGATGACCGCGCGCGGTTCGATCCCGGCCCTGCGCAGCGCAGCAAGAAATTCGTGCGCCTGCGCGATACGCTCGGGCTCGGCAGTGGTGACCACCACCACCGCAGTGTCCGGGGCGACGAGCAATCGCTGCGCACGCGCGGCGCGCTCCGCGAATCCGGCGTACATCCCGTCGAAGCTCCGCACGAAGGCTTGCACGTCGGCTAAGAGATGCAGCCCGGTCAGCCGGTCGAAGGCGGAAAGCACGGCGCGCGCGGCGAGGTCAACGACGCTGAAGCCGCGGCGCATCCCGCCCCCGAGCAGCGTCACCGCGCGCGAGTTGAGCAGGTCGAGGAGGCGGCGCGGCGCCTCGAGAAAGTCCAACGCCTCGCGGGCGGGCGGCGTGTCGAGCACGACCAGGTCGGTGGCCGGCTCCTCGCTCAATTCGAGCAGCCGTTCCATCGCCATGTAATCGCCCACGCCGGCCAGCGCCTGCGAGATGTTGCGATAGATGCGGTTCTGCATGATCGCGTCGGCGGCGGCGGGCGAGGGCGCGTGGCGGGCGACGGTACGATCGAACGTGCGCTTGGGGTCCATGCGGAGGGCGCGCAGGCGCCCGGCGCAGGGCGCCGGGCGCCTGCGCGCGGCCGTGCCCGCGCCGGCCACGCGACCCGCCGCGTCGTTGGTCGTCCGCGTATCGTGGATGCTGTCGGGCGTGACGTCGTCAAGCGCGAGGTCGTGGGGCTCGGCGGCGTCCACGCCGCCGAGCCCCAGCGCGTCGAGCAGACGGGGCGCCGGGTCGACGGTCATCACGTCGACCCGCTGCCCCGCAAGCGCGGCTGAGAGCGCGAGCGTGGCGCTGATCGTAGTTTTGCCGACGCCGCCGGGGCCGAGGCAGACGAGCAGGCGGTAGCCCAGCAGCCGATGCGTCTGGTGCGGACCGGTCATCGTGGTTTCGCGGGTGGTTTCGCCGGCGGTTTCGTCGGTTGTTGCGCCGGCGCTTTCATCGTTGGTTTGATCGCGCGCGAGCGCTTCGCCGATCGCCGGGCAGCCGCGGCCTTGACCGCGCGGGCCGGTGCTTGCGGTTGGCGCGGGAGTGTTCGCGGCGCAGCCACGAACACTCCCGCGTCGAAGGCGTGGCTCAGTTCCTCCAGTTCAGCCCGGCCGAGCGCCGGGCTGAACAGCATCGGCAGTTCGACCACGCCGAGGCCGGCGCGGGACGCTTCGCGGCGCGCGCGCGCCGCGAAGCGTCCCGC
>DASXMQ010000260.1:0-3713 GCA_036495625.1 Binataceae bacterium (SeqCode) | reverse complement strand
CCGTGATGACTATGGCCCAGAGCTGCATAGGGCCGCCCACGAGAAGTTTCACCGAATCGCCCATGGCCGCAATGTCGGCGCCGAGATTGATCACATTGGCGACGAGAAGGGCGATCACTACTGCATCGAGCAGCCAGCGCGGATAATGGCGGCGCAGATTGCTGGCGATGCCGCGGCCGGTGGTCGAGCCGATGCGCGCCGCGACCTCCTGAATCGCCGCCATCAAAGGAAAGCTGAATAGCATCGTCCAGCCCATCGCGTAACCGAATTGCGCGCCGACCTGGCTGTACGTGGCGATGCCGCTGGGGTCGTCGTCGGCCGCGCCGGTGACGAGGCCGGGTCCCAGCACGGCGAGAAATCTCACCAGGGCATTGCGGTGACGCACCGCGGCTGCTGGTGGTTGCGCGGCCGGCGATGCCTCGTTCATGATCGATTTCCGTATCAGCGCCGGCCGAACAGGCGTTCGATATCCGCGAGCTTGAGCTCAACGTAGGTGGGCCTGCCATGGTTGCACTGGCCGGAATGCGCCGTGCGCTCCATCTCGCGCAGGAGCGCATTCATCTCTTCCCCCGTCAGCCGCCGTCCGGCGCGCACGCTCATATGGCAGGCAAGCGTTGCCGACACGTTTTCGAGTTTCTCCCTGAGCGATAGCGCCGCGCCGGTTTCGGCGATGTCGTCCGCGAGATCGCGGACGAGCGCTTTCAGGTCGGCTGCGCCGAGGAGTGCCGGCGCTTCGCGGACCAGAACGGCGTCGGGCCCAAAGGACTCGATCGCCAATCCGAGCTCGAGGAGTTCCTCGGAGCGCGCGACGATCCGTTCGACGTCGCCGGAATCGAGCTCAACGACTTCCGGAATCAAGAGCGGTTGTGTGGCCACCCGGCCTTGCGCCAGTTCGCGCTTCATCCGCTCGTAGACGAGGCGTTCATGGGCCGCGTGCTGATCGACGATGACGATTCCGTCCGCGGTCTGCGCGACAATGTATGTCTCATGCAGCTGCCCCCGCGCGACGCCGAGCGGATGCTGTTGACCATCCTCCCCGGGCGCGTCGACGCGCGCCGAAAACGCGTGCGCTCCGGAATAGTCGAGAAGCGGCGCCTGGAACTCTCGCGTGTCTTCGCCGAAGCCACGCGACATCGTGCGGTCGCTCCATGAGGCCCCAGGCGCTTCGTGGGGGCGCAACGCGGCGAGAGTCGCGCCGGCGACTGTTGTGGCGGCGCGATGGGCCGCGGTGGCGAGCGCAGCCCTGAGCGCGCTCACGATCAATCCGCGCACGAGGCCACCGTCCCGGAAGCGCACTTCCGCTTTTGTGGGATGGACGTTCACGTCCACCAGGTCGGCGTCGCATTCGACGAACAGGGCGAGCGCCGGGTGGCGGTCGCGGGCAAGGAAATCCGCGTAGGCGCCGCGAACCGCGCCGAGCAGCAGTCGGTCGCGCACCGGTCGTCCGTTCACGAACAGGAATTGCATCTGCGACGAAGCGCGGTTGTAGGTGGGAAGCCCGGCAAATCCCGAGATGCGGATCGCTTCGCGCGATGCGTCCACGGGAATGGCGTTCTCCGCGAACTCGCGGCCGATGATGCGCGCGAGGCGCTTCAGCCTTGCATCGAGGAGATCGCGTTCGGCGGGAAAATCCAGCGTACGCCGGCCATCCGCCGTGAGCGCAAAGGTTACGTCGGGCCGCGCCATGGCCAGCCGCCTGATCATGTCCGCAGTCGCCATGTCTTCGGAGCGCGCCGATTTCAGAAATTTCAGGCGGGCCGGCGTGGCGAAGAAGAGCTCGCGCACATCCACACGCGTACCCGATTGGCCGGGCGCGAGATAGGCCGTGGGAGCCGGCGATTCCGCGCGGCCTGCTTCGACCGCGATCGCATGCGCATCGCCAACCGCCGTTCGGCTCGCAATGCCGAGTCTCGCCACCGCGCCGATCGACGGCAAGGCCTCGCCGCGAAATCCCAGCGTCGCAATGTGCGAAAGATCGTCCGCTCCGTCCCGCGCCACGGCGAGTTTCGAGGTCGCGTGACGCAGGACCGCGAGCGCAAGATCCTCGGCTTCCATTCCCCAACCATCGTCCTCGACCAGAATAAGGTCGGCGCCACCGGCCGCTGTGGCAATGTCGATGCGCGTGGCGCCCGCATCGAGGGCGTTCTCGACCAGCTCCTTGACCGCGCTCGCAGGCCGCTCGACGACTTCGCCCGCAGCAATGCGGTTGATCGTGCCCTCGCCGAGGCGCCGTATCGCCATCCGTTTACGCGACGCAGTTTCGGGATCGATGTGCGGCGACTCTCTTCCCATGTCCGCAAGGTAACAGAAGCGCGGCACCAATGCGCGGCCGGTCGCTCTGCCAGGTTTCAACGGCGGCGCGATTTTCCCTGCGGATCCGCAGCCGCGGGCGCGCGATTGCCTCCCGCCGTCGCCTCGCCGGGGCTACCCGCCACGACGAAGATCAGCCTGGCCGGGTTGAACAGCCGTTGTGCTGCATCCTTCACCTGTTCGAGCGTCGCGGCCTTGATCAGTGCATTGCGATTCTGCACGTAATCTACCGGGAGTCCGAGGCGCTGGAATGTGTTGAGCTGATCCGCAGTGCCAACATTCGAACCGAAAACCAGAGGGAACGAACCAGTGAGATACGTTTTGGCGTCCGCCAGCTCCTTGTCGGTCGGTCCGTTTTCCGCGAATTCCGCCAGCGTGTCGCGGATGACGGCAATTGTCTGTCTGACACTGCTGCGTTTGGTCGCAACCTCGCCCAACACCATGCCGGATCTGCGAAGCGATTCGAGAGAAGAGGAGATGTCGTAGGTGAGGCCACGCTTTTGGCGTACCTCGTCGTTGAGCCGCGAAGAAGAACCGTCGCCGCCCAGGATCTGATTTGCAATGTAGGCCGGAATGTAGTCCGGGTCGCTGCGCAACATCGCAGGCAGAGCAAATGCCACATTCGGTTGGGGCACGGGCATGGCAATCACGGACACGCCCGCTTGGCCCGGCCGGCCCATTGCCGGTAGCAGCGGCGGTGCGGCCGTGGACAAACCGCCAAAGGCCGTCTTCAGGAGCGCCGTAAGCGTTTTTTCGTCGACGTCTCCCGACACCGCGATTTTCAGGCCGTGGGCGACCCAATGCGTGGCCGCGAATCTTTTCAGGTCCGTCGCGGTGATCCGCGAAACGCTCGCCCCATCACCCCCGATCGGGTGCGCATAGGGATGCGCGCGGAAGAAGGCGCGGAAAACGCCCTTGTCCGCCACCGTAGCGGGCTCGCCATCCTGCTGCGAAAGGCCCGCGAGAATTTGCGCGCGTACGCGGGCGACAGCATCTGCATCGAACCGCGGATGGCCGAGCGCAAGACCCAGCAGTTGAAACGCGTCTTTTGCATTGTCGGCAAGCGTGACGAGGGAGACGATCAGATAGTCGCGATCGGGCGTGACCGAGAGTCGAATCGCGCGGTTGCCGAGCGCGGTCTGAAATGCGTCGGCGTCAAGCGTACCGGCGCCTTCGTCGAGCAGGTCGGCGGCAAAATTGGCGAGCCCGGGCTTCGCCACAGGATCGTAAGCTGAGCCTGCGGGAAAGGCGGCGAAGAGCGCGATCATGGGCAGCGTATGATCGGCGACGTACCAGACCTCCTCGCCCCGGGGCGAAGGCAGCTTCTTGACCTCGAGCGCATGGGCGACCGTGGCGGCCGACCAGATGACGAAGCAGAGCGCCGCCAGGAGCGCGGGTTTCGG
>DASXMQ010000259.1:0-10018 GCA_036495625.1 Binataceae bacterium (SeqCode) | reverse complement strand
ATCGACGGCCCCACCGACGCCGCCGGCGCCTTCTCTTCGCCCCGTACGCCGGCCCGCGCGCGCGAGGCGGGCTTCGATCCTGACGCGGCGCTCAAGCGCAACGACGCTTATCCGCTGTTCGCCGCGCTCGGGGATCTTTTCATTACGGGGCCGACGGGCACCAACGTCTCGGATATATTTATCGGGCTGGTCAACTGCTGATCCCCGGCCGGCCCCGTTCGTGGCGTTCCGTTTCGGTCGATTACCAAGAACAGAAGAAGCAGGATGGCGAGGTCGATGGTGAAGAAGGCTCGTAGGGCGGGCGGCAGTCATGCGCATCGCGCGAATGTGAAGAGCATGAGAGAGACCCAAGGGCTGCGGGGCGCGCGCCGGAAAGCCGGACGCACGCCGCGGGTGACGCTCATCCCCGGCGATGGAGTCGGGCCCGAGGTTATTGGCGCCGCGGTCAAGGTGATCGCGGCCGCCGGGGTCAAAATCGATTGGGATCAGCAACTGGCCGGCGCGACAGCGCTTAGGAGATTCGGCTCGCCGGTGCCCGACCAGCTTATCAGTTCGCTCAGGTCCACCAAGGTTGCGCTCAAGGGACCGCTCGAGACACGCGTGAGCGAGGGTTACCGCTCGATCAATGTCTACCTGCGCAAACTCTTCGATCTTTACGCCAACGTGCGTCCCGTGCGCACGCAGGCCGGCGTGCATACGCCCTTTCGCGGCGTCAACCTAATCGTGATCCGCGAGAATACCGAGGACCTCTATGCGGGTATCGAGCATCAGGTTGCGCCCGGTGTGGTGGAAAGCGTCAAGATCATCACAGCACGCGCCTCGACCCGGATCGCGCGTTTCGCCTTCGATTACGCGTGCAGCAACCATCGCCGCATGGTGACCGCGATTCACAAGGCGAACATCATGAAGCTCTCCGACGGGCTCTTTTTACGGTGCGCGCAGCGCGTGGCCCGCGACTACCCCGATATCGAGTACCGCGAGCAGATCGTCGATGCCGCCTGCATGCGCCTCGTGACCGATCCGATGGCCTTCGACGTGCTGCTGCTCGAAAACCTTTATGGCGACATCGTCTCCGACCTCTGCGCGGGACTGGTCGGCGGACTGGGCTTCGTACCCGGCGCCAACTACGGCAGGCATGGGGCGATTTTTGAGACCGTCCACGGCACCGCGCCCGATATCGCCGGCAGAGGCATCGCCAATCCGGTGGCGGCGATAAAGACCGGCGCTTTGTTGCTCGACTATCTCGACCACGGCGCCGACGCCGACCGAATTCGCAAGGCGGTGAGCACGGTTCTGCGCGCCGGACGGGTGGTGACGCCCGATATCGGCGGCAAAGCGAAGACCACGGAGATGACGGCCGCGGTGATTCGCGCGCTCCGATAGCGTCGGCCGCTCTTTTCCGCGCGATCGCGCTTGGCTATGTATGTCCGGTATGTGTAAGCTGCCGTTACCCGACGACCTCGCCGCGCGCGTTCCTCCCGGCCAGCACCTGGTCGAGGATTTTCCTGTCCTGAGCTACGGACCGACGCCGCGTTTCAATGCGCAAAAGTGGGATTTCCGAGTCTTCGGAATGGTCGAGGAGCAGTTGCGTTTTTCCTACGAGGAATTCCGCGCGCTGCCGCTCGCGCGCTTGCGCGCCGACTTTCATTGCGTCACCACCTGGTCGCGGCTCGACAACCTGTGGGAGGGCGTCCCGGTGTCCGGCCTGATGGCGCGGGTGCGGCTCAAGCCCGAGGCGCGCCACGTTATCGTGCATTGCGACGGCGGCTATACGACCAATCTGCCGCTTGAAGAATTTGTCGGCGAGGACGTGATGCTGGCCTGGCGGCACGACGGGCGCGACCTCGATCCCGATCACGGCTGGCCGCTTCGGCTGGTGGTGCCCAGGCTCTATGGCTGGAAGAGTGCGAAATGGGTGCGCGCAATCGAATTCGCGTTCGAGGACCGGCGCGGCTTCTGGGAAGTACGCGGCTACCACAATCACGCCGATCCGTGGACACAGGAGCGCTATTCGTTTCAGGAAGATCCCGAAGATTGAATATCGGGCGGCAGGAATATCGGGCGGCAAGATTAGCCAGGCGCGGACATCGCTACTGATTCGAGACGAGCAGCTCGCGCGTCTGGCGCGCGAAAGCTTCGATCTCGCGATCATCGGCGGAGGAATCAACGGCGCGGCGATCTCGCGCGACGCCGCGATGCGCGGATTGAACGTCGCCCTGATCGAGCGCGGGGACTTCGCCGGCGCGACGTCTTCGCGCTCTTCCAAACTCATCCACGGCGGACTCCGCTACCTGCCGCAGGGCGAACTTCGCCTGGTGCGTACGGCGCTCGCCGAGCGCGAACGCCTGCGTCGACTGACCGCACCGCATCTGGTGAAGCCGCTCAAGTTTCTGTTCCCGCTCTATCGCGGCCGCGGCCCCGGCCGGCTCGCCCTTGGCGCGGGCTTGTGGCTCTACGACTTGTTCGCGCGCACGCCGCGCGAGGAGCGCCATCGCCGGCTCAGCGGAGCCGAGGTACTCGCTGCCGAACCGATGCTCGATCCCGTGGCGCTCAAGGGCGGCGCGTTCTACTACGACGCCGGCGGCGACGACGCGCGCCTTACGATCGAAAATGCGCTCGACGCGGCCTACAACGGCGCCGCGATCGCCAACTACGTCGAGCTCGATTCCTTCGCGCACGCAGAGGGCAAAATCGCCGCGGCTCGGATCCGCGACCGCCTTGGCGGCGCCCCCTTCGAGTTGCGCGCGCGGATGTTCGTCAACGCCGCGGGCCCGTGGGTGGACGATGTGCGCGCGCTCGACGATCCCGCGGCTCTGCCCGCGGTGCGGCTGACCAAGGGCGTGCATCTCGTGATCGGCCGCGAGCGCCTGCCTGTGTGCGAGGCGCTGGTGTTGGGCGATGCCCATGACAGAATCGTCTTCGTCATACCGCACGGCGAGGAGGTGCTGGTGGGCACCACGGACACCGACTTCAAGGGCGACCGCGAGCGCGTCGCCGCCGAACCGCAGGATATCGGCTACCTGCTCGACGTGGTTTCGCAGAGCCTGCCGGGAGCGGCGGCGCTCCGTGCCGCCGACGTCGCCGCGAGCTTCGCCGGCCTGCGCGCGCTCGCGTCGACGGGGACGGGGCGCGCGCCGTCGTCGGTATCGCGCGAGGAGATTATCGTCGAGAGCGGCTCCGGACTCCTTTCGGTCGCGGGCGGGAAACTGACGACCCATCGCGAGATCGCCCAAAGAATCGTGGACCGCGCCGCCGCGATCCTCGGCCGCGCGGGCGGACGTTGCCCGACACTCGACGCCCCGCTTCCCGGCGCGCGGCCGGTCGCAATCGAGGGCGTGGACGACGCGGCGCAGGCACTCGCCGCGATGCCCGCAGATTTGCGTGAAGCGATGGCCGCGCGCTACGGAACGCGCGCGATCATCCCGGCGAGCCTTGTCCGCGAATCGCCGGAGCTTGCGCGTCCGCTGGCCGCGGGATGCCCGGTCGCCGCGGCTGAGGTAATCTATGCGGTGCGCTACGAGATGGCGCTTTCGGCCGCCGATTTCATTCGCCGCCGCGTCGCGCTCTCGTGGCGCCATCCGCGATACGCCGGTGCGGCGGCCGTTGCGGTTGCGCGTCTGATGGCGGCGGAGCTGGGATGGGACGGGGCGCGCGAGCAATCCGAAATCGAGGCGTGCAGTCCCGCGCCGCCGGAAATGCGCGGCGCCGGCGCTGCGGTATCGTCAAGCGAGTGAAGGATCGCAGTCCGATGACGCGGGAGTCGCGCAAGAGCCTGATTGAACGCACCAGGAGAATCGCCGCGGCGCTCGCCCGGATCTATCCCCAGGCGCGCATCAGCCTCGATTTCACGACTCCATGGGAGTGCCTGGTTGCGACAATTCTCTCGGCGCAATGCACCGACAGGCGCGTAAACCAGGTGACGCCGCGGCTTTTCGCCGAAGTTCCCGACGTGCGCGCGATGGACGCCGCGCCGGCCGCCCGAATCGAGCGTCTGATCCTCGACACCGGCTTCTTTCGCCAGAAGACGCGCTCGCTCAAGGGCGCGGCACGCGCTATCCTCGAGCGCTTCGGCGGCGAGGTCCCGTCGCGGATGGAAGACCTCGTCACGCTTCCGGGCGTCGGCCGCAAAACCGCCAACGTGCTGCTCGGCCACGTCTTCGACGAGCCGGGCCTGGTGGTCGATACCCACGTGCGGCGGGTTGCCCACCGGCTGGGGCTGACCCGGGAGTCGGATCCCGAGAAGATCGAGCGCGATTTGCAGGCGCTCCTGAAGCCAGTCGAATGGACCTCGTTCTCGATGCGTCTGATACTGCATGGCCGAACGGTTTGTTTCGCGCGCAAGCCGCGATGCGACGAATGTGCGCTGGGGGCGGACTGTCCGCGCGTCGGAGTCGCGGAGAAAATGCGGGCGCGAACCGGCACCAGGTAATCTCGCAATGGCGCGGTCGAAAACCATGTTTGATCAAACGCGGCGACGTGTAATAATTGTTTCACACTCAAAAGCGTGATCTGCCGTGATACTGAGGATCGACGAAATAACCGCCGAGGCCAGAGAGGTCTCTTTTCTCCAGTCCGAGGATGAGGTTAACCGCCGCTTGCGCCAGGGCCCGGTGGATGAGTTCCGGGTCGGCGGCGCGATCGCGGTCGATTTGTCATACTATCGGGCTGGTATGGAGCTGTTTTTCGAAGGCCGGCTGAACGCTCCGATGGTCGCCTCCTGCGCGCGCTGCGCCGAGGAGTTCAGCGCCGCGAGCGCGCGCCCCTTTCGCTTCGTGCTGGCGCCGCGCGCCGCGTGTGACGACGATGACGGCCGTCTGCGCTCGGAAGACCTGGAATTTTCGCTCTATGACGGCGATCAGATCGATCTCGCGCCGCTTATCGCCGAACAACTGATCCTTGCCCTGCCGAGCCGCGCACTGTGCCGCGAGGATTGCCGGGGCCTTTGTCCAAGCTGCGGGACCAATCTGAACCTTAATCCTTGCGGCTGCGAAGCGCAGGCCCGCGACCCGCGCCTGGCGGTTCTGCGAACGCTGAAGCTCGAGCGCTCCTGAAGCCGCGTGAATCAAGCTTCAAACAGAAGAGAGTAACGTCATGCAAGCACCCAAGCGTCGTACCTCACGTTCCAAGCGTAACAAGCGCCGCGCTCATGATGCGCTGCGCCCGGTCAATCCCGTCGCCTGCGCGCAGTGCGGCGAACCAACGATGCCGCATCGCGTATGCCATCACTGCGGCTCCTACCGCGGACGGCAGCTCGCGGAGACCGCCGAGTAGGCGGCGCGCGGAGCGGCGCGTGAGAATCGCGCTTGACGCGATGGGGGGTGATCTCGCCCCCAAGGCGACCGTCGAGGGCGCGGTTGCGGCCGCGCGCGACTTCGGCATCGAAGTCGTCCTGGTCGGCGATCTCGACCTGCTGACGCGCGAGCTAACCGAGCACAAGATCGGCGGCCTCAAGATAACCGTCGAACATGCGTCCGAGAGCGTCGCGATGGACGAGTCGCCGATGGAGTCGGTGCTCACCAAGCCGCAATCCTCGATTCACGTCGGTCTCGAGATGGTCAAGCGTGGCGACGCCAGCGCCTTCGTCAGCGCGGGCAACTCGGGCGCCGTCATGGCGGCGGCTATGATGATCCTCGGCACTTTGCCCGGCGTCGAGCGCCCCGCGATCGCGTCGCTGGTGCCGGCGAGCGACGGCTTCGCTCTGCTGATTGACGCCGGGGCCAATACCGAGGTCAAGCCGGCGAATCTCGCGCAGTTCGCGGTGATGGGCAGCGTGTACGCCCATCGCGTGCGCAGCGTGCCCAGCCCGCGCGTCGGCATCCTGGCCAACGGCGAGGAAGACTCCAAGGGCACGGACCTCACGCGCGCGGCGGCCGCGATGCTCCGCGGGATGCGCGAGTCGGTCGATTACATCGGCTACGTCGAGGGACGCGACATCAATCGCGGCAAGGCCGACGTGGTGGTGACCGACGGTTTCACTGGCAACGTGGCGCTCAAGACGATGGAAGGCTTCGCCGCCTTCCTGCTCGGCAACCTGCGCGACGTCTTTGGCAGCTTCTTCGGCCGGCTCGCTTACCTGTTGGTGCGCAAGCGCCTGGGCAGGATTCGCGAGCGCCTCGATCCGGCCGAATACGGCGGCGCGCCGCTGCTCGGGCTCGGCGGCGTCGCGATCATCGCCCACGGCTCGTCCAATCCGCGCGCGATCCGCAACGCCATCCGCGCCGCCGCCAACGAGGCGCTGGTCGAGCGCGTCAATGCCGAGATCGTCGAGATGCTGGCGCGTCACGTATCCGCGATGCCGGCCAAGCCGGGGGGAAAGGGGTTCCGTGCGCTGCTCGATCGGATGCGCGAACGGTTGCATCGCCATCCCCGTGAGGCCGGCGGGCCGCAGGCTCCTTCCGCAGCGCCCGCACCTCAGGCGTACTCTCCAAACTCCGAACATCCGGGCGCGCCGGCCGCGTCGCCTTCGGCAGGCTCCAAGACCGCGCCGCTCGAGCATCCGCCGGTCGAGCACCCGACGCCCGAGATCATTGCGGTCAATGGAGGCGCGCCTGGCGCGCCGCATGACGATGGCGCGCAAACCGAAGCGCGCAAGGACGAGGACAAGGCGTCCGAATCGGCCTCCCGGCCCGAAGCGGCGCCGCGCAAGCCCGAACCGGCCTGATATTGCCTGATATTAGCGCCCCGCACGCGGCATCGAGCGCAATCTCCCTTTCGAATAGAACAGTGCCCAGAATTGGCATCATGAGGGTCGGCAGATGAAGATCGCATTTCTGTTTCCCGGGCAAGGCGCGCAGAAGGTCGGCATGGGCGCCGAGCTGGCGCGCGAGTTTGCCGCCGCGCGCGAGGCTTTCGCCGAGGCCGACGACGCGTTGGGGGTCAAGCTGTCCACCCTCTGTTTCGAGGGGCCGGAAGAGGATTTGCGCCTGACCGCCAACACGCAGCCGGCGACGCTCGCCACTTCAATCGCGGCGTTGCGCGCGTTTCAAGCCGAGTTCGGCGTCGACGCCGAACTCGCTGCCGGCCACAGCCTCGGCGAATACACGGCGCTGGTGGCGGCCGGCGCGCTCGAGTTTCCCGCGGCGCTCCGCGCGGTGCGCGAGCGCGGGCGCCAGATGCAGGAGGCCTGCCCGGCGGGGCAGGGCTCGATGGCCGCGCTGATCGGGCTCGATCTCGCCGCCGTGCGCGAGGTCTGCGCGCAGGTCTCGCAGGACGGCCAGATCGCGGTGCCCGCGAATCTCAACGCGCCCGGCCAGATCGTAATTGCCGGACACGCGGCGGCGGTCCGGCGCGCGATCGAAATTGCCAAGGAACGCGGCGCAGGCGCTTCGGTCGAACTGAAAGTCAGCGCGCCGTTTCATTCGCCCCTGATGCAGCCCGCGCGCGACGGCATGGCGCCGGTTATCGCGGCGCTGGCGGTGAGCGCACCGCGCTTTGGCGTGATCTCTAACGTGACCGCTGAGGTGAATCGCGACCCGGCGCGCATCGGGCCGCTGTTGCTGGAGCAGATCACCGCGCCGGTGCGATGGGAAGAATCGATGGCCCGGCTCGGCGCCTCGGGCGCGACCAGCGCGATCGAGTTCGGCGCCGGGCGCGTGCTCGCGGGTCTGATGCGGCGAATCAACAAGGGCTTCAAGGTGCGGTCGGTGGAAGATCCGGCCTCGTTGAGGGCCTGCGGCCAGGCTCTGGCCGAAGAGGCTCGAGCGGGCGCTTAGCGGGAACCGAAAGACGGCGCGCCGCGGCGCAGCGGGAGTGCGACCGGGAGCCGGAGCCCCGGCCGCGGCCGGCTGGGCGACTGCGCGCGCCTCAGCGGCCTGCGCCTGCAACTTGCCTAGTTGCAGCCAACTCCCTAAGCTGCGCTGTAACGTTTGCTGGCCCGGGGGCGATGCCGCCAACGCGCGCGCGAGCACGATCCGGCGCAGGCGCGGGACGGAATCAACCGTAATCGAACCAGACTAAACGCGCGGCGCGCTGCCCCCGGCGCAGGCCGGCAGGAGGAAAGCAACCACGATGGCTGGAGAAGTCGAAACCAAGGTTCGCGAGATCATCAGCGAGCAGCTCGGCGTGTCCGCCGATGAAGTGACGCCAGAAGCGTCATTTATCGAGGACCTGGGCGCTGATTCGCTCGATATCGTCGAACTTGTGATGGCGCTGGAAGAGCAGTACGGGATGGAGATCTCGGACGAGGACGCCGAGAAGATCCGCACCGTCAAGGACGTAGTCAACTACATCGAAGCGCACAAGGCCTGACCGTCCGCATCACATCTCCACCCTCTAAAGCTTGCGTACGGCGCCCGGCAGCATTGTGGAGGCCGTCCGCCGCATCCTCATTTAGTGAGCCGGGCACCCCCCAGCCGTTTTCCTGCGAGCGGGCGCGGCCCGGATGCGCCGGTCGCGGCGCACGCGCTAAACTTGCCTCATGAGGTGCCCGTATTGCCGCCATCGCGGCAACCGCGTGGTCGATTCAAGGCTGAGCGGCGACGGAGCCACCATCCGCCGGCGCCGAATGTGCTCGTCGTGCAAGCGGCGCTTCACGACCTACGAACGGGTCGAGGAATCCGCGCCGATGGTGGTCAAGAAAGACAACCGGCGCGAACCGTTCGATCGCTCCAAGATCGTCGCCGGGCTCAAGAAGGCCTGCGAGAAGCGCCCGGTCTCGATGGAAACCATCGACCAGATCGCCGACCGGATCGAAGCCGCCGTCGCCGAGCATGGCGGGAGCGAAGTTCCAAGCTCGGTGATTGGCGGCGCGATCATGAACGAACTGCATCGCGTTGACCAGGTCGCCTACGTGCGCTTCGCTTCGGTTTACCGCTCCTTCAAGGATATCGACGAGTTCATGCACGAGCTTGAAGACCTGATCCGGCTGCGCAAAGAGGCCAGCGCATCGTCTGCGCTGCCGCTCGCTCCCCCGCGCGACAGAAAGCGCGATCCGTCCCCGCGCAAGGGCGGACCCGCTTCGTAAGCCACCGTGCCCGCCGCCGAGGCTTCCGCCGCCGATTCGCACTACATGCGCAAGGCGCTGGCGCTTGCGCGTCGGATGCTCGGGCGCACTTCGCCCAATCCGGCCGTGGGCTGCGTGATCACGCGCGGCGGCCGCATCGTCGGGCAGGGAGCGACGGCCCCGGGCGGCCGTCCGCATGCCGAGGCGGCGGCGCTCGCGCGCGCGGGCAAGAGGGCGCGCGGCGCCACGGCTTACGTTACGTTCGAGCCGTGCGCTCATCGGGGACGCACGCCGCCGTGTGCGCGCGCACTGGCCGAGGCGGGAGTCCGGCGGGTCGTGGTCGGATGCGTCGATCCCTATCCGCCAGTGCGCGGGCGCGGACTCAGGATTCTGCGCGCGGCGGGAATCGAGATCGCAAATGGGGTGCTCGAGGACGAATGCCGCGATCTCAACCGCGGCTTCATCACGCGCGTGACGCGCGGGCGGCCGTTCGCGACGCTCAAGCTCGCGCTCTCGCTCGACGGCCGGATCGCCGCTGCCTCGGGCGATTCGCGATGGATAAGTTCGGAAGCGTCCCGCGCCCTGGTCCATCGCTGGCGCAGCGAGGCCGACGCGGTGATGGTCGGCGCGGGAACGGTTATTGCCGACAATCCGCGCCTGACTTGTAGAATCGCCGGCGGCCGCGACCCGGTGCGAGTCGTAATCGACGGGCGCCTCAGAGTCTCGCCGCGCGCGCGGGTCTTCACCCAGCGGTCGAAGGCGCCCGCGCTCCTGGTCACGACGACGGCCAACGCGGCGCGGGCCAGACGCCGCTACGGCCGAGATGGCGCGGGCGGGCGCGTCGAGGTGGTGGGATGCCCGGGGCGCCGCGGCGAGGTGGACCTGCGCGCCGCGATGCGCGAGTTCGCGCGGCGCGGCTGGTGCGACCTGCTCATCGAGGGCGGTGCCAAGCTGGCGGGAGCGGCGCTCCGCGCGGGAATAGTCGATCGCGTGGCCTTTTTTTCCGCGCCAATCCTGATCGCGGCGGGAACTTCCGCGATCGAAGGGCTCGGCTCCAAGCGCGTGCGCGACGCAATT
>DASXMQ010000258.1:0-17012 GCA_036495625.1 Binataceae bacterium (SeqCode) | reverse complement strand
CAGAAGGTGCCCGACGCGATCCTGTTTTTCCGCCTCGGCGACTTCTACGAAATGATGTTCGAAGACGCCGAGATCGGCGCGCGAGTGCTCGACATCCAGCTCACCGCTCGCTCCAAAGACGGCGTTCCGCTCTGCGGCGTGCCCTACCACTCCGCCGAACCCTATATCGCCAAGCTGCTTAAGGCCGGTTTGAAGGTCGCGATCTGCGAGCAGACGCAGCCCGAGCCGCGCCCGCGCGTGCCGAAAGCGGATAGCAGTTCCGGTAAGTTCTCGGGGCCATCCGCGCCGTTTCAGTTGACGCCGCAGCGCGGCCTGATGCCGCGGCAGATCGTGCGAGTGATCACGCCCGGAACCGTAAGCGAAGAAACCGTGCTCGCCTCCAGCGAAAAGAGCTTCCTCCTCGCGGTGGCCGAAAGCCCGGAGGGCGAGGGCGGTTTCGCCTTGGCCGCGATGGACGTTTCGACCGGCGAGTTTCTGACGACGCGAATCGCCGGCGCCGCCGGAGTGCGCGAGGAGATCGCGCGAATCGCGCCGCGCGAGATTATCGCGCCAGGCGGCGATAGCGTACTCGCGGCGCTGCTCGAGGACGTCGAATGTCCGATCACCTGGCTCGACGGTGCCGCTCTCGACACGGAGCGTTCGCGCGAGGCCCTGGCCGCGCGCTTCGGCGCCGAAGCGGCGGGCGCGCTCGGCGAGTCCGTGACCGTCGCCGCCGGCGCCGCGCTCACTTACGTCGAGCAAACCTTCGGCCGCGATCTCGCCCATCTGCGCCCGCCGCATCCGTATCGCGCCGCCGAATACATGCTGGTCGACGAGGTCAGCCGGCGCCATCTGGAACTCGTGGTCTCCTCCGACGGCACGCGCCGCGGGTCGCTGCTCTCGGTGCTCGACGAGACTCTGACGCCGGTCGGCGCGCGCGCGCTGCAGAACTGGATCGTCTATCCGCTGCTCGACCTCGAGGCCATCTGCGCGCGCCATGACGCGGTCGAAGAGCTGTTCGAGGCCGATCTCGGCGGTGAAGTGGCGGACGCGCTCAGGCGAATCGGCGACCTCGAGCGGCTGGCCGGCCGATTCGGAAGCCTGCGCGCTTCGCCGCGCGATTGCCTCAAGCTGGAGCAGGCGCTGCGGGCGGTCGGCGCGCTCGGGGCCGCGCTGCAACCATGCCAAAGCACGCTCATCCGCGAGCTCGCCGCGCGGATCGTGCCGATGCCCGAGCTGGCCGAACGGATCGACACGACGCTCAGCGACGAGCCGCCGATAAATCCGCGCGACGGTAACGTGATTCGAACGGGTTTCAACGCCGAAGTCGACGAACTGCGCTCGCTCGCTTCCGACGCGCGCGGCGTGATCGCCGAGCTCGAAGCCGCCGAGCGCGCGCGCAGCAATATTCCTTCGCTGAAGGTCCGTTACAACCAGGTCTTCGGCTACTACATCGAGGTGACCAAGCCTAACCTCGACCGCGTGCCCGCCGATTACGAGCGCAAGCAGACGCTGGTCGGGGCGGAACGCTTCACCACTCAGGCGCTGAAGGAGCTCGAACGCAAAATCCTCGGCGCCGAGTCGGGCTTGAAGGAACTCGAACTCGGGCTGTTCACCACCCTGGTGCGCGATCTCGCCCTCCGGGCGGGGCCGGTTCTGACAACGGCGGCCGCAGTCGGCGAGTTCGACGCTCTGCTCGCGCTCGCCGCCGTGGCGCGCCGGCGCGGGTACGTGCGGCCGCGGATGAATTCGAGATTGGCGCTCGTGGTTCGCGACGGACGCCATCCGGTGCTCGAGGCTGCGATGCGCGCGGGCGAATTCGTGCCCAACGATCTTCAGACCGATCCCGACGAGCGCCAGCTCCTGCTCATCACCGGACCCAATATGGCCGGCAAGTCGACCTATCTCCGGCAGGTAGCGCTGATCGTGATCATGGCGCAGATGGGAGGTTTCGTGCCTGCGACCGAGGCGGAGTTGGGGCTGGTGGACCGTGTGCTTACCCGGATCGGTGCGCGCGACGATCTGCGCCGCGGAGAGTCCACCTTCATGGTCGAGATGCGCGAGACCTCGCGCCTGCTGCTGGGCCTGGGCGAGCGAAGCCTGCTTTTACTCGACGAAGTAGGCCGCGGCACCAGCACCTTCGACGGCCTCGCAATTGCCTGGGCACTGGCCGAGCATCTGCACGACAACACTCGCGCCAAAGTTCTATTCGCCACTCATTTCCACGAATTGACCGATCTTGCGCGCGAGCGTCCGCGCGTAAAGAATCTCAGTATGGCGGTGCGGGAGTGGGAGGATGAGGTGATCTTTCTGAGACGAGTGATCGAACAGCCGGCCAGCCGCAGCTACGGAATCGAAGTGGCGCGACTGGCAGGATTACCTGAAACCGTCGTCGCGCGCGCGCGCCAGATCCTGGCCAATCTCGAGATGGGCGAGCTTGACGAAGCGGGGCAGGCCCGGCTGGCGCATCGTCCACACACCGAGGGCGGCGGCGTCGGTCAGCTCGGACTTTTCACGCCAGCCGAGCGGCGCGTCGTCGATGAATTGAAGACGCTCGAGGTCGAACGGCTGACGCCGATCGAAGCGCTCAATGCGCTGGCGCGCGCGGTCGGCCGGCTCAGGCAGGGCGAGGGTTAGCGGCCGCGATGGTCGTTGGATGGGCCCGGCGCGAAAACGGCATCGGCAAGGCGGCGGATTGCGGATGATCTTTGCGCGCTGGACCCGGATAGCCGCCGCCGCGGCGCTTGGCGCGGCGGCGGCGCTCGCAGCGCTCGCGGCTGGCGCTGGCGCCGCCGTGATCGACAGCGCCGCGGCGGTTGCGCGCGGCCCCGTCGTCGAATTGCGCTTCGGTGTGCGCGGCAAGGGTTTCGGCTGTACGCTCAGCGCGCACGGCAACGAGCTCTGGCTCGATCTCGCGAACACCCGAATCGACCTTCCGCCGCGTCCGCTCTATGGGCGCGAGCGCGCACCGGTCGTGTCCGTGCGCGCAATCGAACCCGGGGGCAGCCGGTCGCGCCTGGTGATCCAGGTTGCGGGCAAGACCGACTACGCGGTCGGCAAGTTTCCGCATGAGCTGTTGATTCGACTGGCTCCGGCGGGCGAGGCTCCCAACTTGGCCGCGCCGGTGCTGGTGCGCACCGAGCGCCGCGGCGGCCGGGTGACCATGGGCCGCCCGCCCGCCGCGGCGCCGCGCATCGCGGCCGCTGTCCCGCCGCTTGTTACTGCGGCAGGGCAGCGGCCATCATCTTCGGTGCTGCCGCTGCCCGCGTCGGCCGTAGTCGCTGCGCCGACCGCGACTGCGGCCGACGCGGGCGGTGGCGTGCAGCTAGCGTCGGCGCATCCGCCCGCCCCGAAGGGGCGGGCGGATACGCTGCCGCCACAAGGCGTAGCGGCGCCGCTCCCGCCGGCGGCCGAGGCGGCGGCGAGCGAGCCCGTGGTCGTCATCGATCCGGGCCATGGCGGCTACGACTCGGGCACCGAGGTCGGCGCCCCGCTCCTTGAGAAAGATCTCGCGCTGCAGATCGCGATTCGCCTCCAGGCCGAGCTCGAGCGGCGCCGCGTCCGCGCAATACTCACTCGTACGGGTGACTATTTCGTGACGCTGGCCGACCGCACCGCGTTCGCCAACAAAGAGGGCGCCGACCTCTTTATCTCGATCCATCTCAACTCGAGTCCGGACGCCGGCACGGCGGGAATCGAGACATACTATCTGAACAATACGACCGATCGCGCAACGATCAGGCTGGCGGCGATGGAGAATGCGAGCGGCGGCGCCTATAGCACGGCGGCGGGGAGCGACTTAAACTACATCCTGAGCGATATGCGACAGCAATATAAGGCCAACGAATCGGTCGCCCTTGCTTCGATGATCGAAGCGCAGACCGCAGCCGACATTAACGCCTCGTTGGGAGTGCGGGTGACCGCGCTCGGCGCGATGCGCGGGCCGTTCTACGTTCTGGTCGGCGCGCGCATGCCCGCGGTGCTGGTCGAGTGCGGCTTTCTCTCCAACCGCGACGAGGCCGCGCGTCTGGCTTCTGCGCGGTACCAAGAGGTCCTCGCACAGGGTATCGCGGAAGCGGCGGTCCATTACTTCAACGCCGACGCCGCGGTGGGCAATTTGTGAACGAAGCCCCGCTTACAGGCGCCGCCGGGAGCGCGGTGGCAGCCGAGCCCGTCACCGCGCGCGACGAAGATTCGCTCTACACCGAATTCCGGAGTGCCGAGCGGCCGGGACCAGCCGGCCGCGCATGGCTCGACGCGGTACGCAAGGAACTGGCAGCGCGGCATTTCGCCGGCGCCGGCGGGATCGAGATCGTCCGCGAGTACACGGGATGTATCGATCGGATGGTGCGCGCGCTCTATCGCTACGCCGAGCATCATCATTCGCGGCGTTTCGCGCGCTTGAACCAGCGCCTTGCGGTGATCGCGCGCGGCGGTTACGGACGCGGCGAGCTCAATCCGCAATCCGACATCGATCTGCTCTTTGTGCACGACTACAAGCCTGGCCCCTACGTCGAGGTGGTGACCGAGATAATCCTGCACGCGCTGTGGGATGCCGGCCTCACGGTTGGCCAGGCGGTGCGCAACATCCGCGAGTGCGTGCGCGCCGCCAGCAATGATCTGAAGGAAAAGACCGCGATCCTCGATACCCGCCTGCTCGCCGGCGACGAGAAGCTGTGGGCGGCCCTCGACCAGGAGCTTATCGACGAGGTCCTCAACCGCAACCAGCAGAAATTTTTTCAGGCCAAGCTGCAGGAAAGCCGCGACCGCCATCGCCACTACGGCGATTCGATTTACCTGCTCGAGCCGCAGATCAAAGAGGGCGAGGGAGGTCTGCGCGACCTGCATACGGCGCTCTGGCTGGCCAAGGTAAAGTACAAAGTGCACTCGCTGCCCGAGTTGGTGCAGAAAGCGATCATCAGCGCCGCCGAGCTCGAGGAGGTCGTGTGCGCACAGGATTTCCTGTATCGCGTGCGGAACTCGATGCATTTCCTGAGCGGACGGCATCACGACCAGCTCACGTTCGAATACCAGGAGCAGATAGCTCCGCTGCTCGGCTTCACGGCAGACGCTTCGGGGAGCGCGTCTTCCGCGCTGATGCGCCACTATTACGCGCAGGCCGCCGCGATCCATCGGTTCTCCGAGGGGCTTATCGCCCGCGTCACCGAGGATCCTTCCGCCGGGCGCTTCATGCGCCGCGCCGGCGGGCGCCAGATCCGTCCCGGCGTGCTCATCCAGGGCCGCCTGCTTGCGATCGCGGACAAGGAATTCTTCACCCGCGCGCCGATCAATCTGATCACCATTTTCGCCGATTGCCAGGCGCATGGCGTGGAGCTTTCGGGGAGCGCGTATCAGCAGGTGCGCGACAACCTCGGCCTCGTCGACGACGCTTTCCGATGCGATCCGCGGACCGGGATGGCGCTGATGGGAATCATGTCCGGGCGCCAGCGCGTGGCGGAGACGCTGGAGGCGATGCATCGCGCGGGTGTGCTCGGCGCGGCGATTCCCGAGTTCGGCAATCTGTACGCGCGGGTCCTGCACGACCTCTACCATATCTATACCGTCGACCGGCATTCGCTCGCCGCAGTGCGCGAGCTCGAGCGGCTGCGCGCGGGCGAGTTCAAGGACAGCAACCCGCTGCTGACCGAGGTCGCGCGCGAGGTCGCCGCGCTACCGCTCATTTTTCTCGCCCTGGTCCTGCACGACATCGGCAAAGGCCACGGCCACGACCATCACGAACGCGGCGCGGTGCTGACGGCCGAAGTCTCGCGTCGCCTGGGGCTGGACGACGAGGAGACCGACCTGGTCGTATTCCTGGTGCGCAACCACCTGATGATGTCGCAGGTAGCGCAGAAGGGCGACGTCGACGACGTGCGCACGGTCGAGGAATTCGCGCGCGCGGCCGGCTCGATCGATCGGCTGAAGGCGCTTTACCTGATGACCTTCGCCGACATGCGCGCGGTCGCGCCCAACGTGTACAACAACTGGCGCGACATGCTGCTGAGCGACCTCTACATGCGCGCGCTCAAGATCCTGGAGCAGGGCGATCGCGAGGCAGTCGATCCCGCGCGCCGCCTCGCTCTGGTCAAGGCCGCAGTGCGCGAACGAATGGGCCCGCTGGGCGCCCCGTCCGAGGAGCTTGCGGCCTTTCTCGACCTGATGCCCGAGCGCTACTTCCTGACCGTTTCGGAAGACGACATCCCGATGCATTTCGAGCTGATGCGCGCGCTGGGCGAGCAGGCCCTGGTCTGCCGCCATCGCCACTTTCCCGAGCTCGAATTCAGCGAATTTATCGTCGCCACTCGCGACCAGCCGGGCCTATTCTCGAAGATCGCGGGCGTACTTACCGCCAACAATCTCAACATCCTCTCCGCGCGGATCACCACCCGCGACGACGGCGTGGCGCTCGACGTTTTTCGCGTGTCGCACGGCGCCGGCGGGATGGCGATGGAAGAGGAGCGATGGCTGCGCGTCGAGCGCGATCTCCAGGCGGTGCTGGCCGGCCAGCGCGACATCGAGGCGATGGTCGCCGGGGCGCAGCGCTCGCGCGTGGCGGGGCGCAAATTCGTGCGCCGCGTGGCGACCGAGATCACGGTGGACAATCGCAGCTCCGAGCAATACACGGTGGTCGACGTTTTCACCCAGGACCGGGTCGGGCTGCTGTTCGCGATCACCCACACCCTGTTCAAGCTCGGGATGGTGATCCATCTCGCGCGCATCTCGACCAACGCCGACCAGGCGCTCGACGTTTTCTACATCAGCGGCGCGAACGGCGGAAAGATCGTCGAGCTCGAGGCGATGCGGCGTTTGCGCGCGGCGCTGGTCGAGCGGCTGGACGACGTTCCGGCGCACAACGGAGCGTCGTGAAACCCCGGCCGGGCCCCACAGCGGCGGCGCACCCGAGCGAATCGAACGGGGCGGCGCGCGGCGCGCGTTCTCCGCACCGCGCCCGGCAAGAGACCCCGACCGACGACTGGGACAGTATCATCGAACGCCACCTCGACCGTCTGCGGGTCGAGCGCGGTCTTGGCAACAACTCGGTGCAGGCGTACGCGCGCGACCTGCGCGAGTTCCAGCAGCATTGCCGGGACCGCGGAATCGAACCCGCCGCGCTTGAGGCGCGGGCAGTCAGCGGCTACCTGGAAGCGATGGGCCGGCGCGGGATGTCGGTCGCGAGCCAGCGGCGGCATCTGGCGAGCATCCGCGGGCTGGCGCGCGAGATGGTCGAGCGGAAGATCGTCGAGCACGACCCAGCCGCGCCAATAAAGCTGCGGCCGCATCCGCGGGCGCTCCCGCGCACGCTCGGGCGGCGCGATCTCGAGATGTTGCTCGACGTGATCGACATCAAAACGCTTCGCGGCAAGCGCGACCGCGCGATGCTGGAGCTGGCGTATGGATGCGGCTTGCGGGTTTCGGAGCTGGTCGGCCTCAGGGCGGGCCAGGTCAACCTGGCCGAGCGAATCGTGGTCGTGATGGGCAAGGGCGGCAAGGAGCGGATCGTGCCGATCGGATCGGCCGCGGTGCGCGCGCTCAGGAGCTACCTTGTCGCGCGCGAGCACGAGCGATCGCAAAAGGGCCGCGCGGCGCGGCCTTCGGCGGACCTGTTTACGACCAGGCTGGGGCGCGCGATGACGCGGCAGGGGTTCTTCAAGGCACTCAAGGAATGGACGTTCGCCGAGCCGAGGCTTGCCTGGGTCAGCCCGCACACCTTGCGCCACTGTTTCGCGACGCATCTTTTGGAGGGCGGCGCGGATTTGCGCGCGGTGCAGGAGATGCTCGGCCACAGCGACATCTCGACCACGCAGATTTACACCCATCTGTCGAAGACGCATCTGCGCAAGGTCCATCGCACGCATCATCCACGCGCCGCGCGCGCCGCACGAGCCGAAATTTCCTGAGCGCGATCCAAAGGCGAGAGAACAAAGCGTGGGCAACGTCAGCGAGTTTATCGTCACCCTGTCGATCTGGGCCGTGCCCACCGTGTTTGCGATCGTGCTGCACGAGGTGATGCACGGTTATGTCGCGAACCTGCTCGGCGACGATACCGCGCGGCGCGCCGGGCGCCTGACGCTCAACCCGCTCGGCCACGTCGATCCGATCGGCACGGTGATCATGCCGGCATTGCTGCTCTTTCTGCATCTGCCCGTTTTCGGCTACGCAAAACCGGTACCGGTCGATTTCCGGCGGCTGACGCCCCCGCGCGCCGGGATGATCGCGGTCGCGGCCGCGGGACCGCTCACCAACCTCACGCTCGCGGTCGCGAGCGCTTTCGCGGCGCGGATGCTCGCGCCCCATGTCAACGCGCCCTGGGGCGAGGCGATCGCGCTGCCGCTCGTTTACATGATGCGGGCGTCGGTGATGATCAACGTGCTGCTCGCTATCTTCAACCTCCTGCCGCTGCTGCCGCTCGACGGCGGCCGGGTGCTGGCGGGACTTTTGCCGCCGCCGGCGGCGCGGGCCTTCGCCCGTCTTGAACCGTACGGACTTCTGATATTATTCGCGTTGTTGTATACGAACGCGGTGGACGTGGTTATCGACCCGCTGATTAACGCGATCGCGCGGATGCTCCTGTGAGCGAGGGCTCGCACAACGCGGCGGAGCGCGTCGAGGCAGCGGCGGCGGGGCCGCGCTTTCGCCTCCCGATCTACGAGGGGCCGCTCGACCTGCTGCTTCACCTGATCAAGCGCGCGGAACTCGACGCGCGCGACGTCACCGCCAAGGTCATCACTGAGCAGTATCTCGCCTACCTCGAGCTGCTCGATTCGCTCAACCTCGACGTGGCCGGCGAGTACCTGGTGATGGCGGCGACGCTGCTGCTCATCAAGTCGTTCTCGATGCTGCCGCACGCCGGGTCCGAGGAGCTGGAGGAGGCCGAGGAACTCAAGCGCGACCTGGTCGCGCGGCTGCTCGAGTACCAGCGCTATCGCGAGGCGGCCGAGAAGCTCGGCGCGCGCACGCTGCTAGGCCGCGACGTCTTCGCCGCGCCGGGCGAGAAGCTGCCCGAACCGCCGCCGGAAGAGGCGGGCGCAGCGCCGCGGCTTAGCGTGTCGCTCTTCGACCTGGTCGAGGCGATGGCCGCGGTGCTGAAGCGGCTCGGCGACGCGGCGCCGCGCCAGATAGCGCTGCGCGATGTTCCGGTCGCCGAGTGCATTCCGCGGATCATGACGGCGTTGGAGCAGGGCGGCGGCACGGTGGAGTTCGCAGCGCTGTTCAAGGATTTTAATGATCCGGACGATCGCGCGGTGGTGATCGCGACCTTCATGGCGCTGCTGGAATTGATTCGGCAGGGCAGGGTGCGCGCGCATCAGGACCGCCGCTACGGCCCGATTCTGCTGGAGCGGGCCGCTCGCGCCGAGGCGCCGCCGGCGCCGGCGGACGGAGAACAGCAATGAACAATCGCGGCGCTCGGTGTTGGATAATGCGGCCTTCGATAGGTGCGGGTTCGGATAACGCGGTCTCTGGTACGAAGGCTTAAGGCTTAACGGCGCGGCAGCGGGAGCGGGATGGAAGAGGAACGGCTCAAGGCGATTTTGGAAAGCCTGATGTTCGCGGCGGGCGAACCGGTCTCGCTCGCGCGGCTCTCGGCGGTCCTCGATAACGTCCCCCGCGACGCGATTAAAAAAGCGCTCGGCGCGATGCTTTTGGGTTATGGTGCGCGCGGGGTCGTGCTTGAAGAGGTGGCGGGCGGCTACCAGCTGCGCACGCCCAAGGAGCACGCGCTCTACGTGCGCAAGCTCCTCGCGGCCAAGCCGCCACGCCTGAGCCGTCCGCTGCTGGAGACGCTCGCGATCGTCGCGTACCGCCAGCCCGTGACCCGTCCGGAAATCGAGCAGCTGCGCGGCGTCGATTCGGGCGGTGTGCTCGAGACGCTGCTCGAACGGCGGCTGGTGCGGATCGCCGGGCGCAAGGAGGCGCCGGGACGTCCGATCATGTACGCCACGTCGCCGGAGTTCCTCGAAGTCTTCAGCCTCCGCGACCTCGACGGCCTGCCGGACCTCGAAGAGTTCAAGGAACTGGAAGAGCGGGCCGCCCAGCAGACTGCGAGCGAGCACGACGCGCCCGGACCGCAGCAGGAACTGGCGATGACGGCGCCCGCGGCCGAGTCATCGTCGTCGCCCGAAGCTTCTGGCGAAGCCTCGGATAAATCGCCCGAACCCTCCGGCGAGGCCGCATCGCCCGCCGACGCAGCTTCGCCGCAGCGCGAACGCGAAGACGAACCACAGCAATAAGGGGGGAGCGCCGGCGCTGCGTGCGGACAGCGCTCCGCGCTAGATCCGCTGCGGCATCGGAAGCAGCCGCATCCGCGCGTCAACTACGATCGCGCCGTTTCCGGGCGGCAGCACCTTGACCGGATTCAGATCCATCTCGGTCAACTCGGGAATTGCCTCGATAAGCGCCGAGACGCGCTGCAACACGGTGACGAGCGCTTCGCGATCGCCCGGCGCCGCGCCGCGGTAGCCGTCGAGCAGACGCGAAGTCCTCAGCGTCGAAAGCATCTGGCGGGCGTCGATATCGGTGACCGGACTCAGCCGGAACGCGACGTCGTGCAGCAGTTCCACCATCACGCCGCCCAGCCCGCACACCACCAGCGGACCGAAGGTCGGATCGGTGGTGACGCCGACCAGCGCTTCGATTCCGCCCTGGACCTCGCGCTGCAGCAGCACGCCTTCGAGCGCCGTACCGGCGGTGCGCGTGCGCTCGGCGAGCGTCACGGCGGCTTCGGCCACGGCGACCGGCGACTGCAATCCCATGATCACGCCGCCGATATCGCTCTTGTGCGTAACGCCTGGCGCGATCACCTTGGCGACCAGCGGATAGCCGAGGCTGTCGGCGGCGCGCGGAGCGTCCTCCACCGAAGAGCGCTGGGCCTGCGCGACCTCGATTCCGGCGGCGCGCAGGATGGTCGTGATGTCTTCCGGAGCAAGCCAAATCGGGTCACCGGCGTCCTTCAGCGCGCGATCGACCACCGCGCGCACCGCGCCCATCGCGAACGGACTTAGCTCGAGCGCCGTGCCGCGCGGCCGCGCGCGCCATCGCGCATAGCCGCAGGCCGCTCCGAGCACCCGCGCTGCGTTTTCCGGAAACGCATACGACGGAATCTGTCCGCGCGCTCCGGCGTCGATCACGGGCGGCGGCCATTGCGAGGTGAGAAACACGGTCAGCACGGGCTTATGCGCCGGCACCGCGGCCGCGCCGCGAGCGATCGCGTCGGCGACGAGGCTCCGCGGCGCTTCGGTCGCCGGGATATAGACCGCCACCACCGAGTCGACGTTGGGATCGGCGCCGACCGCCGCAATCGCGCGTTCGTACTCGGATGCTCCGGCCCTCGCCGTCAGGTCGACCGGATTGCCGAACGCGGCGCGCGCGGGCAGGAACGCGCGCAGCGCGCCGAGCGTACCCTCGGCAAGCTGCGGCAGCGCGAGGCCGTTCGCTTCGCATGCATCGGCGAGCAGGATTCCCGGGCCGCCGGCGTTGGTCACCACGCCGACGCGCGGACCGGCTGGAACCGGCTGCGTCGAGAGCATCGCAACGGCGTCGAACATCTCCATCAGCGTGTTGGTGCGGATAACGCCGGCCTGCTCGAACAGCGCCTCGACCGCGACGTCGAGGTTGGCCAGCGCGGCGCTGTGGCTGGAGGCGGCGCGCCGTCCCGCCGCCGAGCGCCCCGATTTTACCGCGACGATCGGTCGGCGGCGCGCGACCTCGGGTGCGAGGCGCGCGAACTTGCGCGGATTGCCGACGCTCTCGAGATAGAGCGCGACCACGGCTGTGCGCGCGTCGTCGAGCCAGTAGGCGAGCAGGTCGTTGTTGGATACGTCGGAGCGGTTGCCGGCGGAGACGAAACTCGAGATTCCGATCCCGCGGCTCTTCATGTAGTCGAGGATCGCGATGCCCAGCGCGCCGCTTTGCGAGTACATCCCGACGTTGCCCGGCTGCGGCAGGGTCGGCGCGAAGGTGCCGTCCAGCCGCACGGCAGGGTCGGTGTTGATCACGCCCATGCAGTTCGGCCCCACCATCCGCATCCCGGCCGCTCGCACAGCCTCGAATACCCGCTCCTCCTCCGCGCGTCCCTCGGGCGAGACTTCGGCGAAGCCCGACGTGATCACAACCACGCCGTGGACCTTCGCGCGAGCGCAGTCCTCGACTGCGCCGCGGACCAGTTCGGCGGGCACCGCGACGAGCGCGAGGTCCACCGGCGCGCCGATCGCGGCGACGCTCGGGTAGCTTCGCAGCCCCATCACTTCACCCGCCGCCGGGTTGACCGGGTAGATCGGCCCGTTGAAACCGGCGCGCTGCAGGTTGGCGACCAGCATCCCGCCGATCTTGTCGCGCGAACGCGAGGCGCCGATCACCGCCACCGAGCGCGGATGGAGCAGCTTGCGGATGCTCTCGGCGGCCGCGGTCCAGTTGCGCTGCTCGCTCGCCTGGCGCGAGGCCTCGGTCTCGCCGGTCGGGAAGCTCAGATGGACCACGCCCGCATCGGCCGAACGCTTTACGCGGAAGCCGCTCTTGGCAAAGACCTCGAGCATCCGGTTGTTGTCGCCGAGCACGTCGGCCTGAAACTCGACGATTCCGGCGGCGCGCGCGACGCGTCCCAGATGGTCGAGCAGGACCGTTCCGATACCGCGCCCCTGATGCTCGTCGAGGACGGCGAACGCGACCTCGGCGCTTCCCGGTCCGGTCACGACATAGCGGCCGACGCCGATAAAGCGCTCGTCGTCGCCGACGCGCAGCGTCGCCACCAGGGCGACGTGGCTTACGAAGTCGATCTCGGTGAAGCGCACGAGATCCTGTTCGCTCAGCGAATGTTTCAGGCCGAAAAAACGATGGTAGATCGAGTCCTGACTCATATGGCGGAAGTGATCGAGCAGGCGTTCCTTGTCGTCGGGGCGGATTGCGCGGACATAGATCGAGCCGCCGTCGCGCAGGACCTCGTGCGCGGAATAGTTTCTTGCTTCGAGGCTGCTGTCGTCGGGCACGATGACCAACGCGTTGAACTATTCCCGGCCGGCGGAGAGCGCGCTCCGAAGCTTTTCCGGGAGCGCGGATGCGCGCACGAACACCCATCCGTCCATGAGGCGGCGCGCCGTGCGATAGACCGTCGCGCTCTCGGCAAACCATTCATCGCGTCCGCGATCGCGTCTGTGCTTTACCGCCGCGCCGACGACGGTGAGGCCCGAAGGCTGCGCGATTCGCACGGTATCGCCCGGCGACGCGCTCGGGCGCGCAGCCTGGTTTACCACCGTGCCCTCGATTCGCGCCGCGACGGCGAGGCACATCGCGCCCGTCAGCGGCACGGCGCGATGGGGCTGGCCGATCGAGATCATCCGCACCGTCACGTCGGCGTCTTCTGCGGCCAGGCGCTCGCCGGCAAGCGTCCGCGCCGCGCCTGCCGACGCAACCATCGCGACCTTCGGGATGCTCGGGATACGCGCCGCATCCGCCGCGGTCCTCGCGATGCCCATCCTGAGGCTCGCGGCGATCCTTATCGCCTCGAGGCGGCTGAGCAGCGCGCCGTCGGCCTCGAGCTCGTCCGGCATCTCGACGCCGCTTGCGCCGACCGCGCCGGCCGGGACGAACACGCACGGATTCGCCGCGTCCACCATCGAGACCTCGATTCCGCCCGCGTCCTCCGCATCCAGCGTATCGGCGGCATTGCCGGTCGGCAGCAGTTTGCCCGTGCCCGCGCCGCCCGGCTCCAGAAAATCGAGGCGCACCGGAGCGCCGGTGCCGGCGACGCCGGGAAGGACGAACTCGCCGTCCACCGCAGCACTGCCATCGTCGAGCGGGAAGCGCGCGACGATGAGCTTGCGCGTGTTGGTGTTGTGTATGCGCACGGTCGCTTCGCCGGCTCTCTCCACGACGGCGACCAGCCCTTCATCGACGGCGAACGGGCCGACGGCGGACGACATATTGCCGCAATTGCCGCTGTAATCGACCGAGGAATCCTTAACCGACACCTGCGCGAAAGTGTAATCGACGTCAGCGTCGGCGCGAGTCGGCGGTCCCACCACGCATATTTTCGAGAGCGACGAAATTCCGCCGCCCATCCCGTCGAGCTGGCGTCCATTCGGATCGGGGCTGCCGATCACGCCGAGAAAGATCGGCGTCCATAGTTCGCGCTCGGCCGGCAGGTCGGCCGCGCGAAACATCACTGCCTTGCTGGTCCCGCCGCGCATGAACACCGCGCGCAACCTGAGCTGTTTCATCGAAGTTGGCCGGTTCGCCGGCGCTAGGAGGCCGCGCGCGCGGCTGCGCTCGCGCTGCGTCCCGCGATTCGGCCGAAGACCGCGCCCGACATCAGTCCCGAACCGCCCGGATAGTTGTTATGGAACAGTCCGCCGACCATCTCGCCGCACGCGAACAGCCCCAGCATCGGATTCCAGTCGGTGCCGATCACCTGAGCGCGATCGTTCACCCTGACCCCGCCGAACGAGAACGTGATTCCGCCCGTCACCGGGAAAGCGTAGTAAGGAGGCGTGTCGAGCTTCTGCGCCCAGTTGGATTTCGCGAGCGCCAGGCCCTCCGTATGCATCCCGTCGCACACGCCGGGATTGAACGAGCCGCGGCCCGCAGCGGCATTGTACTCGGCGAGCGTGCGCGCCGCGGCCGCGCGATCGACTCCCAGTTGGGCGACTATGGCGTCGAGCGTGTCGGCGACAATCGGACGGCCGGTCGAATAGCGCGCCTCCAGCAGGGCGACGGTCTTGCTGTCGAAAATCTGCCACGCGATGGCGCCCGGCTGATTGAGAATCGTGCCGCCGAACTTGGCGTAGGTGTAAAGGTTCTGGTCCTCGCCTTCATCGACGAAGCGCAGTCCGAGCTTGTTGAGCATCACGCCGTAAACATAGGAGAGGCGGTTGGTCTTGTCGGTAAGCTCGCGATCGCCATAGGGCGGCGCGCCGGCGTCGATCGGGGTCGCGTGGCATCCGCTCCACTGCCCCCACGGCATCGCGCCGATGTCCATCGCCATGCGCAGGCCGTCGCCCTGGTTATGCGGGGTGCCGCGCACGCGCGCGTGATCCCACGGGCGGCCAAGGTATTGTGCGCGCCACGCCATGTTGGCCTCGAAGCCGCCGCATCCGAGCACCACCGCGTCTGCGCCGATCTCGCGAATTCCGTCCGCGTCGCGCGCCACCACGCCGCATACGCGCCCCTTGCGATCCTGGATGAGGCGGATCACGGGCGTGCCGTAGCGGATTTCGATTCCCGCGCGGCGCGCGATATTGAACCACATCCGCGAGAGTCCGACGCCCTCGTGCGCGGCGCGCACGATCGCGCCCTTGGGCCATTTGATCACGTTGCCGACACGCACGCCGCTGAGCGAGAGCGCGAGCTCGAAGGCCATCCCCTGCTCGGCCATCCAGCTCACCGTCTCGTAGGAATTGGCGATCAGGATTTGCGAGAGCTCGGGGTCGGTGCGTCCTTCGGTCACGCGCATCAGGTCTTCGCGGAAGGCGTCTGCGGGGTAGGCCTCGATCCCTTCCATGAAGCCCTCGACTTCGCGCGCCTTGGGCACGAGGCGCAGCAGATCGTCGGAGCGATCGAAGGCGAAGCGGAAGAGCCCGCCGCTGAAGTGCGTATTGCCGCCGCGATCCTGCTCGGGGGCTTTTTCCAGTACGAGAACGCGATCCGCTCCGGCGCCGCGCGCCGAGACACTGGCCGCAAGCGCCGCGTTGCCCGCCCCGATAACGATCACCTGATAGTCCGCCATTGCGTTCCTTCGCCGGTATCTTGTTCAGCGGAATCATTGCACAAAAGAACAGGCGCACGGAAAGCCGCAGCGCGAAGGTTTCTTTTCGTACGGTCCGGAGAGGTTTTAAATGTGGCCTCCAACGAATCTTCCTCTTCTGTCATCCTGAGCGAGCGCTGCGAATTTCCGCTTTTGTCATCCTGAGCGAGCGCTGCGCGAGTCGAAGGATCCCGATCCTGCTGCGCGTTCATCGCGGAGCCTCGGCACTCAAAGGACCCGGGGTCCCTCGACTCGCAGCCTCGTTCGGGATGACAGAGAGGGAAGGGTCATGCGACTACGGAGGGCACGCGGATGATATGGCTGACGCAGGCGAATAGCATCGAACCGGCCGGCGAGCGGCTCGCAAAGCTGTGGGAGCGCCCGGGTATTCTTGCGATTCCGGGCGCGCACAACGGACTTGCGGCGATGCTCGCGCGGCGCGCGGGCTTCGAGGCGCTCTATCTCTCGGGCGCGGCGCTGAGCGCCAGCATGGGACTTGCCGACCTCGGTATCATGACGGTCGACGAGCTGGCGGCGAGCGCGCGCATCATCTGCCGCGCCGGCGGATTGCCGCTGATCGTCGATGCCGACACGGGCTATGGCGGTATTCTCAATGTGATGCGCGTGGTGCGCGAGCTCGAGGACGCCGGGGCCGCGGCGGTTCAGATCGAAGACCAGTTGCTACCCAAGAAGTGCGGTCATCTGAATGACAAGCTGCTCGCGGCGCCCGAAGAGGCGGCGGCGCGGATCGCGGCGGCCCGCCGCGCGCGCCGAACGCTGCGGATAATCGCGCGCACCGACGCGGCGGCGTCCGAGGGCGTCGAGGGAGCGCTCGCGCGCGCGCGGCTTTACCTTGAGGCGGGCGCCGACGCTATTTTTCCCGAGGCGCTGACCGGCGCCGAAATGTTCCGGCGCTTCGCGCGCGAGCTTCGCGCGCCGCTGCTCGCCAACATGACCGAGTTCGGTCGCACCCCGTATTTCACCGCGCGCGAGTTCGAGGAGTTCGGGTTCAAGATGGTCATCCATCCGGTGTCGTCGCTCAGGGTCGCGGCGAAGGCGATGAGCGAGCTTTACGCGGAGCTCAAGGCTAAGGGCACGGCCGAGGCGATGCTCGATCGGATGCAGACGCGGGCGGAGTTGTACGAGACGATCGGCTATGGCGAGTACGAAAGTCTCGACGCGTCGGTCGCGGCGAGCGTCCTCCCGCCCGATTTGCGCGGACACCGCCACTAGCGGCGATGGTCGCGCGGCGCGGCCGCCGCGCTATACTCGCTCAGTCTTAGTCAGATCGCGAGCGAGG